>JBAVYX010000046.1:0-39753 GCA_049588475.1 Silvibacterium sp. | reverse complement strand
GACCAGGATTAGGCTCAGGTCGAATGTCGACTAGAGAAGCTGACGACCAACTCGGACTCCTGCAAGGCACGCTTGACCTCCTAATCCTGCGGACGGTTGCTCTGGGGTCGCTGCATGGGCACGCTATTGCAAAGTCCATCGAATTCAGATCGCAAGAGGCGCTGCAGATAGGACACGGCTCTCTTTACCCGGCGCTGCAGCGGCTGATCAAGCAGGGGCTCATCGCGGGCGAGGACGGTACATCGGAGAACAATCGCAAAGCCCGATTCTACCGGCTCACGGCAAAGGGTCGGAGAAAGCTCTTTGCCGAGACTTCGAAGTGGCAACGGCTTTCTGAAGCAGTCGGGCGCATTCTCATGCCGCTTGCGGAAGAAAACCAGTAATGCAGCAGCAAAAAGGAAGGAATTGCCGGTATGACCTGGTGGAAGAACCGCGGCGATCGATTGAACGACGAGATCCAGGCACACATCGACTTCGATATACAGGAGAACATCGAGGCCGGACTGTCCCCCGAGCAAGCGCGTCATGCCGCGATGAGGAAGTTTGGAAACGTTCTACTCGCCAGGGAAAAGTCTCGCGAGGTCTGGGGATGGCTGTGGGCAGGGCGGCTGTGGCAGGACATCCGTTACGCTCTGCGCGGCCTGAGCAGAAATTTCGGCTTCGCTGCCGTTGCCATCCTGTCACTCGCACTCGGCATCGGCGCAACCACCTCCATGTTCTCGCTCATCTACGCCGTATTGTTCCATCCCGTGCCCTATGCCGACTGGCAGCGTCTAACCTACCCCATTTATCTCAATGACGACCAACCCACATCACCAGAGCGTTGGTTTAGTCTTACCTGGTCGCAGTATCAGCAACTCCTGAAGACCAAGAGCGTGGAAGATGCGGTCGGCGATGATGACACTACTTCCGAAATCACGGGCCAGGATATTCCTGAAGATGTCACCCTCACCTATATCACCGAGAATGTCGGTAGTTTCTTGCGGGTTCCCGCCCTGCTTGGCCGCAACATCCAGCCGTCTGACTCCGAAGCTGCCCATCAGCAGGCGATGGTCGTGCTCAGCTACGACTTCTGGATGCGCCATTACAACGGCGACCGGAATGTTCTCGGAAGAACTCTGGAACTCGACCACAAGCCCTACAGCATCGTTGGCGTCATGCCCAAAGACTACACGTGGGAACCCGACCTTTACGTTCCCATGTCTCTGCTGCCCACGAGCGATCGCAATGTTCTACCCATCATCAAGCTCGAACCCGGCGTCAGCCCCGCCAGTGCCAACGCCGAAATCGACGCGCTGGTCCATCAGTTTGCGAAAGAAACTCCACAATACTTCCCCAACCGCTTCCGCATGCATCTCGAGCACATCACCGACCGCATCGTCCTAGCTGTAGGACACACTCTTATCCTGCTCTTCGCCGCTGTCGTCATGCTGCTCATCATCGGCTGCGCCAACTGCTCCATTCTTCTGCTCGCGCGTGGCATGAGCCGTCAAAGCGAACTCGCCGTCCGCGCCGCCCTCGGCGCCAGCCGTTACCGCATCCTCTGCCAGTTGATCGTCGAAGCTCTGGTCCTCGCCATCACCGGCTCGCTGCTCGGCATCCTTCTTGCCTACTGGATGGCGAGGCTCATCTTCTCGCTCTTCCCCGATGTCTTCATGCACGAGTCCGTAGTGCGCATCAATCTACCCGTTCTCGCTTTCTCCATCGCACTGGCCTTGGTCAGTGGACTCCTCTTCGGACTTCTGCCGTCGCTTCGCATGTCGCGCCCCGACATCTCAAAGGTGATGCAGGCCACCGGTCGCAAGGTAGCCGGCAGCAGCGGCCAAGTCCGCTCGCTTAGTACGCTCATCGCCGCGCAGATCGCTCTCACAACCATCATTATGGGAGCCGCAGGGGCTGCCATGGGCGGCTTTATGCAGATGACGCACCGCAACTTTGGCTACGACCCTGCACACGTCATGTCCGTGCCCGTCCCGCTCCATCAGCACAGTTACCTCACCCGCGAGGGGCGCGCGGCATACTTCAAGACGCTCCAGGAGAAAATCGCCGCCGTTCCCGGAGTCACCGGCGTTGCCTTATCCGCCAACGCTACTCCACCCCACAGCGGCTCCAATCTCACCTTCGAAATCCTCGGCATTCCCTCCGCTCAGCGGAGGTATCTCCGCGCCAACTTCATCAGCCCGGAATACTTCTCTACGCTCCACATCCCGCTCCTGCAAGGCCGTCTTTGGGACGAAACGGAAAATGCCCGCGGCGGGGCAGTAGTCGTGATCAATCAAACCCTCGCCCGCCGATACTTCCCCAATGGCAATACCATCGGACAGCAGATTCGGATGCCCACGCTCTCGCTCCAAATCGGCGTTCCAGGACAGCTCGTTGGGGTGCCGGACACCAACGGCTGGCTACAGGTCATCGGTGTCGTCGCTGACTCTCTCAACGATGGATTAGACAAACCAGTGCAGCCCGCACTCTACATGCCTTATCCACGCTTCATGTGGATGGATACCCAGTTCCTTGTCCGCTCGCAGGGCTTGCCGTTGGCCTCACTTCATGACGTTCAACGGGCCATCCTTTCGGTCAACCCCGACCAGCAAACCGATCTCAATGTGCGCGACTTGAATCAATGGATCGAGCAGCAGCCCGAATTCAAGCAGAAGCGTCTCTTTTCAATCCTTTTCGGTCTCTTTTCCGGTCTTGCGTTGGCCCTCGCGCTCGTCGGGCTCTATAGCGTCGTCTCCTACTCCGTAGCCCAACGCACCAATGAGTTTGGAATCCGCATGGCTCTTGGAGCTCAGCGCACACACGTACTCTCGATCGTCTGCCGCAACATCGGCATCACCGTCTCCAGCGGCCTGCTCGCCGGGCTCCTGATCTTTCTCACCCTCCACAAGCTCCTTGCCCACTGGACCCAAAACAGTTACTCGAGCCCGCTTATTCTCGCCGCTGTCGCCGCGCTTTTCATTCTCTGCGGCGCTTTGGCCTGCACCATCCCCGCTCTGCGCGCTGTCTCCATTGACCCCATGCAAGCAGTCCGTTACGAATAGTTAAGTTCCAATACTTGCGGAGTCCGGACATCCGCTCCTGCTCTGGGCGTCAGCCGCGCAATCGAAGGTGAGCAAGGATGTGAGGGCGAAGAGACTTGTCGCCAAACTTGGCGGCCTGCATCACCGCTACGACCTGGCCGCTTGGACTTTGGCTTTGATATTTATGATCGGCATTGAAAATAGAGCGGTAGAAGTGTGCCCCGCTCGCTCATCCGGAGTCCTCGACACAGCTTTCTGTGACTATCTGCCGTAGTCGATCAGCTATTTTGGGGCGAGAAGTACTGTCAAAGCTATCCTTAACTTCATGACCAAGCCCATCTTGAGCCGGATTGTATTTTGGCGAGCTACAAGTGAGACAAACTGGTATGGAAGGAGCCATAGATGGCACGAGGGAAGAAGCAGAGTCCTGAGCAGATCGCAACGTTCGCGCCGTTTTCAGCCAGTTCCAACGCGATCGCGCTCCCCAAACCGCGACGGGCGCCTGTCACTAACGCAGTGCGTTTCATGATTTCGGTTATCTCGCTTTCACTTTGTCAATCCGATTGTCCGCGATCCCAGAGACTTTGGCGCGGTTGCAGGCGGCCGACTTCAGAGTCGGTCTGAAGATGCTGTTTTCGGCACAAAGCTGGGGCCGTCTATTGGTACAGAAGCTAGACGAACACTTGGGGTTGAACGAACTCATGGCAGAATAGTTGACAGATTCACGAGCGAAGAAGACGCAATTGCCAACGGTTGATCTGGTGCGTCAGGCTGTGTACAGCCGAATTGTCTGATGCTTACTGATCTTTTTGGTGGTTGAGATCGTAGCCTAGTATTGACCCCAGGTTGGTGAAAAAGTTCTTGCAGCATAATAATCTTTACGTCCTGACGATTCGTCACAAGCGTATGTTCTACGACTTCGCAAAGGTAGGGACCAGATCCCCGATTCGTACATAACAGAAGGAGCCTTCGCCATGGCAAACGAACAAAAAGATGGCCTCGATCGCCGCGACTTCATGATGGCAGCCATCGGCCTGGTTGGCGCGTCGGCTGCTTTCGCGAGCAGTGCCGACACGGCAAATGCCCAGGACACGATAGCACCGTCTGTTGCAGCGGCACCGGGTGCACCACAAGGAACGGTCTACACCGGCGATGTGATCCAGGGAAAGAAAGTCATCAGCGCTCTGGACGTGAACGATCTAGAACGTGGCAAGAAGCACATGTTCTATTTCGAGGGCGTGCAAATGCCCACGGGGCAGCACTGGTATGTGTCGGTGATAGTCGCCGTGGGGACGAAGCCGGGCAAGCGCATCGCCCTCATCAGTGGTGTACACGGCGATGAGATGAGTCCGGTGCACACGATCCAAGCCGTCATGAGCAAGCTCGATCCGGCCCAGATGTCGGGCACGGTACTCGCAGTTCCTGACGTATCCCGTCCGGCCCTGGAAGGCATGGCGCGTAGATGGCCCAATTCAGGAAGAGGAATCGACCTCATCGACATCAATCGCGAATGGCCCGGGAATGAAAATGGCGCCAGCGCCCCAAGCCGGCACGCTGGGATCCTCTTCAACAGACTCTTCAGACCGAACGCCGACTACGCGATCGATTTCCATACCGGGACCACAGGTATGGATGTAACAGCGTTTAATCTTGCCCGGATGGAGTTGCCCGAGGTCCGGGCGATGGCGGAGCTCTTTCCCATCGACCAGATCTTCGACAACCCCGCCTATCCCACTCTCCTCCCGAACGCATTCATCAATGTGGGCATCCCGGCACTCACGGCCGAGATTGGCGCTTCGCGCATCCTGGACCTCAACATGATCCCCTGGTTCGTCGAAGGCACTATGAATGTGCTTAAGCACCACGGGATTATCTCTGGCCCGATGGGCCGCACCGGGAAGGACACAGATATCTTCATCGGCAACAGCGGCCACACTCTCCTTGCAACTCATGGCGGGTTCGTGGAGCTTCTAGTCAAGCTAAACGATAAGGTCAAAGTCGGGCAGAAGGTTGCCATCCAGCGCAATACGTTTGGCGAAGTAGTGGCGGAATACACGAGCGGGGTGGCTGGGGAGGTCGCGGGTCGTCGCTCAGACGCAACAGCCGAGCCTGGCGTTCCGCTGATCTCTATCCTCTATAACGACGCGACTCATGAGTTCCCGGTGGACTACTCCGAGTGAGTCAGCCGCGAGTGCCAGTCAGGTACCAAGCGGCTCCAGAGAGATTACTACTTAGATTGCAACCAGGCCGCACATAATGCCGATAGTAACGGCTTCCGTTCGGCTGGCCGCACCCAGTTTCGCCAGCACCGAGCTGACATGGAACTTTGCTGTGTGTTCTGAAATGTCGAGACGGGAGGCAATCTCTTTGTTGCTGTGCCCGAGAGCCATGAGGCGCAATACAACTGTCTCCCTGGCGGTCAAATGTTCGGTGAGAGGGCGCTCAACCAGCCGCTCATCGGTCGCTATCCAACCGGTATGCTCGTCTTCCTCCTGCGAGGATAGCTCGAGAGTGACTGCCAAGCCCGCAACAGTTGCCCAGATGGCGGCGAGCAGCTGATCCGTCGTCACATCCAGAGGCAGCGCGGTTTGTATATGGAAGCGTGCGGCTCGTTGCTTAAGCGAGTCATTCACTTCGCGGACAAGCAGAAGGCTCGGCGTGGCGGAGAGCGCTTTCCTCAGAGAACTGCTGTTCCGCCATGTAGTGGCTGGGAATTCTTCTGTGACGATTACGATCGCGTCTGGCTGATCGCTCCGGACACGAAAAGGAAGATCAGCAGGAAGCGTTATGGGAAGCAGATCGATTTCCACCTCGGCCCGAAGCACCGTGAGGTAGTTTGAGAGAGTGTTTGTGCCGACGCACAGCAACACACGCAAGGGTCCAGGACCCAACTCCCGTCTTTTCGTCTGCTCCACCTCGTCCCCTATGATCGTTATGGTTGATTACGATCCGCGACGCTCACGGTCAGATCGACTTTCGCCCCTCCGCGGATCACTACCAGAGAGATAGAGTCTCCAATGTGTAAACCGGAAAGCCAGTGCAAGAAGTCGCGAACATTGCCAATGGCATCGCCGTTGGCCGAGACAATCAGATCTCCCACCATCACTCCTGCTAAAGCGGCAGGTGCCTTCGGCTCAACGTGCATCACCAGAAGCGCATGTTCAGCTTCCGCCGGAAACAACGAGCGCGCTGGCTCCGGTATCGGAACCGCCTGCATGGCGATGCCTAGAAACGGACGGGGAACGTGGCCACGCTCAAGAACGGCATCGATAATTCGGTCGATGGTCTGCGTTGGTATGGTAATGACGGCCTGTCGCGCTAGCGCTGGGCTGTTGATTCCCAGCACTTGTCGTTGCTCATTGACCAGCGCGCTGCCAGACTGACCTACGTACAGTTGAATATCGGGACGGATGAGTCGATCGATCTGTCCTCCGCGCCAGGTTCGCCACGCGTCGCCCGTACGTGCAACGATTCCATAGCTTGCGGAAATGTCGCCCAGCCTGGAACGGCCCACTGATAGGATAACTTCTCCTGTATAGGTGCCATTGTTCGTGCTCTCGACTGGCCTCAGGTTTTCCATCGAAATGCGCAGCACCGCGAGATCGGTTGCCGGGTCACCATCAATCAGGCTTGCGTCGAGCAGATTTCCAGCATGATTGACCTTAATGCCTTCACGATGACGAAGGCCGTGATGAGTCGTTATTACGATGCCCGGCCGCCAAACCACGCCGCTCGAAGTCGATCTCCCTCCGCTGTGGATTGCGACAATGCTCTCCTGAACGGTCTCTATTGCACCCGAAAAGGCTTTCGATAATTGAGTCCAAATCCCTGCCTTCTGCGCTTCATTTGCCATCACGTTTTCCTCATCTTTCAGAGCTATCGTGGCACGATCGGGAAGTTGGACGCATCCGCCAAGTGTCTAGGTATCGCGCGTTTGTGTTGGCCTCGATCTCTTGCGCCTTTTTGGCGTGCAGTAACGTAAACTGGCAATTCCGCTTCCGATCTGGAGCTGAGGACAGCTCCTTTTGTGCTGATGGCCAAACCACTCAGTCTCCCGCGCGTTGGCTCTGAATGTATATGGTTCGTTGAGAAACTCGAGACTAGCGGCGGTTTCTGCCGGCTTGAGTGTCACGCATCCGCACTTCCGAATGCGTTCGTCGTCTGTCAGGCTAAGAAGCGATTGCGCTGTTCAGGATTGGGAACTGGGCAGGCGGCCGATTTGGACAAGATCCGACGGCGGTTTTTGGCGATGATTTTATAGACTCCGTTCAGGATGAATGAAGGGCAGAACGAACCGAGGACGGCGAATCGGCACCACCAGCCGCCGAGATAGCCTGCTGCTCTCAGCACCGCAGCAGACTCGGCAAATGCCTGGTCGCCTTCGATCCACAGCATCGACTCGACCGATTCCAGCCCATGTGTGCGACGCAGTCTCTTGCCCAGTTCGGAGTTTCGCGTCACAAACGACAAGTCATGGCGTCGTTCATGACGCAATAAGAACCGAACCGAACGGCTACAGAAACCGCAGGAGCCATCGTAGACCAATATCGGTGAGAGGCAGGCAGCGATTTCTGAGTTGGTCTCCGGTGTCATTGGGCTGCGCTCAGTTTAAGCAGCAGCTGAAAACGTTGGCAAATCGCGGTCGTTGTCGCGGAGCATTGCGTCGAATTGAAAAAGGCCTCTGGAATCAATAGCGCGGATGGAACCGGGCAGTACGTGAATCGAGCCTACTCCATAGGTGATTCAAATGCCCCATGACTGCATCCAGCGGACGAGCGCGGACCATGGTGCAGTGGTCGAAACCAACAGAATCACCTGCTGCACCGAAATCATAAATTCTAGTAAGTTCGCGGATCACCGTTCATTGCGTCAGCAAGTTTCCGAAAAGCAGAACTTTGCATGCACTTTGCATCGCTTCCGTTCTTGGCTGTCATAGAATGACGATCATGCAATATCCAGGCTTTTCTACCGTCGTGCTGATGCTGGCGACTGCAACTGCGGTCGCTCAGAGCGCTTCCGGGCCCAAGCCTCCGGTTGCGGAGAAGATCCACACCGAAAAGCCAATCAACGGGGCGGTGCTGGTCGACGACTACAGTTGGCTGCACGAAAGGACCAATCCGCGGGTGCGGGAGTATCTCGAGGCGGAGAATGCCTATGCTGAGCAGGTCACTGCGGACGAAAAACCCTTCGCGGACAAGCTCTATAACGAGACGCTCAGCCACATCAAGCAAACCGACACGTCGGTGGCTTACCACAAGCACGGCTACTGGTACTATTCGCGCACTGAGGAAGGCAAACAGTACCCGGTGCTGTGCCGCAAGAAAGAGACGCTCAGCGCACCAGAGGAAGTGATGCTCGATGTGAATGAACTCGCGCAAGGCGAGAAATTTATGTCGCTTGGTGGGACCCATGTGAGCGACGACTCGAATCTGCTCGCGTTCACAACTGACAACGTCGGTTTCCGCCAATACAAACTACACGTCAAAGACCTGCGCACGGGCAAACTACTGCCGGACACGGCGGAGCGGGTAGATTCGGTCATTTGGGCGACGGACAACAAGACGCTCTTTTACACCACGGAGGATGCCCAAACCAAACGCAGTGACTTGGTGCATCGGCATGTGCTTGGCTCGGATGTGACGACCGATCCTGTAATCTTCGAGGAAAAGGACGAACGCTATGACGTCTATGTAGACCGCACGCGGGATGACAAGTATCTATTGATGGGGTCCGAAAGCCATGTGACCAGCGAAGAGAAGTTCCTCGCGGCGGACACTCCGAACGGCGATTGGAAGGTCATTGAGCCGCGAAAGGAAGGCATTCGCTATTACGCTGACGAAGCCAACGACCTTTTTTATATTCGTGCGAATGACACTGACCCGAGCTATCGATTGGTGACCGCGCCGGTGGCGACTCCGGACAACGCGCACTGGACGGAGCTGGTTGCCGCGCGCAGGGAAGTGCCGATCGAAGAGGTGGACGCATTCAAGAATTTCTATGTGATCACAGAGCGGGTCAAAGGGCTACCGGTGCTGCAGGTGGTCACGATGAGGAGCAAGGAGGCGCACACCGTTGAAGTCCCGGAGCCCGCGTACTTCTTAAGCGCCGCGATCAATGCGGAGTTCGACACCGACAAATACCGCTATAACTACCAATCGCCAATCACACCAAGCTCGACCTTTGAATACGATGTAAAGAGCCAGACTTCGGTCCTGCTGAAGCAACTGGAGGTGCCGGGCGGCTACGACAAGTCGCGGTATACGGTCGAGCGTCTCTTTGTGCCCGCAAAGGACGGCGTCGGGATACCAGTGACGGTGGTCTATCGCAAAGACAAGTTCAAGCGCGGTGACAACCCTCTGTTCGTTTATGGCTACGGCTCGTATGGCATAACCATGCCCGACATGTTCTCGGTAACGCTTTTGCCGCTGTTGGACCGCGGCGTGGTGACCACCGTGGCGCATATTCGCGGCGGCGGGGAGCTTGGCGAGGCGTGGCACGACGCAGGCAAGATGATGACCAAGCGGAATACCTTCACCGACTTCATCGACGCGACCGAAGGATTGCTGACGCAGGGCTACGGAAAGCGGGGCGACGTCGGTATCGAGGGCGGCAGTGCGGGCGGCATGTTGATGGGCGCAGTAACCAACATGCGGCCGGATCTCTTCAAAGTGGTCCTGTGCGAAGTGCCTTTTGTCGATGTCATGAACACGATGCTCGATGCGTCGCTTCCGTTAACGGTCACCGAGTATGAGGAGTGGGGCAACCCGAACCAGCAGGCTGCGTTCGATTACATGCTCAGCTATTCGCCTTACGACAATGTGACGGCGAAAGCCTATCCGGCCATTCTGGTGCAGACATCGTTCGATGATTCGCAGGTGATGTATTGGGAGCCATCGAAGTATGTAGCCAAACTGAGGGCGCTGAAGACCGACCATAATCCATTGGTCTTCTTCATCAATATGCACGGTGGCCATGGTGGGTCGAGTGGACGTTACGACCGCATCCGCGAGCAGGACCGGCGGTACGCCTTTATGCTGACTCAGCTTGGTATCGCTCAATGATTTAGTCAGGCCATTTGAGCAGGAGAATGAGACGCTGCTCCACGGACTCAGTGGCGTGCTCTCCAGGAGTCGAAGCTCCTGCAAAACGGCGTTTGAGTAGACTTCGACCTGGGCTGAGCTGTCCGCCGCGAACTTGCTCAAAAGCTGACTTTACAAGCAGTACGAGTCGAGCAGCTTATTTTGAGCGGCGCGCAGCTGCGGTATCGACGCCAAAGGATCGACGTTGAGACCACGCTCCTCCAGCAGCTCCTCAACATCGCGCAGTGAAAGAGAATAGCGAAGGTACCACCGGATTGCACAAAGTAGGAATCCGGGTTCGGTCTGTCGCCATTTGAAGATCGCGGGTCGGGTCACCATTTCGCGATTCTTTCACGTCACCACACAGCAACCCTGAAGTTGCAACACATCCCTTGTCCGAGTTGGCGACTCTCAGGACCATTCTTCAGGCGGTCGCATTGCTCCGGTCAGTTTGTCTCTCTCAGTTACCTCGCACTGAGGAGAGCGCTTCAAAGAAGCGGACGACCGCTTCAAGATCACGTTGCGAAAGAGTAGCGAGCTGCTGCCGGGTTCCGGCCTCAATGCCTTCATATATCGCTGCGATATGGACCAATCTCGACGGCATAAGATGAATGACAAGACTCCGGCGATCTGCCGGGTTAGGTTCACGGCGAATCAATCCGCTCTTTTCCAGCCGGTCGAGCGCGACCGTGACGCCCCCGCTTGACAAACCCGTGCCCTCGGCCAGCCGGCTCGGAGTAGCCGGCCCATAGAGCTGCAGCATGTGAAGCATCTGCATATCGGTAAGCCCGAGCCCGGCTTTCTCCGCCGCCTTCGCATTGAAAAAGATGCTGGAGGCGATGAACTTGCGGATCTCCAGCACAATACGATCGGCTGGAGTCACCGGCGCAGGCAGCTTGGCGAGTATACCCACTTCGACTTCAACCGTTGGCTTTTCTGAAGACGCGCGGCTTTTTTTCTTCGCAACCCTGGACATAGGTGTCTATTTCTATTTAGTATACATATATCTTGTTTAATAAGATATATGGAGAATAAGACATGAGTGGATCAGCAAAGGCATACAAAGGAATGGGTATGGAGGGCGGCATTGCGCGATGGTACGACCGCACCACGCGCAAAAGTATGGAAGACTTCCGCATACTTGCCGCGAGGATTGCAGCAATGGTCCCGGCAGGCGGCAAAGTGCTGGAAGTCGCACCCGGTCCCGGCTTCCTCTCCATCCAACTTGCAAAGCACGGTCTCGACGTGTATGCCATAGACATCAGCCGGACCTTTGTAGAGCTGGCTCAAAAGAATGCAGCGGATGCTGGCTTGAAGGCCACATTTTTACAGGGAAACGCCTCCCAGCTTCTGATCGAGAGCAACAGCGTTGATTTTGTCGTGTGCCGCGCAGCCTTCAAGAACTTCACCGAGCCAGTAAAGGCGATGCACGAGATGCTGCGAGTGCTACGCCCCGGCAGCATGGCGATGCTCATCGACATGCGACGCGACGTGTCCATGCAGGACATCAAGCAATTCGTCCAGAGGATGGGATTGAGCTGGTGGAACCGCGTCTTCACCAACCTCACCTTCAAGCACATGCTCATCAAGCGGGCGTATTCGCTCGACGAGATTCGAACGATGGCAAGTGAGGCTGGTTGGAAAGAATTACAGATCGAAACTTCACCAACGGGATTTGAGGTGATGGTGAGAAAGCAAAATTGCGGCGTCCGATAATCGCCTTCCATCGAGCATCACCTAAACTTCAGAGCCGACGTATCGAGTTCTTCTACAAAGTTCATATTTGAATCCAATGGAGTCAAAGCGATCCTTCCACAATCGATTGCTGATGATTACCTTCTGCGCTCCATGGGGCTGATCCTCCGATCGAGAAAACTCCTGTCCCAGAACCATCGGAACGTCCAGTGTGGCAAAGAAGCCGGAAGAGACAGTCATGCCATCGATGTGTTGTGGCGTCCCCGGACCGGTCAGATCGTAGCTGCTCCAAAAGAGAACGCCATTTGTTCGAACAAGCGCGCATTACGCTGCCAGTCCTGAAAGTCTGGATAGGAGCATCCAGTTGCTTGAGATTTGGACGGCTCTCCCAGATCAGGACCAAGCGTTCAGGTTGACGATAGGGAAGTGGCGCCAGTACAACACCGCGTACCATGCTGAAAATGGCGGTGTTGGCTCCTATTCCGAGGGCCAGAGTAAGTATTGCGGCTATCGCCTAGCCAGGATTCTTTCCGAGTGTCCGAACGCCGAAACGCACGTCCTGAAATAACCGCCGGAGCCACGTCACACTCCAGACCTCGTGCGTTTCATCTTTCACTTTGGCAATATTGCCGAATTTCCGCAAAGCCGCGTGCCGCGCTTCCTCCGCAGTCATGCGGAGCGAGGACAAGGAGGCTCAACCCATCTTCTGCTCACTTCCGCCCATCCCCGCCGCGCACCCTGCGCGAAAAACGCTCCGGGCCATCCCTTCGGGTGAGCGCCGCTGCGCGCCAAAGTCCAAGAGCAACTCCAGGAGCCTACTAAGGTCCGAATCCACGGTTCATATCCCAAAGCGGATAATGCGGCAGCGCGCCAGCAGGATCGCGTACGAACACCTCGGTCTGCGCGACCAGATCTCGCATTCGTTGCTTCGCTGCCGCCGCAACGTCGCGGCGGCCAAGCGCGGGCGCCTCGGCTCCCGACCGGACCGTTCCTTCTGCTGGGACAAGCCCTTCCGAGAGCAACAATCGGTCCCCGCTGCGCGGAACGAAAAGCTCACGAAGGGATTCGCGCAGGCGTCCGATCTTGTCTTTACCGAACTTCGCCTCCCATCGCTTTTCGATGGCGGCATTCAGATCCCGATACATCTGCTGCGCTGCCAGACCCAGAGGCGAAAGGCGAACCACCTTTCCGCGCTTTGCAGCCGGATCCGGCTCGATCACAATGTATGGCTTGATCTGCCATCCAATACCGCTGGTTTCGGGCGAGCCTCCGGTCAAACGCGGAATATCGCTTTCGCGAATCGACTTCTCACCCAGAACGCGCAGGGTGTTGGCGCATAGCCACAGCGGCGCGCGCGACTCGCGTTCGAACTCGATGGTGAACGACAGCAGCAACTGCGAGAGCAACGCCGGCAGCGAAAAGAAGCCGGTGTCCCGCGCGCTCCGCGGAGGATAACTGCCCTCCAGTTCCCCAACTCCCAGCAGCGCCTGAGGCAATTCGATATCGATTTGCGTGACGACATCCTCTAGCGCGCGCCGGAGGCCACCCAGATCGTCTTCACCGAAACGCGTCACCCATCGCTGCTCAATCTCATCGAACAGAGGCGGCCAGATCTCACAGGCCTTCCGTCCCCTCTCGGTAAGTCGAACCATCCTGCCCGATCGCATCCCGCGACCACTGCCCCATCCATCGCGCAGAACGCGCCCGGAGAGACGATGCGCGCGAGTAGAAACGGGCCGATCATCCGCCATATCCGGCTCCAGCTTAACGAGCCGCCATCTCTCCAGGCACCCCAAGTTGAACTTGATTTGCTTTTCCGATGCCAAGGCACACGCCGCCAGGTCGCGAATCGAGACCGGGCCATCAGACAGAAAACGCATCAGGTTGGCCCATACTCCAAGGGAGAGCGTTCCAGGTTCACCCGCCTCAATCATGCGCCGCTCGAATTCGTTGTCGAGTTCGAGCGTGAAGGCAACCAACACCTGCGAAAGCAGAGCCGACAGCGGCCTGGCGACTTCCATACTCATACGCCTTCAGTCTAATGGGCCGTTTTGGTTTCGGGAGTTTGGGTTGCCGTGTTTGCTCATTCCAGCCGCCTCCACCGCGGTTGGCCACGAACCTATTCCGAGTGAGAGCGCATCGGGCGGTATGCACCTAAGTGCGTTTCGCCCTGTCCCGCAAAGGGTAAGTTTTGGAACGAAATTTCAACGCCCTGAAATCAATGTCTCCATGGTCCCAAATTGCGGTCCCAAACTTGTCGCAAGAGTGTACAGACAGTCTTCTTGCACGCCATCGCCGGCAATCCCGAAACCCTGTTCCAAAGCTGAGATTCATTTTGCCCCAGAGTTTTTCGTCGCAACAATCCCCCGATTTACTTGGCTGATTTGTCGCCATACCGGACTGAGTACAAAAACACTGCCATAGCCTGCATGACAGACCCGATTCCAGAGACCTTTCTCCGTCTGACAAGCACGGCTTGGAGGGCAGGGAGTTCATTCGTCAGCGCCGTTTCCGGTCGCTCGGTCTTCCTTCGCTAGTCGACAACTGCTTGAAATTCGAAGACGAAAGAACTGGGCGGTTAGCAAAGATTCATCTTGATCAGCGTACCAACCAGTCGGTATAGTTAAATACATACCCACTGATTGGTACGAAAATGCCGATAGCCGAAGCGAGACACGAATCGAAAACCAAACTCCTGCAGGCTGCGATCCGGGTGATCCGCGTCAAGGGATATACGGCCACGCGGGTTGAGGACGTCTGCGAGGCGGCTGGTCTGACCAAGGGAAGCTTCTTCCACCACTTTGACAGCAAGGACGAACTGGCGCTGGCTGCGGCCGACTATTGGATTGCGGGCACGGAGGCGCAGTTTGGCTCCGCGTCCTACCACGAGCTAGCCGACCCGCTGGAGCGGTTGCTGGCCTATGTGGACTTTCGTAAGGCGCTGCTGAGCGGAGAGTTGCCCGACTTTACCTGCCTGGCGGGGACGATGGTGCAAGAGGTCTACGACACGCACCCGGCGATCCGCGAGGCATGCAACCGGAGCATCAGCGGGCACGCGGCAACACTGCTGGCCGACATTGAAGAGGCCATGCGGCAGAGCGGCATGCGCCCCGAATGGACCGCCGAAAGTCTCGCTCTCTATACCCAGGCCACCCTCCAGGGCGCGTTCATCCTGGCCAAGGCCCAGGGTGGTGCTGCGATTGCGGCGCAGTGCATTGATCATCTGCGGCGATACATCGAGCTGCTGTTCCAACCATCGCCGTGTTCCGCGCCGCCCGAGCCATTGGGAATTTCGGCAACAGTCCCAAAACGGCGCAGAAGGGCGAAATGATACGGGGTTGCCAATTCGATAGCGTGGCCCCAGAAGCCACTAACCCAAGAGCTGGAAAAGGCGGATGGACATGACAAAGATCGGAGTATCACGGCGGAAGGCGCTCGCATCGGGAGCTTGCGCACTGGCTGGAGCAGCGGGGCTCTTGGTAACGGTACGGGCGCGCGCAGGTACGGAGCGGAGCGCGACATACGAAGCGATTGTCCGGAGTTGGTATAAGGCATGGGAGAAAAAGGACCAGGGTCAATTTGAGGCCCTGATGGCCGACAACTTTACCTTCACGAGCGCGGCCGGCGACGACCACATCAGTAAGAGCGCTTTCAAAACGCAATGCTGGGATACACAGGTTAACTTTATCGATCGATTTGATCTGGAGCGGGTGTTCGGAAGTGGCAACGAGGCGGTGGTGAAGTATCTTTGCCACACAAAGAACGGTAAATCCTTCCGGAATGTAGAGTACTTCAGGCTCAGAGACGGGAAAGTGGAGACCATTGAGTGCTACTTCGGGGGGAAATCCACCTTTCCGTCAGCAGTAAGCAACGGGAGTTAACTTTCACCACAGCGGGGGGAGGATCCGGCCTCCGCCGCTTGTGTGGGTTCAGCATAACGAGGCGAATACCAGCGGAGTTAAAGAAGTGGCGAAAGACTTGTCAGGAATTGCACCCGTCATCCCTATTGACCGCCTGGATACGCTTCCGCTGCACCACCAGATCTGCGAAGGGTTCCGTGCCGCAATTCTGCGTGGCAATTTGCAGCCCGGACAACAAGTACCTTCCAGCAGGCACCTGGCGGAAGATCTGGAAGTATCCCGTTTTCCGGTCCTCGACGCCTATGCACGGTTGCTTTCTGAGGGTTACTTCGAAAGTCGAGTCGGATCGGGAACCTTCGTTTCGGCATCCTTGCCGGGTCAACTCCCACACGGGAGAAGATCACGGTCAACCACGGGAGGATCCCGCTGTCTTTCCCGGCGTTCCTCGTTATTACCGCGATTCGAATCTGTTCCGTGGCGACATGGTTGGGGACCCTTCGGAGTCCACCAGTCGGCGCTCGACCAGTTTCCTTTCGGAGCGTGGTCGAAGCTGCTGGCTGAACACGGTCGAAGATCACGTTTGCCCGGCATTCATCACAACGACCCGATGGGGCTGGATCGCTTCCGAGACGCAATCTGCTCTTACCTCCGCACCGCGAGGGCTGTCGAATGCGACCCGTCGCAAATCATGATCGTATCGGGATCGCGACAGGCTCTGGAAATCACGGCGAGGGTGCTGCTGGATCCTGGCGACCCGGTGTGGATCGAAGAGCCGGGCTGCCAGCTTGCACAGTCGGTTCTGCTCGGGGCAGGCTGCCGAATTGTCCCGGTCCCGGTAGACGACGAAGGCATAAATGTGTCTGCAGGGGTTAATCTGCTGCCGAATGCGCGTGCCGCGTTTGTTACGCCGTCGCACCAATATCCCCTAGGCGTTACCATGAGCCCTTCTCGCCGACTGCGTCTTCTGGATTGGGCTCGGGATAATGGAGCATGGGTTGTGGAAGACGACTATGACAGCGCATACCGTTACGACTTTGCATCGGTTTCCTCCCTTCAGGGGATCGATTCGGACGCACGCGTGATTTACATTGGGACATTCAGCAGGGTTATCTTTCCGTCCGTAAGAGTGAGTTATATGGTTATCCCTCCCGATCTCATTGAAAGATTTATGGCAGTACGATTCTCGTTAGGTATCTTCCCCTCCTACTTATTTCAGGAAGTGCTCACAGATTTCATCCGTGCCGGTCGATTTGCCCGGCATATTCGCCGCATGCGGTCACTCTATAAGGAACGCCGGACTGCTCTGGTGGAGAGTGTGCAGAACACTTGCAGGGATATGCTGGAGATCCACGGCGCGGGAGCCGGAATGCACCTGACGGTGACCCTCCCATCAGGATTTAACGACGCAGAAATCGCGAATCAGGCAGCAAAGTACGGCTTATGCCTATGGCCACTGTCGCACTGTTATATGAATAAGCCGCGCCATGGGTTCGTGCTTGGGTTTGCAGCCACTCCGGCAGACCAGATGGCGGGTGCGGTGCACCAGCTATGGGGGCTTCTAAAGAAACAACCCGGTCAATCTTAGTGCACGCTAACGGTCCGCACCCCTCTCGTTCAGAACAGCGTGCATCTGGAGCGCGAACGCTTTATATGGCCGCAGCCCACGAATCGAACGGTTTAATTTAGCCACGCTCAGTTGTCGATGCTGCTCGAAGAAGTCCATGGCAGCAATCGCTTCACAATGGTTATTCAGAAATGCTGCCCATGGCAGAAGCACCGCTCGGAACTGCGGAGCCGCGAGCCACCCACCCCAAACAATGCCAAAACGCTGGCGAGGATCGTCTAAAGTATTGATCTCCGAGCCAGGAGTGACCATTGATGAACTTCGACGCACTGTGGACGGATATTCGTTACGCACTTCGGCAGATAAAACACGCACCCAGATTCTCTTTTATTCTCATCCTCGTTCTGGCGGTGGGATTCGGCGTAAGTACAGCGATTTTCAGCGCAGTGCGCACCGTTCTATTGGCTCCGCTGCCGTACCAAGAGCCCAACCGACTGGTTCAAATCGTCAGTTGGTGGCCCAAGACCGGTGCGGAGAACGGATGGAGTGCGCCTCTGCGGGATGCAGTTGATTGGAAGGGCTCGGTGCCGGCGTTCCAGGATATTGCCATGTACCACTACAACCTGATGAATCTGACGGAGAAAGGCGTCGTTGAATCGGTATATGGATTGCGTGTATCGGCAAACCTGATGCCGATGCTTGGTGTTCGCCCGGAATTGGGAGCGTGGTTCCCCGCCGAGTACGACCGCCCGGGGAGCAATCATGTGGTGCTGCTGAGCGACGATCTGTGGCGCCGACGTTTCCATGCCGATCCAAAAATTGTTGGAAAGTCCATTCAACTGGACGGCCAAGGCTTTCAGGTTCTAGGTGTGATGCCCCGGGGTTTCAATTTCCCCCTGCGGCTCGGCACAACTGCGCAGCTTCCGACCGATCAGATGCAATTTTGGACGCCGCTCGGTCTAGACCTTGCCAAGGTGAAGCACGGCGATCCAGATGGCGGCGTCATTGCCAGATTAGGCCCTGGAGTATCCACAGCCGAAGCTCAGATGCAATTGCAGGCTGAGTGCCGACAGCTTCAAAGTGAGTTTCCGGCGAGTAACAAAGATTTGAGTGCCAAGTTATCGACTCTCCGTGAGCAAACGGTAAGCCAGGTGAATGGGCCATTGCTCACCTTGTCCGCCGCTACTGGTTTGATCATGCTCCTGGCCTGCACAAATATTGCAGGTTTGCTGCTTACAAAAGGCGAGTTTCACGCCAACGACTTAGCTGTGCGCATGGCTCTCGGCGGAAGTAGCTGGCGCGTGGCACGTGTCCCGCTGATGGAGGGGCTCCTGTTGTGCATATTCGGCGGCTTGCTAGGAATTCCTTGCGCCGTCGTGAGCCTGAATCTTCTCCTGCGCCTCGCCCCTATCGATGTTCCGCGTCTTGCCGGAACCCACATCGATCTTGCGGCGTTGGGTTTTTCCATTGCGCTGGTTCTGATGCTGGGGACGTTTCTAGGCGCGTTGAATGCAATGCAGGTTTTAAAGCGGTCTCCCCGCGAAGTCCTCTCCGAAGGTTCAAGGTATAGTGGGGGACGCTCGCGTGGCGGGGTGCGGGGCTTGCTGGTTATCGGACAGGTCGCGTTGGCGGTGATTCTGATGAGCGGCGCCGGACTGATGCTTCGCACGTTCGTCAATCTTCTGTCTACTGACATCGGCTATAACCCTTACCATGTTGTCTATGCTGTGACCGTACTGCCTGCCTCGCGTTATCCCACCTACGCCGATAGGGAGCTCTTCTACAAGAAAGTTCTTGACCAGTTGCGCACCACTCCCGGAATCGAACTTGCCGCTGCGTCCACTGGCTTTCCTATGGTTGGGCAATATGACAGCGCAAAAGTAAACGCGAGGGATTCGGAAAACATAGATGCAAGCTCCGGCATTAGCGCTGATCTTAATGAAGTGTCGCCTGGTTATCTAGAAGCAGTCGGGGTAGGGCTCATCCGAGGCAGGTTGATCGGCGAGGGAGACACCGCAAGCACGCCACAGATTGCTGTTATCGATTCCAGTCTGGCAAACCGGTTATGGCCTGGTCAGAATCCGATTGGAAAGCAGATCAATGCGGGCGATCCGGCCAAACCGGTATGGCGGGAAGTGGTCGGAGTAGTTGCTCCCATGCATAACAGAGCCCTGGATGCAGCGGCGAGGCCAGGCGTCTTCCTCCCCCTTTCACGGGGCAACGGCTATGTCAATTTCCTGGTTTTAAAAAGTCCGGCTCCTCCTGGCGAAACCGCCCGTCTGTTGAGAAAGGTGATCAGCGGAGTCGACTCGGACCAGGGGGTCTTTTTCGCTCAGTCGATGTCGCAATTGATCGGAGACTCGATTGCTACCCGTCGCTTCCTCTTCATTGCACTTGCCTTCTTCGGGGTGACCTCGCTGATTCTTTCCGTCCTCGGCGTGTATGGATTGGTTTCTTTCATCGCGGCACGCCGCGTCCGGGAAGTCGGTATCCGCATGGCGTTGGGGGCCACGCGAGGCAGCGTCGCCTGGCTGGTACTGTCGCAAGGCGCTCAATTAGCCCTCTGGGGCACAATGGGAGGACTGTGCACATCATTCTTGCTCCATCGGCTGCTTTCCGGCTTGCTCTTCGGCGTTCGGGCCTTCGATGCCCAGACAGCGGTATTCACGATTGTGATATTGGAGGCCGGAATACTCTTCGCAGCGCTTATCCCAGCATGGCGTGCTGCCAAACTGCAACCCATGCAAGCATTGCGAAGGGAATAAAGCGAACAGACCTCAATTGACAGGTATCCCAGGTCTAGGTTTTCGGGTCTGGGATACAACGAAACTCCACCGAAGGTCTTTCTCAATTCCGAGTTCAACTGAGGCATAATTCTCCGCCAAGGCACTCACCGATGAAGGTAACCGTGCAGGCGCACGACTGCACCGTCGTCGTCAAAACCTTCCCGTCAGTCGATAGTTCATCATGAGTAACCCTCGTCTTTACCCCATTTCCTTTATGGTTATGTCTAACGCCGTGACCTAGCCCAGCGCGGCCGCCGTACCAGCGTCTTCCTTCAAACGGCCCTATCAAAACTCCCCCGCCTCAGAGCGGTACGCTCACCCGAGCATCGTCCCATGGGGCAGCCCTGATGGGGCAGCCCTGATAGGGCCTATCGTTTTTCGTTCCTAATCGTGCAGAGTGTCTCCAGAGAGAGGCTATGTACTCCGCGTGTACGCCTGCAGGAAGAAGGGCCGCCTCATTCAGGCGGCCCGGGCTACATCCTTAACGATTGTTGTCAATTACCGCGGCTTGAAATCGACCGACAAAAAGCTGCCGGCCAGATCGTCTGCACCTGCGGTGACGAACAAGGTGTTGGTCGCTCCGTTGTTTGTACTTCCGCCGCCGAAGGCAATCCCCCAAACGCCGTTGATGATGATCTTCTTGCCCCACTCATCCCTCATCGTACCCACAAACTTGCCGGTAAGCGGGTCGAACCCGTTGATCTCGCCGCGGGTGACGTTATTTGTAACCAGCAGAGTATTGCTCAACGGTCCAAAATTGCCGGGCGCCGCGGCCATGCCCCAGGCCTGGTTCAGTGGTGGACCCTGGATCAGTGTCTTCACGAATGTGCCATCCTCCTTGAAGAGGTCAATGAAACCGCCGGCGTTGCCGTTCGTCATCGCGTATGCCACGTAAAGCAGGCCATTGATGTCCTGAATGCCAAACGCTGAGAAGCCGGATGGGATCGAAGGATCGCCGAATGACCTCACGAAGGTAAAGCTGCCGTCGTACATATCGATTTCATTGTTGGCGTTGTCCACTGCGTAGAGGAAATTTCCCGAAGTCTTGCTGGTTATGGCCAGGCCCGTGTAACTGGCCTTATTGGCCGAATTGTCGACCGCGATCGTGGCCTGGTTTTTGTTCGTGCCTGGCCATCCGCTGATGGTGCCATCCAGCGTTGCAAAAATGAAATTCGATTTCACGCCATCGACTTCGAATTCCGATGATCCGTTGAAAACAATTCCGGTGGGTGTGCCCGGTCCGTTTAGACCTGTCGGCGAAGTCGGTCCGTTTCCGGCGGTGGGGATCACAACCTTGAGTGACTCCACTGTTCCATTTGCCAGGTAGAGGGTTGACCATCCCGTGCTGTTATCGCTGACCCACCAGGGCGATGTGGCGCTCCGGGCTAATCCCCAGGCGTTGCCCAGCAGTGGATCGATGGTGGGAGCTTGGCGGAGCTGATTTGAATCCAAGCTTGTGACTTTGTATTGCGCGTGGGCTAGGGCTGAAACCGCGAAGATAACGAGGCCGAGGCAAGCGGCGGGTACGGTTCTGCGGATCTGCATAGTGATCTCCTTAGCTAAGTCAGGAGCAGAGGAAGATTAACCATCGCTGGAAATAGCGGGTGGGAAACCTTTCCTGGCCTGCTGACGCAGAATTTTAGGCAGACTCGCGACCCGTGGTTGTCAGCGATTTGTCACCAATTTGTTAACAGTCCGGAAATCCTTCTCTCTGGGATTGCGCCGATACGGCCCAGCAGAATTCCGTCGACCCGAGAGCCGGCTGAAGATCCTTACAGGGCCCTCCGGACACTTGCTAAACGACAAACCGCAATCCATCTGTCCGATATGCCGACTTTTCGACAAGTGAGGCCTTACAGCTCGCGGACTAGAATGCTGAAGGGTGCCGTAACCGGTGCTTCATTAACTTCTGCGACATGAGAAGGACTGGACATGAGTAACATTGCCTGGGAAATGGAGCATTCGGTGGAAACAAACGCAAGCCGTACGTTTGTTTGGAAGTATATGTCTGATGTTGAGAACTGGGATGACCCTCCTGCGACGTTTCATTTGGAGGGACCATTCGAAAAAGGTTCGCACGGTACAACTGAAATACCAGGTCAAGCGACAATACAGTGGCGGCTAAGAGACGTTGAGCCGCAAAACTCGTACACGATGGAGATCGCGCTGGACGGCGCAGTCATTTCATGTCAGTGGGTCTTCGAGGAGCTTCGTAGCAATCGTACCGAATTGACGCAACGCATTATTCTGGAAGGTGACAAGGCTATGTCATACGAGAATGACGTCCGCCGAACGTTTGATCTCACTCTTGCGCCCGGAATGAGCAGGATCGCAGCTGCTGTTGACCAAGCTTATGAGAGCGATTTGATCCGCTCCAAGTGAACCTAGAATATAGCAACGGATCGATGCCTTTCGCTTGTCCTTAAAACAGGGCTAAGCGGACAAGTGCCGGTCAAGTGTACGAATAGGCGACTTATCGTCCCCGTGGATTGCTTCCGGTTCGCCGACGACGCGTCCGCAACTTCGTCAATGAGCGCTTTGCCCAGGATGCGCCAGTCAAGATTTCTGCATTGCTCGGAATCGATAAACGCTGACAGTGCGAGATACCATCGCTAGCGCCTTTCAGCTTTCCTTGCAATCGGGTCCAGCCGCGCATAGAGCCACTTTGTCATGGTCTCAAGGACCTGCGGCGATGTTTGAAACGCCGGCAGATACACCCAGCCGCTCCCCGCGCCTTCCGGATCGGGCAATAGCGAGTGACTGACTCCGGGGATGATCCGTACCACTACGTCCGGGTTGCCGTTGCTCCGCATGGCCGTAGCCAGCTTCTCTGCCGATCGTATGGGGACGGTGATATCCGACCCCCCCTGGAGAATCAGCGCAGGGCAGCGGACACGGTTGGCATAGAGAAGCGGGTCAATCGTCAGGAAGATGCGCTCTCTTGGAGTCATCGGTTCAGCCAGTTGCCGCTCCACTTCTTTCTCCCGGTCCGCGGCCTGAATCGATGCATCATGCAGAACGGTCTGCTCAATCTGCTCACGGGCAAGTTGCTCTCCCGGAACGCCCGTACCATCGAGCGACACAACCGCGGCGATCTGCGGATCTTTCGATGCAATCATCGCGGCAATCAGGCCGCCTTCGCTGTAGCCCACGAGTGCAACGCGCTTAGGGTCGATTCGTGGCTGGGATCGCAGCCAGGCCACTTCGGTCTGAACGTCGTCCGCCTCATCGTAAGTCGTGGAAGGTCCGTGATCTCCGGTCGATGCCCCGATTCCCCGGTCATCGACTCGCAATACAGCGATGCCAGCTCGCGTTAGCGCGTCTGCGATATCGCGCAGCGGCATCCAGGGAGGTATCCCGCCGTTGCGCTCGGAGGGGCTCAATCCCGTAATAAGGATCGCCCCCGGAACTGGCCTACTTGCTGCAGGTCGCGTCAGGGTAGCCGCCAGCACGTGACCTTGTGGAGTGGGAATCTTTGCTTCGGAAATCGCATAGGCTCCATCCGGCGGAGCCGCATAGGGTGGCCACAGTGGATACTGCGACTGCGAGAAATTCGCGCGGCGCTCAATCACAACGCCATATTCCGGCAAAGTTGCCGCCAACATGCAGCCCTCATGGTCCGTGAGCACGCGATAGGTCTTGTTACGAAAGCTCACCTTCCAGTCAACTGCGTCAATCTTGTGAACCAGAACATCGACTGGACTATCGCGATATAACGACGTAGCCAAAACATGCGAATCTGGTTGATTCAAGACGCGCGCCCGCGCCACGGCCTGCTCGACCGAGCCAACAATCATGTCGGAAAGATAGATGGCGCTGTCTCCCAGATCGCGGGCAATCGGTTTTCCGGGCTCTTCACCCGCGTTGGTAAGAATCACCGACGAGTGCGACGACGTTCCGTCTGCGCGAAGATCGATCGTCGCGTCAATCGCAAGAGATTGCATAAGGACCGACCGCGTGTGAACCTGGTTGTTGCGGTACTCTACCCAGTCAACCCCGGCCAGGGAACCCTGCTCGAGAATCAGAAACGCTGCAGGTGAGCAATGCGAAATGCCGGATACTGCCTCGGATGACGCGAGTGCCTCCTGTGCCTGCATCATTGCGCAGCAGCGAATTAGAGTCACAAGGGCAACAAGGTAAACCGTCCGCTTCATTGATTCTTCCCCTTCCGCGAGCCTGTCTTTTTTTTGCTTTTTCGTGCACGGTGATCGAGCGGCGTCAAAAGGATGGTGATGCCGTAGAGCCGGCCCTTCCCACGGGGCTTTGCGACTTTCCCCACGAGGTCTTCTATCGCACGATTGACACCAGGAATCTCCTCTGCTGTCAGCCTGCCCGTTCTGCGTAGCGCCCAAAGCTCTCGCCCTGGGCCGGAAACGGCGACTCCTCCGCTTTGGATTGCCTGCCCGAAATCGCGAATCCCCAGGCGCAGCATGGAACCCACAATCGCAGTGATCTGTTGCGAGTTGCCGCCTTTGCCTGGTTGATAGAGCAGCTTCAGATCGGGGGAAGCGATGTGGATCAACTCCTCTTTCCAAACGCCTTCGCCCTGGTATCCGGCATGCAGCACGAGACCGGCCTTCTTCAGCACGCGCAGGTGGTAGTAGAGAGCATCCGCCGGGCGTCCCAAAGTCGCACCCAGTTTCGACACGGACACGGTGCCCATTTGGGAGAGCGCATCGACGATCTCCTGGCGCATCGAGGAGGTCAGCGCGGCAAGCTGCTTTTTGTTTTGGACAAGGTGTGGACCGGGAACCTGCTTCATGGAGTTTCAGGCTACTTTATTATTGAAAATATTACAATAATTTCAATGATAATTGAGTCGATCGATATAAGAATTGGCTAATCCTCCGTGGCTTTCTGGAGGACGGCAAGCCAGATGCGGCGGTAAAAATGTTCAAGACAGGTCTGAAAATCTACCCCTTGACACAGGCTGCGAATCCGCCCGCAATGGAATTCATCGATGGATCAAAAAAGATCTACAACACAATCCACGCCAACAACCATGAGTTCTATGAAGACCTGCATAGCGTGGTGGAGAGCGAACCGACCACGCCCTGAAATGCGCGGTCTCTTTGCCTCCATTGGTATGGAGAAGGGCAAGCCGTTCGCGCCAGACGAGCGGATGAAGAAAATCCTCATCGACGCTGTAGCGCTGGCCTGCAGATGACGCCTGGCAAGAGCGCCAGGCTTGAAAATCACTTGGAGGGAAAACGGGCATCTCGTAACTCGACATCCTGGAACGGGCCCGATCAGGTCAACTGTACGAGTAGCCGACTTCTCGCCCAAGTGACAAATTTCCGGAACGCCAGCCATCCATTTCCGGAGGGCGTTGGGTCTCGAAAAGGGTAGGTTTTGCGACGCGACGAAAGGAAGTTTTTATGTTTTCGCCTGCTGGCCTTTGTGGAGGCGCGACCCGGTCGGTAGCGTATTCTCTTTCAGGAGACGGTGAGTATGAAGAACTTGTTCGATGCGACGGCGGCGAATGAGGTGAAGACTCGACTGGGAAAATTGGGGCCGCAAAGTGAAAGGCAGTGGGGCAAGATGACGGCACCGCAGATGCTGGCGCATTGCTCCGTGAGTATGCAGTGGGCGTTGGGGGAGGTGGTTCCCGAGAAGGGATCGCTGCCCGTGCGTCTGATGGGGCGGTTGGTGAAGCCGATGGTGTTTCGGAACGAACACCCGCTACGGAGGAATTCGCCAACGGCGAAGAGCCTTCTTGTGACGGACGAACGAAACCTGGGCGAGGAACAAGAGCGCTTATCTGGATTGATAGACAAGTTTAAGGCGGGGGGCGCGGCGGGGTGTACGAGGAATCCGCATAGTTTTTTCGGGAAGATGACGGCGGAGGAGTGGGCAATATTGATGTACAAACATCTCGACCATCACCTACGACAGTTTGGGGTGTGACCGTCTCACTGCGCTTGAATCATCGTCCCAGAAAGACATTGGGGCTTCCAGACTCCTGCAAGTAGACTGCAAGCAAGTGTTGCGTCGACCGTCTGAGCCGGCAGGGGTTTTGAGCAAGTTCGTCTCGAACTTACCGATATCGCGACATTGCGGGCGGTCCTGAAGCGGCCGTGGATTATCGGTTGTTGAAAAGCATTGAGCCCTGTATATTCCGCCCGGAGTTTGTAATGCCCAAACCAATTCCAACCAGCATTCGCGCACACAGTCATAATTTCGCCTCCACCGTGACACTTTGGCGATTTCGTAGCCATTGAGACCGGATTAGAGTGACGTCAGAACGGAGGCGCCTTTAGTGCCTCGGGCGAGTTAAAGTAACGGATCCAAAAATCCAGGCGCTGTTTGTCGGCGAGAGGCATCGGGCCGATGCGCGTTCCCAATTCCATAGTTGATGGGTCATTTCTGTCAACCGGTGTCCAGGTTGCAGAGCCGGGGCCGTTTGGGTTCCCTGTTGTCGCGAAGTTCTTCAGATAGGCGGCCGCGGATTTCGCCAAGTCCCGGTCTATTGGTTCCCAGGGCCGATCAAGCTTATCCAGATTCAGAAAAAAGTAGGGCAACTCGCTCCCGTGAAATGCGGCAAATTCAGGATGCTGGGGCCACGGAATCCCGCGGTCGAAAAAGTACGTGTAAACCGGCTGATGATGATTTTTTGCTCGCACACTGGCCCAAAGAAACATCGATACTCGATCGCGGTCGCGGCTACTCAACAACAGTGCTTGTCTTGCTTCCTCTGCATTCTTCGCAGGGTACAGCTGTTGGAACTCCGCGGAAAGATTCCCGTATTGTTGTTTCACAATTTGATCGAACGCATCTAGAGTCACCGTCGGTGGCAAGAAAAGCGCTGCATCATTCGCCTGGTACCCGGTGATAATTGGAACGTCCTTGTCGGTCCCTCGTTCACTGAGAACTGCGGGAGCATCAGGCAAGACCCAGCCGTCGATGACGGGAGAAAAACTTACGCCTTGATTCAGCAACTCCGTGGCTGATAGTGCACGAAGCTCTTTGAGCGATGCGGCATGGAGCGTCGCCGCGAATTTTGCTCCGCTCTGTTCCGCCGTTTTGAGATCCGCTAAAGGCCAGGCAACTCTTCCGATTCCACTATCTGCTACCGCTTGTTGGAATAATCCGCTAGCGAGTGGCGACGCTATGAGGGCATTAACGCTGACAGCGCCTGCAGACCAACCCCAAATCGTCATGCGGTGCGGATCGCCACCGAAGCTCTTTATGTTATTCGTCACCCAATGCAGCGCGGCAATCTGATCGAGGAGACCATAATTGCCGGAGCTATGATGGTTAGATTCAGCGGTAAGTTCAGGATGAGCGAGGAATCCAAAAGGTCCGACCCGATAGTTCATCGTGACAATCA
Organism: Silvibacterium sp.; assembly: GCA_049588475.1. Taxonomy (GTDB): domain Bacteria; phylum Acidobacteriota; class Terriglobia; order Terriglobales; family Acidobacteriaceae; genus Silvibacterium. The sequence goes on along the minus strand of JBAVYX010000046.1, from coordinate 12,416 downwards.
CGAGGCCGGTCGTGGCGAGATTCTCTCCGTCATAAACGGCAATGTCCCCCCCACCTAGGCCGAACCCTCCCCCGTGAATAAAGACGATAACTGGGAGATTGGCGTTAGGAGAGACGTTCGGAGTCCAGACGTTCAGATAAAGACAGTCCTCACTCACACGACTCTGAGTCAGGAATTCCGCGGTCCATGGAAGATATTCCTTAAGAGACGCTTGCATACAGTTTGGACCGAAGGCAACTGCAGCACGAACCCCTTTCCACGGTTTCACGGGAGCGGGCGGTTTCCAGCGGAGATCGCCGATTGGCGGCTCTGCGAACGGAATGCTTTTAAACGAGAGAACGCGTGTGACCTGGTTTTGAGTTCCCGAGACATCTCCGGAACTGGTGTGAATAATCGGATTTTGACCCCGAAGTGTGCAGCTCTGAAGCAAAAGAAATGCGGTGACCACCAACATAAACTGAAATACGGGCTTCCTCTTCATCCAGATTCCCCGTTACTATGAGCGCTGCCACGAAGTGGTTGATGACGCCGCGTGCCCGCCGCTGGACGTCGGATCCAGGCGTCGGACCGAGAACGTTAAATGTAAGAGCGGACAGACATTCGTGATGTATGCAAGGAGCGTGCCAGATTCACTCTGCACCTAGGGCTTGATTCTGCTGATATCCGGTGGGACTGTCTTTTCCAATGAATGTCCATTCCCGAACAAGTCATTTGTATAATCGGACATCCAAGAAACACACTTGCGCGCACACCCATTTCGATTCATTAGCCTCAACTGTTGCCAACAGTAGAATAACCGGCCAATTGTTTTGGGCCGCACAATTGCCATTCGCTAGATGCAGCGCGGGCGAGAGAGTGGTTGTATTATTCTTCAGCCGGATTTCTTATCTTCAGACAGAGGGACTCCAGTTGTTGTTCGATTGCAGATCGGCGATGGCTGCCTCCTGAAGGCCAATGCAGAGGATGAGTTCGGCTCAGCCGGACTCGAGGCCGCCAAGTTTGGACGTAGAGAGGATCCTGCCACCCACACCGCCGTTCTTGGCGGGTGCACCACCCGCAGGAGTTTGCTTATCCAATGCAAGATGCGTTCGATCTTCGTGGTAGGCAGCACACGATTGATTGAAAATGCGCCGGCCGTTGGCGGCAGCTTGAGGCGCGGAATTTTGCGAGATCATTATCGGCGGGATCGCAATAACGAGGACGAGAAATACGAAGACTGCGAATCGTGTTGCGCGTGAGGTCTGATTCACGATGACACCTCGTCGAGTTGAAGGGGAAGCTTGCGCAGCCGTTTCCCAGTGGCAGCGAAGATGGCGTTGCCAACGCTGGGACCGATGAGCGCGAGCGGCGGTTCGCCGATGCCGCCGGGAGGGTGTCCGCTGGGAACAAGGTAGGTTTCGAGTTGTGGAGCATCGGATATGCGGAGCAGGTCGTAGCTGTTGAAGTTCTGCTCCTGAATCATTCCGTCCTTGACGGTGATGCGCTCTTTGAGCGCGGCGCTGAGGCCCATAAGGACGGCGCCCTCGATCTGCGCGCGGATGCCATTTGAGTTGATGACGAGGCCTGGATCTACGACGGTGACGACACGGTCGACGCGAAGGTTGCCCTCCTTGACCGTGACTTCAGAAACCTGAGCGAGGTAGGAGGTCTTCGAGAAGAAGCACGAGATCCCGCGACCGCGATTGGGCCCGAGTGACTTACCCCAGCCGGCTTTCTCTGTGACCAGGTCCAGCATCTGGATCATATGCGCGGGATCGGCGCGCGCGCCGTCGAAGTTGGACGTGGGCGCAATGGAGTGAGCGAAGGGGTTCTGAAGCAAACGACGGCGGAAGAGGTAAGGGTCTTGTCCGGCTAGGTGAGCGAGCTCGTCGATGAAGGACTCTATCGAAAAAACGTTGAAGGAAATCTCAACGCCGCGCCAGGCTCCCCGGGTGACGCCGCTTTCGACGGGTACGTAGGACATGCGGAAGTATTGTGCCGGATAAGGCTGATCGAGGGCACCGCCGAGTTCGAACGCCTGTGCTTGCCTCGGGTCACGCTGACCGATGATGGTGGTGTCGGCGATGCGGTCGGTCCACGAAATGAGGTTTCCTTCCTGATCGATGCCGGCGCGGAGGCGGTGCATGCAGGCGGGGCGGTAGCGATCATGAGTGAAGTCGTCTTCGCGGGTCCAGACGAGTTGGACAGGTCGCCGGATACGACGCGCGATCTGCAGGGCCTGATGATCGAAGGGCGCGCCGAAGCGGCGGCCGAAGCCTCCGCCCATGAAGGTGACATGGACCGTGACGTCTCGTTTGTCGATCCCAAGAAATTTGGCGGCGGCCTCCTGGGTTCCTCCGCCGGCCTGAGTCGGAGACCATATCTCACAGCGGCCATCTTCGACCCTGACTGTGATGTTCATAGGCTCCATGGTGGCGTGGGCGAGGAAAGGGAACTCGTAGACGCTCTCCATGCGTTTCACTGCGGGGACGGTGTCGGGGTTGAGGGTGGTGTTTGTGGAGTTCCAATACTCCTGAGCGTCGAGGCCTGCGCGGAGCTGTGCGGCGAGGGACTCGGTGGATTCGTTGTGGTACTGACCGGGCTTCCATTCAATGGCTAGTGCATTGCGCCCCTGGATGGCGGCCCATGTGTTAGTAGCGACGATGGCGACCTCGCGCGTGCTCTGGTTGGCCGAGTTGGGATCGGTGGGGATCGTGAAGACTTCAAGGACGCCGGAGATCGCTTTGGCCCTGGCGGCATCGAAGCGGAGGAGATCGCCGCGAAGGTACGGGCACTGGGCCACGACGGCGTAGACCATGCCGGGGAGGCGAACGTCGAGGCCGAACCGCGTTGTTCCCTTCACCTTGTCGGGGATGTCAAGGTGAGGAATAGATCGGCCGAGCAGAGTGAAGTCTTTGGGGTCCTTCAGTGGGACGGCGCGGGGATCGGGAAGAGGAAGCCTGCGGGCGTCTTTGACCAACGCGGCGTAGGAGAGGATGCGCCCTGAGGGTGTGTGGATGACCTGGCTGTTATGAGCGCGGCACTCGGCGGTGGCAACGAGCCAACGTTGAGCGGCGGCGGCCATCATCGTCTCGCGAACCTGGGCTCCAGCTTGGCGAAGAGGAGTGTAGCCTTCCCAGACGGAACCGCTCCCACCCGTACCATCGGCATTGTCCGCCTGAATTACGGTGATCCGTGAGAAGTCGATCTCGGCTTCTTCGGCGAGGATCATGGGCAAGGCGGTGAAGACTCCTTGGCCCATCTCAGATTTGTTCAGAACGAGTTGGGTCTGCCCGTCGGGATGGATGAGGATCCAGGCGTTAAACGGGTTTTTGGAAACGTCCGAAGTGGGGTGGGGGTGAAGGCGGCCGTGTAGGGTGAGGCCTACGACAAGTGCTCCACCTGCGGCCGCTGCGGAGGTTGCGAGGAATGTGCGGCGCGAGATCGCGACCCTGTTTTTCACTGGTGCAGGGCTGGCTTTAGTGCTCATGAGTGCGGCTCCCCTGAGGCGCGGTGGATGGCGTTGCGAATGCGGAAGTAGGTGGCGCACCGGCAGAGATTGCCGGCCATGGCATCGTCGATATCGGCGTCGGTGGGGTGAGCTTTCTCAGCGAGCAATGCCACGGCGGACATGATCTGTCCGGGCTGGCAGTAGCCGCATTGTGGGACCTGTTCAGCAATCCAGGCCTCCTGCACGGGATGTAGACCGTTTGTGGCAAGACCTTCGATGGTGACGATTCCCTTGCCCGCCGCGGCTGCGAGTGAGGTCTGACAGGAGCGGATCGCGGCACCGTCGATATGGACTGTGCAGGCTCCGCAGAGCCCGATGCCGCAACCATATTTTGTGCCCGTCATGTTGAGCAGATCGCGCAACGCCCAAAGCAAGGGCATCTCAGGATCGGCATCTACGGTTTCTTGCCGGCTGTTAATCTTGAGGGCAAACCGGGTCATTGTCGCCTCCCGGTTTCATGTTCAAGCGGCGAGAGAGTCTCTTGCCAGCGGTGTGCAGGGAAACCAACCGGAAATGCAGGGAAGGCTTGCGATGGCGTGGCGAAAATGCAACGAAGAAGACTTGGCCTGCGGCCTGAAAGACGTTGACGTGGACTCCAATGACGATGTTTTTTGCGGAGCTGGTGGCGCACCAAGCACATCCCAAGGAGTAATAGCCGATGGAATCAGCGAAGGATCAAACGTTCATAAGAATGTGCGTATTCGAACCGCTTGTGATCGCGTAACCCGCTCAACACGTCTTACATAGCGCTCAACACGTCTTATGTAGATGGAGGTATTCTCTTGACCACAGATCAAAAGCCCACATTTGCACCCGAACGTCCCGAACAGGAACAGCAGAAACAGGAATCGGAAACGCCGGAATCGAAGAGCTGGGTCGCGAGACAGCCGCTCACTCCGCGAGTGAGCCGGCGCTTCTTTCTGTCGAGCCTAGGAGCAGCTGGGCTTGCGGCAACCGCTCCACCACTGCTGGCTACGACGGTCGCATCGGGCCCGCCGGTTTTGGAACAGACGGACTCGACAGCGCTGACTGGAGCCGTTCCGGTAACTCTGAAGGTGAACGGTAAAGGCTATACGCTGCGTCTCGATCCACGGACCACGCTGCTCGACTGCCTGCGGGAAAACCTGCGGATGCCGGGCACAAAGAAGGGTTGCGATCACGGCCAGTGCGGAGCCTGCACGGTGCATGTGAATGGACAGCGGGTGAATTCATGCCTGTCCTTCGCGGTGATGCATTCGGCCGACGAAATCACAACCATCGAGGGCATCGGCCAGCCGGGGAATCTCCATCCCATGCAAGCGGCGTTCGTTGAGCATGATGCTTATCAATGCGGGTATTGCACTTCGGGTCAGATCATGTCGGCTGTAGCGGTGTTGTCCGAGTCCGTCGGGCCAACGGAAGATGACGTCAAGCAGGCCATGTATGGAAACATCTGCCGCTGCGGCGCATACCCAAATATCATCGCTGCGGTGCAGGCAGGCCGAACCCATAGCGAACACAAACCAGCTTGATTGATCCAGGAGGAGAGTATGCAGACCTTCCAGTACAGACAACCGACAAGTGTAGACCAGGCGGTGCAGGCCGGAGCAGCGTCGAAGACGGCGCAGCAGTATGCGGATGTCCGCTTTGTCGCCGGAGGGACAACGCTCGTCGATCTGATGAAACTTGATGTCGAGCGGCCAAGGCTGCTCTTGGACATCAACGCTCTTCCGCTGGCGCAGATCAAGCCCGCGCCCGACGGCGGGCTGGTGATTGGCGCGCTGGCGCGGAACTCCGCAGTGGCGCACGATCCGGTTGTGCAGCGCGACTACGCGGTACTTTCGTTGGCATTGCTCTCGGGTGCGTCTCCGCAACTGCGCAACATGGCGACGACGGCGGGCAACTTGCTGCAACGCACGCGTTGTGAATACTTCCGCGACACGGCGCACGCCTGCAATAAGCGGGAGCCGGGCACCGGCTGCTCGGCGATCGATGGGCACAACCGAATGCTGGCCATTCTTGGCACGAGCAAGGACTGCATCGCGTCCAATCCTTCGGACCAGAACGTCGCGCTTACGGCTCTCGAAGCAACAATCCAGGTGCAGGGAGTGAAGGGCAAGCGCAGCATCCCCATCCAGGACTTCTATCTCAAGCCTGGTTCGACGCCGAACCGCGAGAATGTTCTTGAGCCTGGCGACCTGATTGTCAGCGTTACGTTGCCGGCTCTCGCTCCGGGCACGCATTCCTATTATCTGAAGTTGCGCGATCGCGCCGCCTACGAGTTTGCGCTGGCGTCGGCGGCGATCGTCATCAAGCTAAAGGGCGGGAGGATCGAGCGTGCGCGCGTCGCGCTGGGAGGAGTGGGCACGGTTCCATGGCGTTCGCGAGAGGCGGAGCACGAGCTCGAAGGACACACAGCGGATGCCGCTACCTTTCGCAGAGGGGCCGAGGCGGCATTGAAGGATGCGCAGCCCACAAGCGAGAACAGCTTCAAGATAGAGCTGGCCAAACGGTGCATCGTACGGGCGCTTACGGTGTCCACTCAGTTGGCATAACGCTTAACCGCAAGCCTCATCGCGCAGGAGACGATTCGCATGATGTTCGAAGAGTTTGTTGAGTTCATCGGCAGCCAGGACGGGGCTCCGCCAAAGACCCTTGACCCAAATGCGCCGCCGCCGTCGGCGATCATTGGCGCAGGTGTGCCGCGCATCGATGGCCCATTGAAGACGACGGGGTTGGCGCGCTACGCCTCCGATTACAACTTTCCCGGGCTGGTGTATGCGGTGCCGGTGCGGGCGACGATTGCCAGCGGCAAGATCCGGAACATCGACAGCAGCGTCGCGGAAGGGATGCCCGGCGTGCTACTGGTGATGCATTACGGAAATGTCATGCCGCTCTACCGCAATGCCTCCGGTGGACGCAACAGCGAGAGCCGCCCTGCCTTCGAAGACGAGACGGTCTACTACTGGGGGCAATACGTTGCAGCCGTGGTTGCAGAAACAATCGAGCAGGCGCAGGCAGCAGCAGCGGCGGTGAAAGTGGCGTACGAACCGGCAAAGTTCAGCGTGGAGACTTCGCTCTCCGATAGCCTCCCTCCGGTAGGCGAACCGGGCGGTCCACGCGTCATGAGCAATCGGGGCGATACTGACTCAGCATTCGTCTCAGCGCCGGTGAAGGTTGACGAAACCTACATCACGCCGGTCGAGACCCACAATCCGATGGAGATGCATGCCACAGTCGCGGTGTGGGACGGGAAGAAATACACACTGTACGAGAGCTCGCAAGGCGTGATGAACCATCGGACCGTGCTGTCGCAGGTGCTGGGCGTGCCGCAGGAAAATGTTGAAGTGATCTCGCAGTTCATCGGCTCGGGTTTCGGCGGCAAGCTCTTTCCTTGGCCGCATTCGGCGATCGCGGCTGCTGCTTCGCGGAAGCTCAACAGGCCGGTGAAGCTCACGCTCAGCCGCAGGATGATGTTCTCGAACTCGGGGCATCGTCCGCGCACGCAGCAACGCATGCGCCTGGGAGCTACGGCAGACGGAAAGCTGGTTTCGCTGCAGCAGGATTATCGAAACCACACGAGCTACGGTGACGACATCCGCGAGAACTGCGGTGAGGCGACGCCTTTTCTCTACAGCACGGCGAATCTCAAGGTGACCTCAGCGCTGGTGCGCCGCAACGTCGGGACGCCGACCCCGATGCGGGGTCCGGGCGCTGTTCCCGGCCTCTTTGCGCTCGAATCGGCGATGGACGAGCTGGCAATTAAGCTGAAGAAGGATCCTGTAGAGTTGCGCCTCTCGCTCGACACGCTGATCGACGAGGAGAAGAATAGACCCTTTTCGTCGCGGCATCTCAAAGAATGCCTGCAGCTTGGCGCGGAGAAATTCGGCTGGTCGCGGCGTACGCCCGAGGTTGGATCGATGCGCAAAGGTGACATTATCCATGGATGGGGCGTGGCTGCCGCATCCTGGGGCGCCAATCGCGGCGTTTGTGAGACCGAAGTCAGCCTGCGCGCCGACGGCACAGCGCGCGTGGCTTGCGGAACCCAGGATATCGGCACCGGCAGCTACACGGTGATTGCCCAGGTGATCACCGACAAGACGGGCATTCCCATCGATAAGGTTGATGTGGTTCTGGGCAGCAGCTCGCTGCCGCCCGGTCCTACTTCCGGCGGCTCGACGGCAACTTCTACCTTTTTACCAGCCGTGATTGACGGAGCAAATGCGGCGATCAAGATTGTGCTAACGATTGCTGGCAACACTCAAGGCTCGCCATTTCAGGGTAAGGATCCGAGCTCGCTAACGATGACCGCTGGACGCGTGCTCGCCAAGGGTGAATCCCCGGCAGGCGGCGTGCCCTACGGCGAGATACTTCACATGGCAAACCTCGCCAGCGCGAGAGGCGATGGAAAGAGTGGAGGTCTGGGGGCAGATCCTAGGTCTCATAACTTCTCGACACACTCCTTCGGCGCTCAGTTTGTGGAGATCGAATGGGATCCAGGTATTGCCCGTCTCCGCGTGAGCCGGGTTGTGAGCGTGATCGACGGCGGGCGCATTATCAACATGCGTACAGCGACGAACCAGGTGGCAGGCGCCGTCGTTATGGGTGTCGGCATGGGGCTGTTCGAAGAAACCATCTATGATCCATGCAGCGGACATCCCGTCAACGACAACTTCGCCGACTACATCGTTCCCACGATCGCCGACTCGCCGCAGATCGACGTTCACTTTCTCAACATTCCGGATCCGTTGTTGAATGAATATGGAGCGCGGGGAATTGGAGAGATTGGACTGGCGGGCATTGCACCAGCGATTACTGCGGCTGTTTATCATGCGACGGGAGTGCGTGTCCGCGAACTTCCGGTGCGCATAGAAGATCTGCTGATGGCGAATGCTGTTACTTAGGTGGCCGAACGATTGCGCCAGAATCCAGAGCTTTCATCTCCCGCGGAGGAACTCGAGTATGCCAATCGACCCGAAGACCACAGCGCTTCTCCTGATTGAGTATCAGAACGACTTCACCAGCGAGGGAGGAGCGCTGCACACGGGCGTGAAATCGGTGATGGAGCGCACTAACATGCTCGCCAACACCAAGCACGCCGCAGACAAGGCGCGCGCAGCTGGCGTGACCGTGATGTATGCTCCGATCTCCTTTGCAAAGGGCTATCGGGAGATCACCTCGGAGCCCTATGGCATTCTCAAAGGCGTTGTGGATTCGAGTGCATTTGTGCGCGGAAGCTGGGGAGCGGAGATTGTCGATTCACTCACGCCGGGTCCAGATGACATCGTTGTCGAAGGAAAGCGCGGCCTCGACAGATTCGCTAGCACCAATCTCGACTTTATCCTTCGCTCGCGCGGGATAAAGACTCTGGCTGTGGCGGGGTTCCTGACAAACTGCTGTGTCGAGTCAACGGCACGTACGGGCTACGAGAAGGGCTTCAGTATCGTAGCGCTATCCGATTGCGCCGCGACGCTCTCTGACGAGGAACAGCGCTTCACCTTTGAGAAGAACCTTCCTATGTTCGCTCGAATCCTCACACACACGGAATTCCTGTCGGAGTTGATTCGCTGAACCGTCTCGGCCACCTCCTCACATTCATTGCGTCGTGCCCGGTGGCGGACTATCGGCGGATCGCCTCGAGGGTGTTTCTAAACCCGTGAAAGGGAGTTTTTTCGTGGGTTGCGAGTGGATCACCGCCAATCAGGAAATGATTCCTTGTTGACGGCTTTTGTGAGCGATCTGACGTGCTCTCCTGTTCGGAATTGGACGGGATTTTTCGGAACCGAACATTGAAGCGTCCCTAAGGGCTACAGGTTTTGCCGTAACCTATTTGGAATCAGAGGAATTGATTGTAGCGTCTTTGGCTGGCGGAATGCGGGATGGCCAATGGCTTTCTTTTTTGAGAGGTTGCTATGGACGCTCTTTTGCAGGATTTCCACTACGCTTTGCGCCAGCTGCGCCGATCGCCTGGGTTTGCCCTAACTGCAATTCTGACGTTGACGATGGCAATTGGTGCAAACGTCGTTATCTTTGGCGTTGTAAACACGTTGGTGCTGCGCTCGCTCCCGGTACCTGAGGCGAAACGCGTTTACTCCATCCAGCCCAAGAATGGATTGTCTATCTCGTACCCGAATTTTGAGGACATTCGCGACCGAAGTTCGGCATTTTCCGGCGTTTCCGTGATGAGAATTGCACGCATGGGACTCGATACGACCGGGAGTGCGCGGCCGGTCTGGGGATACGAAGTTTCCGGGAATTATTTCGAGATGCTGGGAGTTAAGCCAATGCTGGGGCGCTTCTTCACTCCGGCTGAGGACAAGAAAACCAACGGCGAACCCTACGCCGTTCTGAGCTACAACTGCTGGAAGACGCAGTTTGCAAGCGATCCTGAGGTTGCCGGAAAGACACTCCGGATTAACAAGCATGAGTTTGTTGTGCTTGGGGTTGCGCCAAAGGGATTCAACGGGACAGAGCGCTTCATCTGGCCGGAGGTGTGGGTACCAATTCATGACGAGCCGGAGATCGAGGGCTATAACTGGATTGAGCATCGCGGATCGTATAACGCGTGGGTGGCGGCGCGGTTGAAGCCCGACGTAACGCCGCAACAGGCCAACGCGGACCTCGGGAATATCGCGGCTCAGTTATCGGGCCAGTATCCCGACGTCGATAAGGGGCTCGAACTGGTTCTCGCGCAGCCTGGGTTTCTGGGTGACATGATGGGAGGCCCGATCCACGGCTTTCTGCTGGGAGTGATGCTGCTGGCCGGGCTGGTGCTGTTGGCAGCGTGCGCGAACCTCGGCGGGCTGTTTGCTGCGCGTATTTCCGACCGAGCAAGGGAGATCGGCATTCGTATCGCAATCGGCTCTGACCGCAGTCGGATTCTGCGTCAACTGGTGACGGAATCGGCATGCCTGTCGTCGCTCGGCGGCGCGATTTCGGCGTGTCTGGCGACGGGGCTGCTGCATGCGCTCGCGATGTGGCGTCCGCAAACGGATTTCCCGGTCCAGCTGCTGGTTGAACCGGATGTCTGGGTCTACGTGTTTGCCGCGCTGCTTTCGCTGGCAACTGGGCTGTTTTTCGGAGTCATTCCGGCGCGGCAAGTGTGGCAGACGGATCCGAACCAAGTGCTGAAGGCGTCGGGCGGATCTGGGGTGTCGCAGCGCAGGTTCACGCTGCGCGATGTACTCTTGGCGGTGCAGATTGCGCTCTGCTGCCTGTTGGTGACAGCCTCCTTTGTGGCTTTGCGAGGGTTGCAGCGCACGTTTGACATGCCGCTCGGATTTCGCCCGGAAGGAGTGATGGTTGCGGCCCTCGACACGCACCTTGCCGGGTACGAACACTCGAGCGAGATTCAGAAGCGGTTGTTGGAGGCGGTGCGGGCGATTCCGGGCATTACGGGGGCTACGGTATCGAACTCCATTCCGTTGTCGCTCAATCAGAGCGAGACGAGCGTGTACCCACCGGGCACGTCCACGTTTACGGCGGCAAACCAGGCATTCCCAACAACTTATTACGAAGTTTCGCCCGGCTATTTCTCGGTTGCAGGAACGCACTTGCTGGCAGGGCGCGACTTTACCGATCACGACGATGACAAGTCGCCGGATGTGGCGATTGTGAACGAGACTTTCGCAAAGCGGCTCTTCGGGACGACGAATGTCGTGGGGAAGACGTATCAGGATGGGCCAGGGCATCAGTTTTTGATCGTGGGCGTGACGGAGGCGGGGAAATATGTGACCTTAACGGAGGACCCGACTCCGGTTGTCTATTGGCCGCTCGCGCAGCGGGGAAACAGCGATACGGTTCTACTGGTGCGCTCGCACGCCAAGCCGGCTCAGATGATTCCGGCGATGCGGAAGGCGATTGCGAGCGTCGATCCGGCGCTTCCGGTTTTCAGCCTGACGACGTGGCCGGATGGGCTCAGCCTCGTAACGTTTCCAGCGCGAGCGGCGACAATCGCGCTGGGCGTGATGGGTGCGCTGGCGATGATGCTGGCGATTACGGGCATCTTTGGCATGGCAAGCTACTCGGTGTCAAAGCGCATGCGCGAACTGGGGATTCGGGTAGCGCTGGGCGCGCAGAATCGCCATGTGCTGCTGGCGGCGCTGGGACGCGCTATGCTGCTGCTCGGGATTGGTTCGGCTGCGGGGCTTGTGCTGGGGGTAGCGGCGGGCCGCGTGCTGGCGAGCATTGTGTATCAAGCTACGGCCTCAGATCCGTGGGTGATCGTAGCGGTTGTGCTGACGATGGGCCTGATCGGGCTGGTTTCGGCAGCGATTCCTGCAAGCCGGGCGCTGTCGGCGGAGCCCGCTCGGTTGCTGCATGACGAATGAATGGAGGCCCACGATTTTTCCATCTATACCTTGACTTCAGCCGCCTAGCTCGACAACATGGCAGCTTGTCCTGCTGAATTGCCGTCTCCTACGATGAAAACTTTCTTCCCGACCACATTGGTTGAAAGTCTCCTCTCCGTTTGAGAGCTGAGCGTGAATCGTCCGCAACTGTCTTGACCATCGCGGCGGACCTACGGAACTAATCTGCAGAACACACACGGCAAATTAGATTTGCGCTACGCCGCTATCGACCGGTCAAGAAGAGCTACGCGCAATGACAGTCATAGACGCGACCCGAGTATATGAGAACACCATGCGACCGTAAGACGGGTCCGAGCATAGGTGGTGGATCACCGCCAACTCGGAAATTGCCATTCCGTTACGACGGGCCAGGTCAACTTCACAAAAGATTGACTGCAGCTATGAATGCGGCTAAGTTGGAGGCCGTAATTGGGCACAGTTCGTTGCTCTGGGAAGGATACCGATCATGTCGCTGGGCAAACGGTTCCTCTTCGCGAAGCTGTTCATGATCGCCGCCTTGGTGGTGGCCGGAACGGTCAACGTTCACAAGTCGGAATCTGATGTGCCGAAGCCGAATACGTGGTCGCGTGCTCCAG
>JBAVYX010000045.1:0-4796 GCA_049588475.1 Silvibacterium sp. | reverse complement strand
TTGGTTAAACTTACGTTGCCCCGCTGTACCGGCAGGCTGTCTTTGATCCGTGCGTATTGTTCCTCGGTAATTTCCATCTATATCGACTTACACGAGTTAGATTGAAATAGTGTTAACACGCCCTAGTCACTTTCAAGCTATCGTCGAAGACGTTCCGCCACGCATCCAACATCACTCGCACGGGGTCTATGAGCGGTAGCCGCTGACACCTTGACAATGGCAATCCACAAGAGCACAACATGCTCGCAGGTGCTCTGAGCCGTGTTTTGGTCTCTCCGATCACACGACGCACAACAGCGCGCCGTATGTGAATCCATCCATCTGGACTGATATCTTCCCATTGAAGTCCCTGAATCTCTCCTGGTCGCATCCCGAGGAAACACGCGAGCGCAATAATTGCTTGCTCCTGCGGATAGCCCGTTAAGGCAGCAATCATTTGAATTGCATGGGTGAGCGTATAGTGTGCGGTTCCTGCAGGTTGTTTGACCTTTCCGAGGACCTTGGCATCGTGCCATGGGTTCGATTCTATGACCCCCGTGTTCACAGCATGAGTAAAGATCGCACTCGCAAGTGAGCGGATATTATTAAGGCTCTGTCGTCCTAATTGACTCGGCTTTCCCGCGAGACGCGTAAGCAATTGCGAACCGATATGCGTGCGATACTCCCTCAAGGTCATGCGATCGAAATGCGACTTGAGATGTTGCTTCCAAATCTTTGCGTACCCGTGCACGGTGGACGCTCGGAGATTAGCCGTCATGAAAGGAAGGTAGATGTTCTGGTAGAAGTCGACGACTGTAATTTCGCGTGGAGATATGCGCGCGCCCGACTCATTGACCGTCAGCATGAATCTATCGCGCAGAAGCTTGACGTTTTTGTCCTTGACGTTTTGGTATCGCTTGCCGTCCCTCTCACACAGCCATTGACTGCGTTGCTCTCGGATTGCCTTGCCGTCTACAATCTGTGTAGCGCGATAGCGCACATAATATGACCCGGATGCTTCATAGATATGCCCTTGCTGATGACGCGCCATTTGTGGATCCTCTGGCACGTATTATCGCCGAGTGTGCAGTAATTGGTGCAGCGAGCAATTATCCGTGCAGTAGTCGGCACACCTAAGTCATTCATCCTGAATGGATTAATCCCTGCGGAGGGATGTGTGAGTGGTTGAAACAGGCGGTCTTGAAAACCGCTTTACCTTAACGGGTAACGGGGGTTCGAATCCCTCTCCCTCCGCCACTAAATCTTTGATAGGCAAAACTTAGTGGATTTACTACGAAATCATCTGAATCTTGTTTTCTGTTTCTGGAGCACTCTTGGAGCACTCTAGTGCTTCGGAGAGCCGCCGCATTGCCGCTATGGAGTCCGCGCTTACGGTCTTGATGTAGTGGTTCTGAGTTGTCACTACTGTGCTGTGACGGAGAATGCCTTGGATGATCGAATCATCTACACCCAGCCTATTCAGATTCGATGCCAAGCCCCGACGAAAACCATGCCAGCCCTTCCAACTGATACCGGCTTTCTGTAGTACTTCTCTCATTGCGCGTTGGTAGAGGCCGTCTAAGTCGAGTGGCCTACCCAAGCCGTTGACAAAGATCGGACCAGCGAAAGGATTCACGCACATCTTTCGGTGCGCTGCCAGCCGATCAGCGACTTGCGGAATGATCGGCACGGGCGCTTTTGACTTTTCGGTTTTTGGCTCGCCAACAACGTTACGCCAGATCGAACGTTTTACGTACAACAGCCCCAATGAGTCTTTGTCGGCGACTGGTGTGTACGCTTCCCAAACGAGACCCTTTAGCTCGCCAAGGCGGAGGCCGGTAAAGGCAGCGACGGCCACGACAGTCGCGGCTGGCTCAAGTAACACATTCATCATCTGCTGCACTTCTTCGAATGTGTACGCTTGCCCTTCGCAGCCCTTTGGAGCGCTTGCCGGGATAGCTGCGAGTTGAACAGGATTGGCCCGACCAGAGTCCCAGTAGTCTTGTTGTGCTGCATAGCGAAACAAACCGCTGAGAAAATGCTTGATGTGGCGCAGCGTTGTCTTTGAAAGTCCTTCTTCGCGTGCAATCGCCTCAAGCCACGATTGAACATCGCAAGATACCGCGAGCGGCCAAAATCCTACCTTGCGGACCTTCCTGGAAAGTGTGGGGGGACAATCCGGTACAGGGTTCGTGACCGCATAGCTGGAAGCTGCGATCTACTTGAATCTCTGAATCTCGATCTCGATGCCTGCCTCTATCTTCGCATCCCCAACAAACACGACGCCCACCCCCGCGTCGAGGGCCAACTTTAAAGTGACGGTTTCGACGCGGTAGTCCGCTAGCACGTCCATCGACTTCGCCAAGATAGTCTTGGCGACCGACAAACATCTATTAAGTCCCTCTTCGAACTTGTCGGCGGGAACTCCGACTGGCTCGATCGGAAAGAGGACATTGCCGTAGCGGTCGGATTGGATCGAAATCGCATCGCCGGGTGCAACCTCGGTGCTAAGTTTGACGCTATCGGTTGCGACAGTACGGAGCGTATACACAAAAGCGGGATCGGGCGAGCTTTACCATGTACTCTTCCGGGTAAGGGATGCGGAACTGACGGGACACCCCCGCCGAGCTGCCGAGTTGATTGACGAAGGTGAACTGTTCGAGTATGAGCGTGCGCACGCGTCGTTTGCTGAGATGGTATGCGGAGGAGAGGCCGATGGGGCCGCCGCCGATGACGATCACGTCGAAGTCTTTGGAGGTAGTCATGTATATCACCTCTGAGAAATTGCAACGGCTTGTATCCGTCTAGTCGGACGGAGTGCAGATGAGGTGATAGCCCCCAGCATAGGGATCCCCCGGCAGGCCGAAGAAGTCCTCGAGAACCGACTGCGCGGTACAGAACGCACCTTCGACCCAGGCCTGATCGAATGAATAGCAGGAGCCGACGATGTAGGTCTTGGTTGTCTTATTGTCGAGAATGTTAGCGTACGGTGCGCGCATGTTGTCCATGGCCTGGCAGATGTTGTAATGGGCTGCCCAGTCGTGGTAACCACCGCCGAACGGGTCTTGTCCCCAGTCCTGGAAGTAAACAGCGCTGGGCAGGGGAACGTTTTCGAGAGAGATCCCATGGAGTTCCGCAAGTTGCTTGCGGAGCAATTGCGCGAGGGGGGAGTCAGGATCAAGCTGAGTTGGGCCGTGGAGCGGCTGGCGGATGGAGGAAGGAGCAGCGGTATAGTCGCCCGAGGCTTCGAGCTGTCGCCAGAAGTCGGAGTAGGTCATGTCGTCGTAGCTGGCGAGCAGAACATAGGGGCCGCTTTGGTTGCCAGGGCCACTGGGGATATTATTGCCGAAATAGTAGACCATCCTGAGGGGCAGGTCGGTGATGGTGGCTCCACCGACCTGCTGGCCGGGGGGTGGAGCGGGTTGGGGAGCGTCGGACGGCCAGAGCAGATTGGGAGGGTAGGCACAGGCGGGACCGGTCCACCAAGGCTCATTGAATACCATGATGGCTTTGATCGCAGGTTGATCGATCGAGGACTCGCGCCAGAGCTTTACGGCCGGCTGGTTGAGCATGTAGCTTTGAGAGGATCCGTCAGCGACCATCTCAAGGGCGCGGCGAGGCATGGCGAGGAAGAGGTAATCCGCCGTAACGGTCTGCGCGATTTCACTTTGATCGACGAAGTTGCAGTAGTTCTGGGTGCCGTCTGAGGATTCCTCGAGTGAGATGAGTCGCTGGCCATAGTTAATCTGGCCCCCCATCTGCTTGATGGTCGCCGCCATGGAAGTGAAGAGCTGGCTGTAGCCCCCGTCGATCCTCTTGTAGCTGGTAGTGGAGCTGTAATCGTTGTTGGTCTGCGGAATTCCAGTTGATGACGTTAGACGTGTAGCCGGTGCCGTCGGCGGAGTAGTCGAATCCTTCGTCGCCAAGTTGATCGTAGAGGAGGTTCCAATAACCAATGTCGCGGATTGGTGTCCCGGCAGGAAAGGTGAGCGTCGCGAGCTGAGGCGGCACCGTCCCGTTGGCGTAGTAGTGGCACCACTGCTCGCGCAGCGCATTGGAGGCGCCAAGACCGGGAGCGAAGTCGGTAGCGATCTGGCCGAGAATATTGTCCGCCGTGATCGGGGCGGGCGGCTGTTGCGGAATTTGGCTGATGAAGTCGAAGAACTGCTTGTTGAAGCCGTAGGGTAATTGATGTGTCGCCTGTGGCGTCAGATTGCTCTCATACGCGTTGGTGCCGCGCAGGTAGTAAAGTCGATCCGAGGATTGCGGAAAATCGCGGACCTTGTCCTGTCTTCATTTTGCATGATTTAGAGGGTCAATGGGGTCTTATTGTGTCTCGGAGATGCGGTCAGTTTCGGCTATTTACGCTCGATTACGGAATGCGTGGCGGATAATGTGTCCGCGCGTATGACATTTTCTGGCACCTGAGACGGAAGCCGACATGTCGATTGGGGAGGTCAAGTGCTAACCCCTAAGGTCATCTAGACTTCAGCCGATAGTAGGTTTGAGTGGAATTACACAAGCATCGTCGACTTGGCGACCGGTTGGTTGTCCGGGCAGATTTGCCTCGACATGTCAATGAGTGACGAGCCATGAAGTCAACAGTTGAAGTCTGACGGCGCCACCGGTTAGTAAACATAAGCCAACTTGCACTAGGACTTATCGGTATCCATCTGACCTCGATGAGTGATTAGGCGGAGATAAGCGGCCAATAAGCTGAGCCATGCCATCGAGGCTGGCAGTAGGAAGCTATATTCTCTTTCAGTTGGAATTTCTTCAGGAGGCGGGGCCCCGCTTTCTGCCAGCATCTTAGCGGA
>JBAVYX010000044.1:0-44784 GCA_049588475.1 Silvibacterium sp. | reverse complement strand
GCGCCGTTACCCTCAATACGCAGCTCTATTTGAGTTCGTGGATAAAGGGCTGCGAACTGCCGCAAAGCATCAGGCAGCAGCGCCGCGAAATCCTGCGGAGCACCAATGCGAACGGTGCCGGCTAGCGTCGTGCCCTGCATGGGTTGCAGCAGGTCATCGTTCAGGGCAAGCATGCGCCGAGCGTATCCGAGGGCGGTCTGTCCGGCTTCTGTCAGCTTCAAAACCCGGCCGTGCTTGCGAAAGAGCGGTATTTCTAGTTCCTCTTGTAGGCGCTTCATCTGCAGACTGATCGCGGCTGGTGTCCGCCCCAGACGGTCTGCCGCCTGCGCGAAGCCGCCTAGATCATGGGCCGTGATGAGGGTCCGTAGAATGTCGAGATCGAGGTTACGCAGAAGCATCCCTGACGTGAGGCTACACGAGCTCACGGGCCTACGAAAGTAAGAGAGCCACGATGTCAATCCTGAGAAATGCCCGCGTCCGGCAGCGGTTCACGATTTCTCACGAGATCGCTCATTATCTTCTACATGCGAGAAGAAGCGGCAAGGCGCAATTGTTCATTGATAAGCAGGTTACGTATCGCCGCGACGATCAGTCGTCCGCCGGAGTGAACCGTGAAGAGGTCGAAGCCAACCAGCTCGGTGGCGAGCCTCACGTTGGATTGTCCGCAACCATGCGGAAGATGAGTTCGCGGAGTTCAACGCTGACGCCCTTCCTGCCTGCGCGAACGCGATGCCAGGAGAGCCAGGTCCAATACAGCCTGAAGCCGGCGCGGTGCCATCGCACAACGGTCTCCGGCTGGACGAGAATCAATACCTCCTCCCACCGGGACCAGAACCGCCGCAATATCACCCAGAAAAGTCTGTCGGTGACGGCAAGGTGAGGATGGGAATGTCTCCGTTTTCAAGACAGCAAGCTGTTGGCGGAGAGCGAAATTCTCCAAGAGGAGATCGCGGCGAGAACAAAAGAATCGGATAACCGGAACAGGCAGAAGCCTCAATAAACACAACATGACACCGATGCTACCTGGACTCAAGCCACGTCGAATGCACCTTCATCTGCTTGATTTGAACGCAGATCGCTATTTTGGCGAGCGACAACTCACCTTTTCGTGTGATTCCCTTGCCTGTTGCCCCCATCGGCCGAGGGTGTATCATCGGCATCCTGCAGACCCGCGAAGTCGAACCTGTGACCATGGTCGAAGTCATTATCCTTGAATCGTGGACTGTCGTACTGGTTGCCATACTCGGAGCCCTAATCGTCGCTGCTGTCATATTCGCTGCCATTCAGGTGCGGCGTGAGAACCGTCGAAACATTGCCATAGGTTATGGCAGCACAAGCAAGCGAAAGAGTGCTGAGAAGGATAACCGTTCATGGTGACGGCTGCGGCAGGAGTAATTAAATTTACTTTCGGATAAGTTTTCGTGTCGGCGTTTTAGCAAAGGAAAGGTTCGCGACCACCTGAAAACAGACTAATGAGAGGAACGATTAACCACCCCATGAAACACTTCAAGATGCCCTTCGCGGCGACGTGCCTTTTCATCCTCTTGCCAGTTGCCCACGCGCAGGTGAAGACGCCCGCTAACATCGCCTGTCAGCCCCACGAAGGCGATGCGGTCGGCACCCACCTTTGTACGGCGCTCCGTAACAAGCTGGCGCAGAGTCCACGCTACGAGGCCGGGTTGGCTGCTGGCGTGTACAGGATACTCGTCACGTCGGAGATAACTCCCGAAGCACCGCGTATCTCAGTGGGCGCGGTGGCTTTTGTTTACAAAACTCCTAGCTGTTCTGATTTCATTGGTCTTGAGGTAATAACCACAGGCGCAGATAGGGTCGAAGAGCAAGCGACTCACCTCTTGGCTAAGTTCGATGAGGCAATTGAGAAGCACAAACGGGCCAAGACTCAATGACCCCGAAGTAAAGGCCCGAGAGTGACTGGACGCACTCCCCGGTCACTCAGGCACAGGAAATTACTTCACCGCTCATTGCGCGGCTGCGGCAGGAGTAATAAATTTGCTTTCGGGGTAAGCTCTGGGGCAGCAGCTTTCTTCTGCCTTCAGGCGGCGCGGACAGGATGCTGACTCCCGGAGAGAGCGCGGCGTGTCGTCCCCGAAACCGCAGAACCGTTCGTAGAAATCTCGTGACCTTGTGTTCTTGCTCGCCAAATTGTCATCTGAGCGCAAACGCCGGTTCCTTTTGCGTTCAGATGACAATTTGGCGAGTCACAACCATTAGTCTGGTGAGAATCAAGCAAAAAGTACGTGGACAACGGAGACCTACTTCTTCTTCACTCTCTCAATCGCTTCATTTGCCTCTTGCATTCGCCGTTTGGCTATCTCACGGTGGAGGGTATCCAGGTCATGAAATTGGTCCGGATGATATGTGAGTGCGAGAGTTTTTCGAGCCTTCCTGACTTCAGCGAGGATGGCGCAGACGACACCCCGAGAATGTCATTTGGGTCAGCGAACATTCAGTATTCAGGGATCTCGCTACTCTGGATCAAACGTGGAAGTGGGCGCCACTCGTTGACTTCAAGCGAATTCGCGAACGGACTCGGAAAGGCACTCCGACGCGTTCACCTGCTTCAGCCAACCATATCAGTAAGCTACGTCGCAAGTGATTCTCCGCAACGCACGCGGAGAATAGCGAGGGCAATCTCCGCATGTCGGGAAAGCCTCTCCTCGATATGGCTCCTCCGCCGCACTTTTCAGACGCGTCTGAAAAATCTCGCAACCGGGAATTAACGGCTCTAATCTTCAGATAAGCTTCTTCGCGGCGCTGCGTTCGGGGTGTTCGAAGGCGTCTACAAAAGGCTCAAGCTCTTCGTCGCTCATGCCAATATTTTGTCCTGTCGTACGCCAACTCTCCACGGAATGCGCAACTTCGCTCAATATCTCCCTGGCACGCACATTCTTGATGCGGAAATAAGGAATCACAGACATGAGAGCGTCGATGGTCATGTCGGGACCAGCGTCCTCGGATATCCACGTCTTCAATTCGCGCACGCGCTCGGGCGACGGATTGATGTCGAAGGCAGGCGACAGCCGCCAGAATTCCCGATCTTCATGCAGGAAGCCGTGATTGCGCAGGTGGTCGTCAACATTCGTAATCAGAATCGTGAAGGCGATACGCCGCCACAATTCTTCGATATCGGCTTGTGCGTCGGCCCCGTGTACGCGGATTGCGTCCACGATCTCGGTGTAGGTATGCTCCTCGGGTTCCGTCACCTCGACACCCAGCATCGTCGCGGCGGAGACATACATTACGCGATGTCCGTTGCCTCGCCGGTCGAAGCGGCGGATCAGTGCAACCGGTAAATCTTCGCTCTGGACGATACGCGCCGCGGCAGCATTGATTCCGGCCTTTCTGGCAAGCGTAAGAGCGAGCACTTCTCCCTTTGTAACCGCGCGCTCGTCCGCGATGCTGGGAAACTTGCCGATGCTAAGCGCTCCGTCATCGTCAATGACCGTGCATTTCGGGCGCATGCCGCCTAGCGACGTGCCTCGACCGCGCAAGTAGGCAAGGTCCGCTGCCGTCTCCTTATTAGCCTCGACAGCGCGCGACGCGCTCAGCAAATGTCCAAGCTCGATGAGCGGCAGGGCTGTCCGACGTCCTTCCTCCTCTGCGCGTTGGAACACGCCGTTTTCGTCGCGAAAACGGAGCGCGCCGACACGGCTGAAATCATCCACAGCCAGCAAATAATCCAGCGCGTTGAGCGGCTGCGCCTCTTCTTTTCTTTCACGGCGCAATTCTTGTCTGCGTTTGATGTGATCGCGCATGATGACACGCCTTGCCCAACCGTCAGGCTCGGTGTCGGCAATCGCCGCATGGAAGATAGAACCGTCTTTCGATTTGCGATGAAACTGTGGGCCCACCTGGAGCGGAAGCGTGGGCCCCAGAGCGAAATGCACGGGTTCGCCGAGCCAGCCCGCACCGTACTCGAAAGCGGCGCTTTCCCGTCGCCCTTGCAGGTCGTAGCGCAGCGTACCGACCTGCAGTCCGTCCCCCACCAGAGCGTCGATGATCCGCTTCATGACTGCGGCCCCCGTACTTTTTTCATGCGCACACGTTTGGGAAGACGTTCTTCATCGAGCAGAAGGCCGGTATCGTCGCGGCTTACGTCGATAAGGGTGCCAAGTGGGCTTCCGAAGCCTAAGACAAAAAGCGCCATCGCATAAACGCCAAGGCCAACCTTAGAATCGCCCTTCTCTGCGCGCACATAAGTATTCTTGGCAACGCCCATGCGTTCGGCGACGGCAAGAACCGTAAGTCCACGTTTCCGCCGCGCGGTCGCAAGATCGCGGCCGAACTCTGCCAGGGACCGCTTGACGGCGGATGGCAGGACATCTGATACATTCGACCTCATCTAAGGCTCCATGCATTAATCCGTATCGGCAATATGGTCCAATATATAGGGCTTTTTAGCGAATGTCCATGCTGACCAAATGTATGTTTGGCGGAGACGTTCATCTTCCGATCACTCGCCGCAAAATCTTGCGCGCCAAACTGACGCTATCCGCGACAGCTGCAGAGACCCGTGGAGACGGCGAGCTACTATCGTCTCGCGCCGCCGAACCGCTGCGATGATAGCCGCCGCGATCGCCACCGTGCTCGTGAATCGCTCCTGACTTCTTCTCTCATGTTCTTCGCGGGCAATCGCTCGCTTCATCTCGCCCACCGTTCACCTCCTTGTGCGTCGCAGCTTCGCGAGAACGTCATGCGATGGGCCCTTGAAATATGTCTGTCGGCGGATATCGGCGCCGCTGGCCGCAGAATGGGCAATCGGCAATGATCCATGAGCTTGGCATTGTCGTGAGGAATATGGTCAGTTACGTTGAGGGAAAGTGTACGAGTAGTAATTACGTGCCTCGGGGGATTCTGCGCCTGATCCGCGATTCAGTCTGAGATTTCTTCTGAGTTTACAGGCGAGGATCGACCGGCTCGCTCTCAAGAGCGAGTACGCCGAATACACATTCGTGCACGCGGGGCAAAGGCTCACGGCGGATAAATCTTTCCAGAGCTTCAATCCCGAGCGCAAACTCACGGCTGGCCAATGAGCGCTTCGCGCCCACCGATCTGGACCTAGCCCATCTAGTACTTCACTGGACCACAGCTACGTCCTCTCCCTCGGCGTCGGATCACTGTCTGGTCCGAGGTCAGCTGAATGATTTCGGCCTTACCAAGTCGATTCACTCTCGTCTTGCAATTGCTTTGGACTTTTGACGTTGTCTGTGGCCGTGTCGCCGCCGACACCGTGTGTGCTAATTGATACAGCCGGTTCTCTTCTATCTCCACGCAACATGTTTATTTTCAATGGCCTAAGAACGGGCCACGGCGTGCAGCCCGACGGGAACGTTCACAAATCGTGAGCCGCGCAAGCAATCCACATATTCGCATGCCGGCAAAGTAGTGGTCCCGGGGCCGGGTAATCCAGTAGGGGCGCGGTGGATGGGGCTGAGTGTAAGGGGCTACGGAATTCATGGAACGAACGCTCCGAAGTCGATTGGCAAAGCGGCATCGCATGGCTGCGTTCGCATGAGTAAGTGCGATCTGGAGGAGTTGTTTGAACGTGATGAGAACAGGGGATGAAGTCAAGATGATCAGCGTGCCCGATGCACGGACTGCAGAGCTCTTCGGTAACACAGGAGCAAAAGCTCCATTGCCAGTCGCAGCGCAAACAGCCATTCGGGACAACGCTTTGGCATTGACCGAAGGGACACAAACGGCTACTGCGACGAATGCGGCAGTTGTTCCGCTCGGACAGTGAGGGAGGTCTGCGATGGAAATGTTTGCCGAAGTGCTGAGTGTGATCGGAGCTTTGCTGCTGAGCGTGTCATGCGGGCTCCTGTTGGAAGAGTTGGTGTTCGGTGGACTGGTCCGGTTGTTCTTCGCTCGACGACCGGAAACCCAGGAAAAGGAGCGGAACTCACAAGGAGAACGCCCATGCTTGCGTTGAAGTACCTGCTCGTCGTCGCGGGAGCGCTGTTGGTGGCTGCCGCAGTCTGTATCACGCTGTATAACCTGTGGATGATGATCACATATCATCGCCGGCTGGCGCGGGGTGTGGAGGGTCTGACAAAACCCGAGGGTATTCGCTGGCGCGGGCCAGTGGCAATGGCAATGGTGGCGTGCGTGCCGTTGTTGATCGCAGAAAGCATTGTCATTGTTCCCAGCGGAATGGGCGGTGTGCGCGTGAGCCAGACACGCGGCACGCTCCCAGGGACGCTGTACTCAGGTGTGCACTTCGTCACCCCGCTGACAGAAGACGTGCAGACCTTCGATCTGCGGGACAAGCTGTTCACGACGGGGCCGTCGCTGGATAGTTCATCACAGCCAGCAGCTGTCAAAAAGGGGGGCATGGATGTGCAGTCGAAGGAAGGATTGAGCATGGGACTGGGTGTGA
Source organism: Silvibacterium sp. (assembly GCA_049588475.1). Classification (GTDB taxonomy): domain Bacteria; phylum Acidobacteriota; class Terriglobia; order Terriglobales; family Acidobacteriaceae; genus Silvibacterium. The sequence goes on along the minus strand of JBAVYX010000044.1, from coordinate 38,384 downwards.
CGGTACGGTACCGGCTCGATCCGAAACGGCTGGATTACATTCAGTCGCACCTGCCGCAGCCGGTAGACCAGGAGATTGTTCCGCCGGTTGTTGCGAGCGCGTGGAGAGAACTTGCTCCGAACTACACGGTGCGCGAAATCTTCAGCGCGAAACGCGAAGAGGTACGTGAACGGGCGTCGGGAACTATTACGAAGAAGCTGGCTGCCGACGGGATCATTGTGGAAGAGGTGATGCTGCGCGATATTCAGCTTCCTCCGGAGTATGCGCAGGGATTGCAGAATCTGATGTTGAAGGAGCAGGAAGACGATCAGCTGAATGTGCAGACGGATATTCAGCAGAAGCAGGTGCGGATCGCCGAACTGCAGGCCGAGGCAGACGCCGCGCAGAAGGTAAAGGAGGCCGAAGGCGTGGCGAAAGCAAAGGTGGTCGAAGCGAAAGGCGAGTCGGATGCAATGCAGTACACGCTTCCCTTGAAGCAGAAGCAGATTGAGCAGTCGAAGTTGGAGGCGGAGGCGCGCAAGGAGGCAACGATCCAAAACGCCGACGCCGAAGCACAGGCCAAGGTGATTGACAGCAAAGCGGAGCTGCAGCGAAGAAATCTACTGACAGATGCCGAGGCAACCCGGATTCGGATAACGGCCGCGGCAGATGCGGAGCGGATGCAGAGCGAGGCGACGCTGCTGAATCAATCACCGCTCCTGATCAACAAGATCATCGCTGAGCGGCTATCAGACAAAATCCAGGTAGTAATGGTTCCGTCGGACGGCAAGTTCTTTTTCGCGAATGACGTGTTTCGTGGCATGGCGGGGACGGCGATGAAGCAGGAAATGGATCAGAATGATGCTCCATCTATATCGGGCCAGTCACACTGAAGGCCGAATTGCGGGAATTCATCTTCGTGGCAATTAACGCTGCGACGGTGGATTCCCCCGCATTTTCGGAGGAGCAGTCGCCATGCAGAGCACAAGGTATAATCCGCCAAAACAGATGATCCTCTGCAGACAAGTTCTGACACTGATGTTGACCGTGGTGTGGATGGGAGCAGCGCTGTCACTTGCAGAAGCAGTGGAACGGGAACAACCGGTTGCAGAACTGGCAAAGCAGATTGCGGCGATCGCCGGGCCAGGTCCGGCGAAACTCGCGATCCGAAATGTGTCATCTTTAAGTGCGGAAGAGCTGCGTGTTATACGTAGGCTGCTGGAGCGCGATCTGCGCGAGTACGGCGTGCTTGTTGGGAGTGCGGACAATGCGACTATCATTCGCGTGACACTTTCAGAAAATACATCGGGGGGATTGTGGATAGCTGAGGTGCAGGAAGGCACGGAAGTGCGCGTGGCGATGCTCCCCGTATCCCTGGGCATGACACCGGAAAAGCAGACAGGATCCGAAATCACGCTACGTAAGACGCTGCTATGGCAGCAAAAGGAGCCGATGCTGGACGCGATGATCGTGCATCCAGGTGCAACGCGCAGGATGCTGATCCTGGAGCCAGAGCGCATCGTCTCTTATGTGATGTCAGCGGGGGCTTGGACGAAGGAGCAGGGGTTTGCGATTACGCACAACGGGCCGTTTCCGCGGGACATGCGCGGGCGTCTGCTCCCCGGGCAAGGGCATCCTTTCGATGCATTTCTGCCCGGCGTACGTTGCACAGGTACCGAGGGCGGTGATTCGTTGACGGTTTCGTGTGTCGATAGCGATGATCCGTGGCCGCTCTCAGAGCCGGCCGAAACGCTAAACATGACGCAGCAGAGAGCGTTCTACAACGTGACGCGGAACTACTTTACAGGAGTGCTGGCGCCCGGGTTCGGCGTGCAACCGCGGCCTTTTTATGGTTCAGCAACCATTCCCCGCCCGAATGGTACTGCCATGCTCCTTAACGGAATCGATGGCGGGGTTGTGATGATCGAGAACAACACGATGAAGCCGATTGCCGGAGTGCGGGACTGGGGCAGTGATCTGGCGGCGATTCGCTCAGCCTGTGGTTCGGGCGTGCAGGTGCTGGTATCTGGATCAGGTACAGCGCCAACCGATGGCGTCCGCGCGTATGAGATTCCGGGACGCGAGGCAGAGCCTGTGAGCGCGCCGCTGGCTCTGGGGGGCCAAGTAATGGCGATGTGGCCATCGACTGATGGTACGAGTGCAATGGTGATAGTTCAAACAGCAACAACAGGGCAGCTACAGTCTGGGTCCTATGAGGTGTACAGTGTTTCAGCGTTTTGCGATTAGCGGAATCCTATTGTGGTGCGCACTTGCGGCGAGCGCGAGGACGCGTCCGCACTATGGTGGAACACTGCGCATCGATGTTCAGGGTGATCCATGGCAAGGTGTCGATGGAATCGCACGGCGGCTGACCATGGATGGGTTGACGCAATTGGGCAGTACGGCCGCAGTAAGGCCAGCGCTGGCAGTGCGATGGGAGTCGCAGAACGGCGATCATCGCTGGCAGTTCTGGATTCGTGCCAACGTGCAATTCCACGATGGCACACCGCTGACAGCGGATGCAGTGGTAGCAGCGCTCACTCAATCCTGTCGGAACGGATGTCCATGGACAAAGGTGCACGCAGTAGGACCCTCGCTGGTGTTCACCAACGATTCACCGATGCCGGATTTGCCGGCACAACTGGCGCAGGCAAAGTTTCTGATCTCACACGTGAATGCCCAGGGCTCGTTAGAGGGGACCGGCGCATTTCGCATCGCTGGATTTCCCAACGGTGTAATGGTGTTCACGGCAAATGACGACTACTGGAGCGGAAGGCCATTTGCGGATACGGTCGAGGTGCGGCCGAAGCGCAGCGTTCGTGACCAATGGCTTGATCTGAGCATTGGCCGCACAGATGTCGCGGAGGTTCCGCCGGAAATGCTGCGCCAAGCGCAGCAGCAGCACCTGACTGTGCTGGCCTCGAGTCCAGTGAATCTCCTGTTACTCGAGATCGCAAGCACGGGCTCTCTGGCAAACCCACAGCTTAGGCAGGCGATTGCTCTGGCAGTGGACCGCAGCGCCCTCTACAACGTGATCTTTCAGAAGCAGGGTGAAGTCACGGCAAGCGTGCTGCCCGATGCGCTGAGCGGATATTCATTTCTCTTCTCGACAGAACGCAATCTGAATCGGGCTCAGGAGCTGCGAGGTGCGACGCCTCCGCCCCTGATGCTGACCGTTGAGGATGGCAACGCGGAGATGCAGCTGACTGCCGAGCGTATTGCATTGAATCTGCGCGAAGCGGGATTCCGGGTTCAGGTGGTATCCGGTAGCGCAAGAACACAGCCAGACATTGTGTTGCGGCGATTGCACCTGGAGGCCAACAATTCGCCGGCGGCATTAGACGAGATGCTGGAGACTTCCGGACAAAGGGTGACCCTGAACGGCACAGATGCGGCATCGCTCTATCGCGCAGAGAAGGATTTTCTCGGAACCTATACGGTAGTTCCATTGCTTTGGATGCCACGAGCGTATGCGGTTGGCGAACGGGTACGCGATCTGCGGCTGGCGGCTGACGGGAGCCCGCTGATCTCCGATGCAGCGTTAGAGGATGTGAAGTGAGCCTGCGACAAAAGCTGCTATTGATGTTTTCGCTGACAGTAGTAGTGGCAGTAGCGGCAGTGGGATGGACGGTTTCAGTGCGTGTGCGCCATGTCTTCGATCGGTTGGACCAGGAACAGACAGCGACATTCGTCAGCCAGTTCCACCGCGAATTTCAACATCGTGCCGATGATGTGGCCGCGGCGCTCGATCGCATGGCAGCGAGCGACCGATTGACGCGCATGGCTTTTGAGCTGACGCAAGGTGGAGATCCTGCGCCGTATCTGACAGAGGCGGCGACTCTGGCACAGGAGTACCGGCTGGATTTTCTTGAAATCGTGGGTCCGGATAGAGCCATCATTTCGTCAGCGCAGTGGCCGGCGCGCTTCGGATACAAAGAGCCTGCCATTGCAGCGGCTGGGAGGCCTCCGTTTCTTAAGCAGGAAGACCTGCCGGATGGCTCATCACAGACCGGCCTCTTTGCAGCTCGCAGTATTCAAGAAGACGGGTCTTCTATTCATGTTGTTGGAGGAACCAAACTAGACCGGAGTCTTCTTGCTGATCTGCCAGCGCCTGCAGGCATGCAGGTGTACTTGTACCAAAATGCAGGGAGTGCGTTCGACGCTCGCAACCTGACGGGCGCGCACGCTGACGTTCCTGAAGCAGCGAAATATCAGGCCATAATCGATGCAGCGCGAACGACAGAAAACGATGCCAACGGCGTCGTGTTTCTGACGACAAGGCGGAAAGACAGCGTTAACGCAACCGGGATTCCTCTGAAAGCAGAAGATGGCAGCGTGATGGCGGTGCTGTTGGTTGCGAATTCGCGCCGCGGCATGGTGGAAGTGCAGCAACACATCCGCGCCGTTACATATGGAGTGGCCGGGGCTGGAATTCTGTTCGCGATCGCGGCGAGTTTGTGGATTGCGGCTCGGGTATCGCGGCCGATTGAGCAGCTTGCCCAGGCTGCAAGCGAAGTGGCCGACGGCCGCTGGGACACACATGTGCACATAGACACGCATGATGAGGTGGGTGAGCTTGCCAAGAGCTTCAACCGGATGACATCGCAGCTAGTGGAACAGCGCGAACGTCTGGTGCAGAGCGAGCGTGTGGCGGCGTGGCGCGAACTGGCACGCCGACTGGCGCATGAGCTGAAGAACCCGCTCTTTCCGCTGCAGCTGACGGTAGAGAATATGGTGCGGGCCAGGCAGCTCTCCGCGACCGAATTTGACGAGGTATTCGTGGAAAGCACAGACACGCTGAAGGCGGAGATTACGAACCTGAAGACAATTATTGGTCGCTTCAGTGACTTCTCGAAGATGGCCAAACCTCAAGAAGCAGAGATCGATGCACGGGACGTGATCCGGCGCGTACTGACGCTCTACGAGCCAGCGCTCAAGGGGCGGCAGCACCCGATTGCACAGCGGACGGAGATTGCCGAAGAGCCGCTGATGATCTCTGCAGATACCGAGCTACTGCATCGCGCGCTGTCGAATCTCATCTTGAATGCGATTGACGCGATGCCGGAGGGCGGAACATTGAGTGTATCGGCAGGACGCAAAGACAGAGTAGTGCGGATTAGGGTTTCCGATACCGGCAAAGGGCTTACCCCTGAAGAGTGCGAGCGGCTGTTCACGCCCTACTACACGACGAAAGAATACGGAACAGGACTGGGCCTGGCGATTGTGCAGTCAGTTGTGGCGGACCATCGCGGGACCATATCGGTCGAAAGTACGCCAGGCAATGGAGCAACCTTTGTGATTGATCTTGCTGGCTCAATCGAGGCGAGTGCATGAGCAACAAGGCTGACATCCTCATTGTGGATGACGAGGTGAACACGCTGGCAATGCTGGCGCGGGCGTTTCGACTTGCAGGGTACGAGGCAATCGTATGCGACAGTGCGTCGCGCGCGCTAGAACTGGCTTTGGCACGACCCTTCGATCTGATTTTGTCGGACGTGGTGATGCCGAGGCGCGACGGACTTGCGTTGCTTGAAGACCTGAAGGCCAACGGCGTTACAGCTCCGGTGGTGATGATGTCAGGACAAGCGCACATCGAAATGGCAGTGAAGGCGACACGGCTGGGCGCTCTGGATTTTCTGGAGAAACCGCTGTCGACCGATAAGCTGCTGTTGACCGTAGAAAATGCGCTAAAGCTAAAGCGTTTGGAAACCGAAAACAATGACTTACGGCGCCGTATTGGGAAACACGAGATGATTTGGACGAGCCAAACGATGCGGCGTGTGATGGCACAGATCGAACGCGTGGCCGCCAGCGAGACGCGTGTGTGCATCTACGGAGAAACAGGAACAGGAAAGGAATTGGTGGCGCGCACCGTCCATGAGAAGAGCCCGCGCGCAGGCGGCGCGTTTGTGACATTGAACTGCGCTGCGGTTCCCGCTGAGTTGATCGAGTCAGAATTGTTTGGACACGAGAAAGGATCTTTTACAGGTGCGGCGCAGCGGCATATTGGGAGGTTCGAACAGGCGCACCGCGGGACACTCTTCTTAGATGAGATTGGTGATATGCCGGCAGCAATGCAGGCGAAGTTGCTGCGCGTTCTGGAAGAATCGGAAGTGGAGCGGATTGGCGGGGAGAAAGCAATCCGCGTGGATGTTCGCGTGGTGGTGGCCACACACAGGAACCTGGAGGATTTGGTACGAGCAGGTACGTTCCGCCAGGATTTGTATCATCGTGTGGTCGTGTTCCCCATCCAGCTTCCGCCTATGCGCCAACGAAAGGAAGATCTTCCGGCATTAGTAGAACACTTTGCGCGACAAGTGTGCGCGCAAAATGGATGGAAGATTGTTCCCTTCACATCTGAGGCAATCGCGGCACTCCAGGCGTATCCCTGGCCCGGGAACATCCGTGAACTGAGAAATGTGGTAGAGCGATTGCTGCTACTAGCGGAAGAGATCGTCGACCATGCCGCAGTGGAACAGGCGCTTCCGGATGCCAAGGCGATGCAAGTCGCCGATTTTGCCGGGAATGCTGTAGGTCCGTTGACCGGGCGGGTGATGGATTTCGAACGTGCAACGGTGCTCGCTGAGTTGGAACGGAACCATCGGCACATTACCAACACAGCAAAGGCTCTGGGACTGGAACGGAGCCATCTTTACAAGAAGTGTCAGCAATTAGGGATCAACCTTAAGACCGAATAGGGTTTCATTGCGAAGTTCAGGATCAGGACTGATAGGGTAAAGAGTCCATGCCGATCACAGTGACAAATCCGTTCAAGGGGAACGCTTTACTTTTAGTAAAATGTAAAGCAGGAGGCGTTCCCCATGGAAGCCACTCTTAGCAGCAAAAACCAAGCGACTATTCCCAAATCAGTGCGGGAATACTTAAACCTGAAACCAGGAGATCGGTTCAAGTTCTTCTTTCAGCCTGATGGAACAGTCGTCATTCTTCCAAAGATTCGGACATCGAAGCTCAAAGGCAGCGTGCCCAAACCCAAGCGGCCTTTCTCCATTGAGGAGATGAACATCGCAGTCGAGGCTGGTGCGAGAGAGCGCATCCGCCGATGATTGGGCTCGATACCAACGTCATCCTCCGCTATTTGCTCCAGGACGACCCGAAACAAACGCGTCAAGCCAACAAAATCTTCGATCAACAGCTGAGTGAACAAGCCCCCGGGTTCATTAGTCTGGTTACAGTGCTCGAAATTGTTTGGGTCTTGCGTAGTCTCTTGAAGCAAACTCCCTCCCAAGTCGCCTCTCACCTCGAAAGGCTTCTTACCGCAGACTCCCTGGAAATCCAGAACGAGCAGCAGGTCTTCGAGGCTGTTTTTGCGATTAAGCGTGGCACCGGAGAGTTTGAAGATGCCTTGATCGGAGCCCTAAATGCCTGGGCAGGCTGCTCCCACACATTGACATTCGATCGAAAGGCGGCGCGGCTGCATTATTTCCACGAGATAGTCTGAACTGGGAACTCGGGCGAGGTTTGGGTGACGTTTGCGGTGGTTCGGATTTGCGTTTGTTCCTTCCCGACACTCGCCGATGCCGGGTCATACAGTGAAGCTGAATCACTCCACAACTGTCCAGGTCTTGTCGGGATTGAATTCCGTCATTGCCAAGGCAACTTGGTCAGTGGCCTTACCCAAGTCCTTTTGCAGCAGCTGCCCATTTTGATCGACCATGAAAGTCATCACGCCGGAATCGCCGTACTGCGCAGGATAGGCGATGACCGCAAATCCTCGTGTCATCTTTCCATCAGTGACGTAGTCCTTTGCGCCGCCCATCGTGCCCGGGCCCTGCTTGTCTAACATCGCGAAGTAATAGCCATAGAATGGCTGATGCTGGCTGGGCTGAACCTTGTATCCCTCAGACGTGGCGTACGCGACAAGCGGCCCCAGTGGACTCCTCGGCAGCCCCTGCGCCGCCGGCCAGTACAGTCCGTTCTGCTGCCCGGGATCGCTGATGAACTTCTGCGCGTACTGGTTCACGCCATTGTGACGTTGTGCGAAGTACTGATGCTGGGCATCAACGACAGCCGCGCAAACGCTGATGGCTGTGATCTCGTCACGCCCTATGCGGCGCGACAGGATCTCATCCTTTCCCGCTGCAGTATCGAAATACCACTGGCCCGCGGCGTTCTTCTTGAGCGGAACCGGGAATGCCTGGTTGTCTGCGCCGACGATCAGCACCTCGCTGCCGTCGCTCAACTTGCGCCAGCGGTTCATCGTCTGGTATGCCTTGGCGAATCCACTAAGGGAAGCCTTGTCATCAGCGGTATCACCGCTCGAAACGATATCCGATGATCCAGGACCGAAGATTCGCGGGAGTTCGTTTTTATTTTGCGAATTCGCAGCGCTTGCCAGGGCCTTGCCGGCGTCCTCGGGCGAAGCAAAAGTTTGTGGTCCGGTCGTTCCCGTCGCAGACCTCTCCTTGTTGCATGCAGCGATCGCCAGCACCACGGCGATCCCAATTATAAGTAGCTGGCGCCATCCAAGAGTATTTGCGCGACTCCCCAAGAAATCGAACATTTCGAACCTCCAAAGGTTTCCATTTCCTTTCCTGCTCAGCGACGGAATCCGCCGCCCCGGAAACCTCCTCCACCGAAGCCTCCACCGCCGAAGCGGCCGCCACCCCAACCGCCTCCACCGCCGCGACTGGCCCAGCCGCGCGAGCTCGAGAAGCGTGAGCCCCAACCACCTCCACCAGTTCCGGAATGGTCGCCCCAGCCGCTGAACGCCGATGATCCGCCGCTATGACTGCTGAGATCGTTGCTGCTTCCCCAGCCGTGCGCGTCGCCAGAACTAAAACCGCTGGGTTTTTGAACATCACTCCAGCCTGAGCCGCTGTTCTTCTCCCAACCGCTGCCTGTGTTCTTGTAAGCGGTGCCGTTCGCCGCCGCATACCTATTGCCGTTTGAGCTTTCGGCGGTTCCGACACTTCCATTGGCATTCGAATAATGCTGTGTGTCGACCGTCTGGCCGTTTTTCGAAAACGTCGAGGCTCCGGCACTCCCGTGAGCATTCGAGGCTTGACGCGTTGCTCCATAAGCTCCCGTGTAAGGGTTGTATGCCTGGCCAGCTGCTCTGTTTCCGTAGGGTGTTGAAGTAGAGCCCCCGCGCGCGTACGTCCCGGTCGCCGGGTTGTAGCCCTGGCCATAGTGCGCGCTGCCGTATGGTCCGTAGACTGAGCCGCTGGTGCCATAGTACCCGCCATGCCAGGCAGCATTTCCGTAATAGGCGCCGCCATTGTAGTAAACCCCGCCGCCATACCAGTTGCAGTTCCAGCTACTATATCCCCATCCGCAGCAGCCGCCTCCACTGATTGCCGCTCCCACAGCGATCCCCGCTCCGAACGACAGCAGGCCCGTCGCCACCAGGTCGCCGGTGCTGTACCCAGGCGCCGTGTAGGGAGTTCCGTAAACGACGATGGGGTTATAGCTCGGGATATACACCACCTGAGGATTTGAAGGCTGAATGACGATCACCTGCGTCCCGTTCTGCGTCTTCGTGGTGACGGTCTGCTGCGGCGTGGTCTTCAGGTTTCCCGCAGTCTGGGCCTGCTTGCGAAGAGCCTGAACAGCGGCCATCACATCCGATGCCTGGTTGTGGTAGGCCTCTCCCAGTTGCGACGTCCAGGACAGGTTCTGCGCCAAATTGTTCAGCTCAGTCGGAAACTGCGTCAGAGCCTTTACGCTTGGATCCCACGACTGCGTATTCACCTGTTGCATCAGGACACTACCCGTCAGGTCTTTGTGCTGCTGAACCCAGTAGTTGGCAACGGCAATCTGGTCCGGAAATGTGGCCGCACTGAGAATTTGCGCCACCAGCGCGTCAGGATAAAGCGCGATAGGAGAAACCAGATTATCTATCTCTTGTGTGGTCAGGGGTGCGCCTTGTCCCGTATAGGAAGAGGTCTGTTGCTCCGGCGAGGTGCCCACATTTGATGGAATCTCAGGCTGCGCCGTCTGCGACCACGCACCGCCCTCGGGCGCCGTGGCAAAGACCAGAGCGCAACTCAACACACACACTAGAGCCTTCTTCAGCGCAGTTGATAGCGGTTCCATATTCTCCTCCACCTCTTCCCGCAGGAACGATCAGCAGAAGGATCACTGCTTGCAGGATGTGCAGCAACGCCGTAGCTGGGCTCCTCGATTCTAATTCTGGAACATTCGAGATGCCATCAACCTATCCAATGAGATCGCGAACTGCCGCTGGCAAAAGCGACAGTGCCCGGCAAGACTTCTTCAGCAATATCCCCGATTGGTCCGCGCATTGCTCACGCTATATCGTTGGCACCCGCGGCAAGGGAGAAATCAGCACCGGAACCAACCATCTCGGCTTTTGCTGTGTGAAGGACGCTCCTTCCGCCTCATCGACCCGCGCCGGAGGCTAACGCTGCCTATCTTCCAGCCTCTCCCGTCCCGGCCGCCCAATCCACGAATACTGCCAGCCTGCCTGCACGCTGTGATAATTGCCGCCAAACCGCACGTATGTGCCGTCGCTGTAGCTGATCTTCAATGACTGGTGCTTGGCAAACCGCCACGCAAAGGTGGCTCCGATTCGAGAGCTCGTCTGTTTGGTCTCAGGGTTTCGTATGCCGTTCAGGCTCGTTATCCCGCCCCACCAGAAATTGCCGTCTATCGATGCCCAGGTGCCCGGCCCGAAGTTCCGGCTGAGATGGCTTTCAAACGATCCGATCGGCTCCTCAGTTTGGCTTCTGGGCAACGGCCTGGCGAAGTAAGCCGGGTTGGCTGTATAGAACCACGCGCCCGCGTAAGCATCGAGTAGCCAGTTCCCCCAGCGCTGCGAATAACCCAGCTCCGGCTTGAACGCCCATCGGTTGATGCCCCAGTTGATGAGCTTTTGAGGAGAGTACTGCCCCGTCGGCGCAACCACCTTGAGGCTCGTGCCGAGAAGCACTTTTTGTCTCCACTTCACAAACTCCCGCAATGGGAGCGCGGGTCCTCCTATCAAATTCACCGAGAAGCGAGTGACAAGATCCTGCAACCCCGAACGATACACCGATGCGTGCAGTTCCCCTGCCTCTACCTCAAAGTTTCCCACGCCGTAAGGCAGGGTGACCGTTACGTTGGCCGAGTGTCCATAAATACCAAACGCATGGTAATAGCTGAGGCTCGGAACACTGAATATTCCTGTCGCTGTCACGCCCGTAATCGGGATAGCCCCGTTAATATCGAGTCCACCGTTGAAATACGACCACGTCAGCACCACTGCATTCGAATGCAGTGGAGTGATGACGTACGCCCGCGGAGACAGATCCTGCGCGAACACCCGCCCCGACAGCCACACCGCCAGCCCACACACGAAGAGTTTGGATGAAAACCGCATCGTTAAGGACCTGTCATGGGAAGAGTAATTGCAGACGCCTTCAAACCCAAAGCTCTGTTCTGTGCGAATGCCTTCGTCTGAATTTATTCTAAAGAGAACACCGCTCCGATGGTTCGCTACGGCTGTCGCAAGTGACAGTTGTTCCCATCACTTCTAAGTGCGATGTTCACTGTTGTGAGCTCTTTAGCGGAAGGGCGGTGTAACTAGAGTCGCTGGGTAGAGGGTGAACGACTTCTATCTATACCTTGAGCTTTTCTCAACGACACCTGGCCTGTGCGGAGGCCGCTGTGAATTTTGTCAAAGCCCAGAGCAAATCTTCGGCCTTGATTTTGTTCCTGTGCTGCTTGTGTGCTGGAGGAGAACTCCTCTGCTACGGGCAGGAAGCCGCTGATGGCATTTCCGGGCAAGGTGACCCAGCGGCGGCAGCGACCGCGCAGGATTCGAAAGATTCCCCTCAAACCGTGCCATCGAATCCGTCAAACGACACAGGTGACACCAAGGATGATAAGAAGCACCGACGGCGACTGGACCCGAACGGATCAATCGTCGCCGCGCCTCTGCCAATGGTGAGCCCCGCGCTCGGCGCGGGCGTCATCCCGGTTCTGGGCTACATTACTCCGATTCCCGCGAAAGACAAGAAAATCGAACCTTCGGTTTTCGGTGCAGCTGGCCTGATCACCGACAATGGCAGTCGTGGATGGGGATTAGGTACAGATCTCTACATCGATAAAGCCCGCTATGAAGTCGAAACCGTCTATGCCAAGGGCAATCTTGACTACAACCTTTACGGCGTCGGCTTCGAAAATGGAAACGCCGGACTGAGATTGCCTCTGGAGCAGACAGGTCATTTTCTCCTTTTCAAAGCACTGCGCCGCGTCGGTTGGGACTTTTATGGCGGCTTGCGTTTCATCGACGGCAGCTCGTTCATCACCCTGAAGCCCACTACCGGCAAGACACCTCCTATCCCTCCCGACGTGGGCCTGCACACCGATCTGCGCGCGCTGGGCATGGAGATATGGCGTGACACGCGGCCCAACCGCTTCTATCCAGTCAAAGGCAGCGTAATTGACTTCACCGGTGATTTCTTCGCGAACAACCTCGGCAGCAAGTATTCGTTTCAGTCCTATAAGTTCACTTTCAACAAGTATTGGAGCCTTAACGACAAGCAGGTACTCGCCTACAACTTCCATTGGTGCGGAACGGGCGGATCGCCGCCCTTCTATGGCAACTGCATCTATGGAACGAACAACGAGCTCCGTGGCTACACAGCGGGCCGGTATCTGGACCGCTACATGTTTGCCACCCAGCTCGAGTATCGGCTGGTCCTGCCGTGGCGCTTAGGACTCGTAGGCTTTGGCGGTGTCGGTTCAGTCACGCCCGGCGGAAACCAGCTGCGGCTCAACCAGTTTCTCCCTTCCGGAGGAACTGGTATCCGCTATATGCTGAGCAAGAAATACCACGTCAATCTGCGCACAGATTTCGCCTGGGGCAAAGATAACTTCACCTGGAGCGTGGGAGTAGGAGAAGCGTTCTAATTGCTGCCGCTCAACTAAATGCAGACAACTATTGGACCACTTTGGCAGTGGCTTTGCCCGCGTCCTTTACTCCCACGGCGGTTTTCTCTCCGGCCTTCTCGGTGTACTTGACCGATATCTTGCTGCCTTCCGCAAAGGCGTCACCCACGTCTTTGCCCCCCTTTACGGTCGTCTTGTCCGTCCACTTGATCGTGTGTTCCGTCCCGTCGGCGGCCTTGACCACCATGGTCTTGGAGTCCTTATCGATTGACTTGACCACACCCTTGACCATGTGAAAGACATCATCCTGGGCAGATATTCTCTGCGTAATACCCAACGTTAGAAGCACAGCGATGGCAAGGACCCACGCTGCTCGAATTCGTGACGGAATTGACATAGTATTTCTCCTTTTGAGCGATGAACGGCCCACTTCGCAGAGACGTACGCGGAAGCCCCTGCGGAGAGAGCGGCGGTCACGAAGTCTTACTGTCGATGTGACAGTAGGCAACTGTTTTCCATTTTAGCGCGGCGAGATAATGGAATGTTTGATCGCGTACTGGACAAGCTCTGCATTGTTCTTCAGGCCCAAGTCCTCCGTGATGCGATATTTGTGATAGCGTACCGTGCGGTGGGAAATGCCCAGGATAAAGGCGATCTCTTTCATCGAGCGGCACTCCACCAGCATCTGTAGCACCTCCCGCTGACGCTCGGCCAGCTCTTTGTGCTGACTCAGCGACCTCGGATCGCGGATGAACATCTCCTCCATCGCCTGGCGGATCTGAGGTGTGACATAGGTCAGTCCCCTAAGAGCATTCTGGACAGCCCGTAATAGTTCCTCCCACTCCGAGCTTTTCAATAGATAGCCCGATGCGCCATTGCGCAGCGCTTCGTTTGCGAGCACGGGGTCAGGGTTCATGGTCAGGAAGATTATCTTTACCTTCGGGATCAACCTTTTCAGCTCTCGCCCCGCGTCCAGCCCGTTCAGCAATGGCATTCCCACATCAACGAGCACTAAATCCGGCTTGAGATCCACGGCTGTCTTCACCAGCGCGCGGCCATCTTCAACCCGGCCAAGGACCTCGTATTCAGGCTTCAGAAGCTTCTGGAGCGCCGCAGAGAACATCGTGTGATCATCAGCAAGCAATATGGTCGTTCGTTTCATGAAGTGCCCGGGCGTTCGCAAGCGCGGCTGGAAACGGTGTGAATGCCCCATCGTTATAAGCGGCACTCTCCAGAAGAAGTTCAGGCGACACTCTACCGGCCTTTGGGAATGGGACTATGCCCGCGCACTCGCAGCGCAAATCGAAGCTCGCGGCACATGGTCCGATATGCCTGCCCCCCTCCCCGCTATTCCTTCCGCCCCGTCAAGCGATTTAAAGCGCATACCAATTCCCGAGGCAACCGAGCATTTCCTCTCTGAGTTGCGCGAAAGCGCGGCGTTTGCCACGCACAAAAAATGCCGCCTCCTCATGGCCCGCTTCGAACGCTTTTCGAACGGAACGCGGCTACGTCACCATCGAACAATGGGGGCCACTGGACGTGCGCCAGTTCCGCTCAACCTGGCCGGTCAGCCCTCAGACCGCAGTGCGTCGCATGGCAATGCTGAAGCCCTTCTTCGAATACTGCGTCAGCAATAAATGGATAGCCACCAATCCGGCCCGCGCCGTCAAAAATCGGAAAAAGGCAGGGAGGCAGTGTTGCCATAATTCGGGATGTCGATGAGTGATTTCGCGATTATTCGTTAACTAAGCCACCCATGGCATGCATGAGTTTGGCGTGGAAAAGTTGAACGCTTTCTTCCATAGGCGCCTGGTAGATCTCATATCCGCTCAGGTCATTCGGGCATCGACGATAGTGCAGTTCTCGTCCGCGCTGGAGAGCATAGTGCACATGATCATCCTGACGTTGATTTTCGTCCCATGCAGCTTTCGCGAGTTCGGCGAATTGAGGGACTACATCCAGCGCCTTCGGATAATAGAAAAAGTCGCGGGTCATCAGGCTCTTCCTGGGAGCGAGCGGGGTGTATACCGTGACCACCATCATGAAGGGATACCATTCAAGGAAAGTATTGGGGTAATAGGCGCCGATGATTGCGGCAACGGCCGGCGGCTTCCCTCCGTTGACCATCAGGATCGCCTGCTGCCACCGCTCGAAGACCTCCGAAGCGGGATTATGCGCGAAATCAGGATGCGGAGGCATCTCCTGATAGGAGAGCCATTCTCCTTCGTACGTACCTTCGGTTCCCGTCCATATCGATCCAGGAACATATCGGGATAATCCAGGATGGATAAGGGGAACGTGATAGTTTTCGAGCAAAACCTCGACCGGGATCTTCCAATTGACTTCCTGCGTCTCTTCCTGGCTTTGCAGAAACAGGTAATTAGACACGTCGAGCTCGGGACGTCCCCCCAAGGCTGCCAGGTCCGCAGAGACGGGCCGATCGCCAGCGAATAGGATGCCATTCCAATTCTGCACCGCACGACGCGGGAGGTTCCTGCAAGGAGTTTCTGGATATTGATGTGCCTTCAGTAGCTTGCCACCGAGGTCATAGGACCAGCAGTGCATCCGACACGTAAAGGCTTTGGCTTTTCCCGCGCCTTGTATCATTTGCATGCTTCTGTGCAGGCAGATATTGCTGAGAAGCTCGATGCCATTCTTGTTTCGAACGAGGATTTCGGAGTGCTCGGTCTGCGGAACTGTACGGAAGCTGCCGGTCTCCGGAACCATTCCGATTACGCCGACATATTGGGAAGCGGACGAGAATATTGTTTGCTGTTCACGCTGGAACATCTCGTCGTCTACATACCAGGAAACAGGCAGCGTCGGATACGTAGTTCTCATTTGCTTTCTCCGCAAGAGTGAAGCTGCTAAAGATCGATGATCGAAACGGTGGATAGCGAAGGATCTCTCGCATAAATGCATATGTTTCGTTGCGAGAGGTATTCGAGATAGGTGAGAACCTGTCGCGTGAAAACTTCTCCCGGAAAGAGGAGCGGAATGCCGGGCGGATACACGCTGATCACCTCGGCACAGATGGAACCAGCCGCCTCACGCAAGGAGATCCTCCTCGACTTCTGGAAGGCTGCTTCGCGCGGTGTGAGGGCCATGTGCGGCGCAGGAGTTGTACGAGGCTGAGCGGAAGGGGGCGGAGCGCGCCGAACGGAGGTGCAGGCGATCTCTCGAAAGGCATCTTCCAGGCGAACATAGACCTCCGGGGGATCGGCCGGTCCAAGTACAAAGACCACGTTGCAACTGTCACAGAACTCGTCAAGGATACCGAAATCTTGTTGTAGGCGGCGCTCCATCTCGTAACCGGTGAGCCCCAGGCCGGAAACATCGATGACCAGGCGCAATGGATCAATGGCGCAGTCTTTGAGAGTTGGATTGGAACCAGGCAGCAAAGTGGCGATTCCGGGAATGGAAGCAAGATTCCGGCGCAGGAGATCGAATCGCGCGCACGCTTCGCGAAAAAGGGCCGATCCATTTTGGCTCATGTAGCGACGGGTGAGATCGAGAGACGCAAGGAGCAGATAACTGGAGCTTGTGCTCTCAAGAAGGTTGAGCGCTCGCTGCACTTGTTCATGGGAGATCAGGCTTTGGTGACCGCGGTGCAGCTGCGCAGTGCCGATGAGAGAGCCCACGGTCTTGTGAACGCTCTGGACGACCAGATCGGCCCCCTGCTCGAGCGCCGAACGAAGATATTGTTGGGGAACGAAGCGAAGGTGCGCGCCGTGTGCTTCGTCCACCAGCAGAGGAATTTTGCGCTGGGCGCAGATACTTGAGATTGGGCGGAGATCGCCCCCAAGTCCGTAATACGAGGGATGAGTCAGCAGGACGGCGCGAGCATCGTTGTGAAGCGCCAGGGCATTTTCAAGGTCGGAGGCAAGAACTGGGACAGGGCCGCCGAATTCGAACCACATGGAAGGCAGAAAGACCGGGGTAGCCCCACTAAGAACAAGTGCGGAGAATACCGAGAGATGGACGTGCCGCGATAAAATGATCTTCTCTCCGGGGCGTACAGCTGCCAGCACCATGGCCTGCACGCCGATGGTCGAGCCATGGACGAGAAAGAACGTGTCGGCAGCCCCCCATAACTCAGCAGCCAGCCTTTGGGCCTCGGCAATGCAACCAGAAGGATGGAAAAGGAAATCAGTCGCATCCATCGACGGAAGATCGCATGCAAGCCCAAGAGGAGTCATGAAGTCAAGGATGCCGTCCGCTGCGAACGTCCCCTTGTGGCCAGGAGTATGAAGAGGAGCCACTTTGCGCTGTTGGTAGGCTAGGAGTGCCTCATAGATAGGAGCGCGTTCCTCGGGCTTCGTATTCCGGACTGTCGAAGTGGATGGATTCACGAGGAGTTCCTGCATGTCAAAACTCCTCTACGGGAATCATCGATAGAGGGCGGCGAACAGCCCCAGGGTGGACGCCGGCTTTCATTGCTGCAATCAGCCCGGCGGCTTCGAGAAAGTTGCCGACGCACCAGTGCTGTTCTGGCCGGAACGGAAGAAGCGACAGATCATTGTGCATCAGGTTGCTGTTTTCGGCCACTTCGATAACGGGGATGCCTTGGGCGATTGCCGCAAGCACGGGCAATCCCACGCAACCCTGGGGCACAACGAGACAGGATATGTCTTCAGCGGAAAGTAAAGATGGATCGTATGTCCCCTCCGGGCGTAAAACAAGAGCCGGCGCCGCATGAAGGCCTTTCAAGATGCAGAACATGTAACTTGTGGAGATAGTTTCGGCGGCTTTGCGTGGATCGACGCGTCCGTAATTGTGTGTGCGCAACTCGAGCTGCTCCAGCGTAGGCGCATGCGCCGAAGGTACGCCGAAGATAGCTGAAATGAGATGCGTAAGTGTGGCTTCCACTCCACCCCACGGATTGGGCCCGTTTCCGCCAAAGTACTTTTCAAAGAGATGCGCAACTTCTTCTCCGGGCGTAATCCGCGTCGATAATGCTACTGCGTCGTAATTGGCACGCTCCCGCGCCAGCAGTTCGAGAAGCGCTTCGACACCTTCCACTTCTCCGACCGCACGTCCACATTGCGACTCGGACATCCTCATGGCAAGGCTGCTATTGAGGACGATGACTTTGCGGCAGTCTGCTCCGAGTGTTGCGCGGGCGGAATTGGTTGAGTTAACGGTCTGGTCGACGACCCAGGATTCTTTGCCGCGATCCTCTGTTACCACGAGAATGCGGTTGGACCGCTTTTTTCTGAGAGCGACGGTTCCCATTAAAAGTCTAGTGATCACACTGCCTTCGACATAGAGACAATTCTGCGTCTGCTCGTTGATATCGGATGCATTCACGACGTTGGGATGCACTATGAGTTGATCACATACGGACGCGAGCAACCGTGCGGCCGGTGTAGCGTCGCCGGCATGACCGCCAATCGCACAATCGGCTCCGGTAGGAATGAGCATGGCGGCATTGAATGTGTGTTCACGATGGCAACGACGCTCGCGAAATGCGAAGATTGATTCAATGGATGGTAGAGCGGCCGAGTCGTCGCCGGGCTGCAGCGAATCAACTTCACATTGCCAGGTATCTCCTTCCATGGCGGTGACGACCAGGCGGAGTGGAGTCGCCCCATTTCGAGAGAACTGCAGCACGTCTTGTCGAAGTTTGTCAAAGCCATCTGCTTTACCGGTGAAGGGCGAGATTGAAGCGGCAACGGTACAAACTTTCATTGAAATCTCTCCAGTTGGTACTACTGCGGACCACGGGGTGAGAGAGTCCAGTTTGACATCATGACAAATGGATCGAATGTGTCACCCCTGCTCTCATCACCCTGCAATCATTGAAGCTACGATAAGGGATAGGCCGATTTCATGATCCTAGATTGTCTTTCGGTGCAAAGGACTCCCAACTGCGGTCTCGGATTATATGCCAGCCAGTTTATTTCGTGTGGAACGATCGTGATGATGGAATGCGCGCGATGCAGTTGCGTTTCCCGCGAAGAAGCCCAGCGCTCCGACCGCTGGCGATTCATTGAAAGCCATGCTCCCATTACCATCTGCAGCTACCCCGACTTTCTTGACCCCTGCGACCATCGTATTTACTTTGGCAATCACTCCTGCCGCTCCAACGCGCTGGAGACCGGGCTGGGATTTGACATCGCCGTCTGCGATATTCCTGCCGGGTCGGAGTTGACAGTCGACTATCGGCGTTTTCTCGATCCCACTATCGACTTTGCATGCGGTTGCCGTCATGGTAACTGCGACCGCCACATTCGCTGTTTAGAGGAACGGCCTGATCTGGAAGAGTTCTGGGGGCAACGTCTTCAGAGCGCACTAAAAAATATGCGGTTGGTGGCGCAGCCTTTGCTTGACTGCGAACATGCGCGAGGTCTCTTAGCAAAACTGAAAAGCATGTCTCTCTAGTAGTCATGAGACACCTTCACTCCGAGGACGGTGGCCGCGTGCTTGAGTTTGGGTACGACCCGGGGCCCGGACCGAATGGAGCGGTAGACGTCAAAGAACCCTCGGCAGATATCTCCTCGATCGGCACAGAGGGCTCGCGTTGCTGCTGGCAACAGATACCAGGGAATGCTTGCGTAAGTATGGTGGGTGAAATGATAGCCGTTATTGTGATGGAGAAAATTGCTCCACGGGTTGAAGTTGGAGCGTATACCAGTGCTCGCTCTGTAATGGTCGGTAATCTCTGACCAATACAGATTGCTGTAACAGCTCCACAGCAGTGGCACCAGCCAGTAAAGAGCCAGTTCCCTTAGCCAGTGCAGATAGGCGCATAGGCTCAGTACGGCAATCCAGAAGACGATGATCTTCATTCCGTCCTTAATGGGCTTGAGCGTCAGCGCGAGGGCGTAGTGAACTCCCGCATAACCCAGCAGCGGTCGGCAGAACCATACCCAGACGAGATTGACGTTCGGACGATATAGCCCCATCTTCTCGTAATCAAGGTGAAGCGCATCCTGAGGCTCGCCCAGAAACCGATGGTGGATCTTATGCTCCAGCCGAAGTTGCTCCGTCGTTCGGAAAAATGGGAGACCGAATAGAAAATCGAGTGAGTCATTCCAGCGGCGTGTTTGGAATAGATTCCAGTGAGACGCTTCGTGTAGGAGCGATTCACTGAGCGCAAACTGAAACGTGCCAATGAGCCACGCAAGTATGGGGTAGAGCAGCCATCTGTGAACTCGGATGCCGATGTAAATGAGGGCCGCAATGGCTAGCCAATCGCGAGCTATGGCAAGAAAGCCGCGGAGATTACTGCGCCTTACGAAATTCCTGGGGCCATATGCGGAAAGCTGTGCAACCATCTCAAGTAACCTCGAAACTGAGTGTGTTCTCGACGCCATACATCATGCTGGGCAGCGCGGTCCTTCCGTTGGGCTGCCTTTCGCGAGGAGCGATGACTGTTGTCCATTCCGGAGGCACTGCATCAGGTTCTGTCATGAAGCATCGATAGAGGTTCTCGAACCTGGCTTGCACGCCGTGATCCGAATCTCGATCGGCAAATGCCAGGACCAACTGCTTGCGGGCCTGCAACGCCTGATTTCTGCGTGAGATGTTCCATCCGTCGGGAACCTGGTCCTTGCCGTGTGCCGATGTGGGAGTGGAATTACGAAATAGGTAAGGCGCCCATGTCGTGTCTACTTCAGAGGCAGACATCGTGTTGTGGGTCCATCCGCCAAACCTGCCGCGCAGGTCATATTGCCGCCTGTAGTCGGGCCGGTCGAGTTCAGTGTTCGGGATGACAACCAAGGGGAAAATCTCGAGCGAAGGAAAGCCGCTCTGGCTCATATCCAGTGCGTTGAGCGCGTTGATCGTACTTTCAAGCGTCTCCTTTGTTTCGCCTGGATATCCAATGATCAGATTCAGAAAGAGGCTCATTCCACGCGACGAACACAAGTCAATGCCGCGGATGCTGTTCTCTCGCTTGCAGCCTTTGCGCATCCGGATCAGTTGTCCCTGATCGAAACTCTCGATTCCACATTGACCAAGCCGCGCACCGGAGCGGGCAATGAGGTCAATATTGGACTCGTCGATGCGGTCGACGCGGAAATGCCCTCCCCATGTGACTTCCGCATCGAGCCGGAGAATGCTTTCCGCCAATTCGTTGAGCCGGGCTTTGGTCAGGAAAATGTTGTCGTCGATGAAATAGAAATCCGAAACGCCTCTCTGCTGCGCTATCTTGAACTCCGTCAGTAGCGACTCTGGCGAGCGCATCATGACCTTCGGGTGTAGCTCTATGAAGTCGCAATAGCGGCATCGGTAAGGGCAACCAATACTTGTCCTGATTGGCAGCCAGTCGCTCTCCACCCGGTCCACCTGGTCCCAACGCGTAAAGTGGAGGTTCAGGTCGACGGGCTCCGGCTCCTGGCGCGTGCGGATCCACGAGCCGTCCGGTTGAGACAGCACCAGATTAGGGATGTGCTCTAGGCCGACACTCCTACTGCTTCCGCCATCCTGTTCGAACGCCTCCAGCAACCTCAGTAACGTAAACTCACCAAATTCCGAGGCCACGTAGACCGCATCGCGGATAGTTCCACTTGCGGCGCTCTTGAACAGAAAATCCTTAAGCGGATCCACTCCGAATTCGCGCAACGCATCCTCTTGCCGGCCGTCGGCGCCGTGCTTGGCGTTTGATTGCCAAAATGGAGGAACGAGGTTGGAAGAAGCCACATATTGCAAATGTTGGCTCCAGATGTAAGGTCCTCCGACGATGATAGGAGTGCTACCAACGACCCTACGAAGCGCTTTGAGTGCTGATTCAAGAGTCAGATTATTGATGACATACGTTGTGGAAAAGCAGACGACGATGGGGTCGGATCGCATTGCGCGCGTCAACTCCAGATCATCGTTCCAGTTAAAGACGCAGTGAGCTTCGTAGCCCCGGATCTTGAGAAACGACTCGAGGTAATAACCTGCCATGGGATTGTGGTAATCCCAGTCCGGCTCAAGTTCCAAGTCTGGATTTGCAGATTGAAAGATGAGATTCAGGTTCATTAACGAGGCTTGGCGACCGGATCTCAGGAACAGCCGGAAAGAGGAAGGCACACCAATGCCCTGTCCGAATCGCTCAAACGAATTCGGAGTTACGATGACTACTGCAGGTCGCTTAGCCACTGTTCGTACCTAGAT
This sequence comes from Silvibacterium sp., assembly GCA_049588475.1. GTDB lineage: Bacteria > Acidobacteriota > Terriglobia > Terriglobales > Acidobacteriaceae > Silvibacterium. The sequence continues at coordinate 16,445 of JBAVYX010000044.1, read as the reverse complement.
GGCGTCAACGCGATTTGGAGCGGGAAGCGCTACAGTTGGCTGTTCAGACGAAAGTACTGGCTTACAGAGATACGACGATGGTAGCGATGGTACCTAACAGAGGCCAAGTTGTCCAGAGTCCAGCGCAACAGTGTCATTGCGTTGGACGTTGCCTAGTTATATGTTGTCGCCAGGGTTTTGTGATCGGGGATTTAGAGGTGTCCTTTGCGGTGTCTTCCCCTACTAAGTGTAGTACTCCCCTGCTGGCTCTTGCGTCATCGGCGATTTTCAAGAGACACTCAAAAAACGATATCTCGGTATCGGCAATGGGCGACTGAGGATGCCCGTAGTGCAATATCGTGCAAGGTGGTAGAGCGGTAGAGCAAAGTTGGGTAAAGTGGCAGGGATGGCTATCTAGATTCTGCAACTTACACATTCCCAAAATAAGCCGTGGCTTCGCATCCCTCCCTCTCCGCCGTAACATTCCAAAGGATTCCGCTGCACTCCTCTATCGTTGTGCCGGCTTTGTCCATCGGAATCGGATTGAACCACTTACGGTTAAGCCTACGACTTTCTGTTGATGCAGCTCACCACACATCTGCGCGCCAACGCTATCGAACAGAGATTCGCTTTCTGTGAATTCATGGGGTCTCCAGGTTGAGATTATGGGAGTGGCCCGTCAGATCGCGGCTAGACGCGATCCGACTGAACCAAAAACAAGCCGATTCCGACCCTCTGACTAGAACAGATTTTCCAAGCCCATCAATAACTGCGTTACACTTGCTATCCAACCGTACAAAAAACGGGCAGGCTAACCGTAGCCTACATTGTGCCGCTGTATTGGAAGTTGAGCGTCAGTTCCAGTCCCACACCAAGTCCTTAAAACCGCGGGAGCAAACCGAACCAAGCAGGCCCAACGGAGCGTGCAGATGAATACAGCAGGGACAGCTACCCCAGCCAGTAAAACCATGGTCTGGCATGCCATAGCCGCAGACGAAGTAGTGCAGCAGCTCCAAACTGACCCTGCGAAAGGCCTCGACGCAGGCGAAGCCTCACAGCGCCTGACAAAATATGGCGCGAACCGCTTGCCTGAGGGTAAGAAGCAGTCGCTGTTCATGAAGTTCCTTCAGCAGTTCAACAATATTCTGGTTTATGTCCTGCTCGGAGCCGGGTTCGTTAAGATGATGGTCGGCCTTTGGCTCGACTCCGCGATCATTCTGAGCGTTGTCATCCTGAACGCGCTGCTCGGCTTCATTCAGGAAGGCAAGGCTGAAAAGGCGCTGGACTCGATCCGCAACATGCTCTCCGCCGAGGCCAGGACCTTGCGCGGCGGAGAAATTCGCCTGATCCCGTCTGAGGAACTGGTGCCGGGAGACGTCGTCCTCCTCGAATCGGGTGACAAGGTTCCGGCAGATCTTCGCCTGGTTGAAGTCAAAAACCTGCGGACGGAGGAAGCGGCGCTCACTGGCGAGTCCGTGCCCATCGATAAGACCACGAACGCAGTATCCGACAAGGCTACGATCGGAGATCGGGAAGGCATGGCGTTTTCTGGAACACTGGTTGCGTCCGGGCGCGGAACCGGGGTGGTGGTTGCGACCGGCTCGAACACCGAACTGGGCCGCATTAATCAGATGATGACCTCGGTCAGCGCGCTGGAGACCCCGTTGCTGCGCCAGATCAAGAAGTTCGGTTATTCCATCACCGTGGTCATCGGAGTCGTCACCGTCCTCGTCTTCGCTTATGGCCGGTGGATTCAGGGCATGGGCTTCGTGGACATATTCCAGAAGGTTATCAGCATTGCGGTGTCGGTGATCCCGGAAGGATTGCCCGCACTCATTACAGTCACGCTCGCGATCGGCGTGCAACGCATGGCTCAGCGCAACGCGATCATCCGGCGCCTGCCGGCAGTGGAAACCCTGGGTTCGGTCTCGCGTATCTGTTCCGACAAGACTGGGACCTTGACCTTGATGGAAATGATGGTAGTGTCGGCGGTCACTGCCGAATCAGCATATGTGGTTACGGGAGACGGGTACGCGCCCGAAGGCCAGGTGATGAAGGACGGCCAGCCCGCAGGCGACGATCCGGCACTCCAGCATATGGGCCGCGTCTCCATGCTGTGCAACGATTCGGAGATACACCAGGAGGAGGGACAGTGGAAGGTAGAGGGCGATCCGACCGAAGGGGCGCTCTACCCGTTTGCGAATAAACTCGGCTTCGACCGGAAGACTGCGCGGGAGAAGTATCCCAGGATTGACGCGATCCCCTTCGAATCGGAACACAAGTTCATGGCCACGCTGCACAAGGACGCCGACGGCAAGCGGATGATCCTCGTCAAAGGCGCGCCGGAAGTTATCCTCGAACACTGCACGCATCAGGCGACCATTGGCGGAGCGCCGGCGCCGCTTGATTCCGCCTATTTCATACAAGCTTCGGACAAGCTTGCGGTGCAGGGCGAGCGTGTGCTGGGTTTGGCGTGGCTTGAGAATCCGGATGTCAACGCCGGGAGTCTTGGGCCCGGCGATCTCCCAAAGAACCTGGTGCTCATTGGCCTGATCGGACTGCTTGACCCGCCCCGCAAAGAGGCCATCGAAGCTGTCGAGGAATGCCACGCCGGCGGCATCCGGGTAACGATGATAACCGGCGATCACAAGATTACTGCGGCAGCGATCGCCAAAATGCTGGGGATCGGCGATGGTAAGACGGCGATCACCGGGGCGGAGATCGAAGAGATGGACACCGCCACGTTGCGGGAGCGAGTCCGTGACGTGGACGTCTTCGCGCGCGCGAGTCCCGAGCACAAGTTGCGGCTTGTCAAGGCAATCCAGGCGAACAAGCAGATCGTAGCCATGACCGGCGATGGAGTAAACGACGCACCGTCGCTCAAGAAAGCCGACATCGGAGTCGCTATGGGGATCAAAGGCACCGAGGTCACCAAGGAGGCGGCCGCGATGGTGCTTGCCGACGACAACTTCGCCTCGATCACCGCAGCTGTTAAGGAAGGACGTACGGTCTACAACAATATCGAGAAGGCGATGCTCTTTCTGTTGCCAACAAACGTTGCCCAGGCGCTTGTCATCCTCGTGGCCGTCATTGCTGGCTTCACCGCCCCGATCACTGCGCCACAAATCCTCTGGGTGAATATGGTTACCTCTGTTGCGCTGGGACTGGTGATCTCTTTCGAACCGCATGAATTCGATGTTATGCAGCGACCGCCGCGTGCGGTCGACCGCCCGATCGTGGATGGCTTTGGAATATGGCGCGTCATCTTCGTCGGCCTGGCGCTGCTCGTGCTTACGCTAGGAGCATTCTTCTGGATGAAGTCGAATGATGCGTCCGATGCGCTTGCCCGGGCCGTAGCGGTAAATGCGCTGGTCATCGGTCAAGTTTTTTATCTTCTCAACTCCCGCTACAAGGTGGGCTCGTCACTGTCGCTCAAGGCGCACCTTGGCAACAAGTACTTGCCTCTTGGCATCGGCGCCATCGTGGTACTGCAACTGCTTTTTACTTATGCACCGCCGTTCCAGACACTGTTCGACACCGAGTCCATTCCGCTTCGCATCTGGCCAAAGCTTATCCTCGGGGGCTTCATCTTCTTCCTCCTCGTCGAGGTAGAGAAGATTATTGTTCGCATGCTACATCGCATACGCGTAGCGCCTATCCACTCTGAATCGGCGGCGTGAAGGCTGCGCTGCTCTGAGATCCCCCCCGGTTGGATCTGTTCCACAATCGGTCCGTGCACGGCCGACGCGCGCACGGCCGTGAGATCTGTCGAGCGCGGTCTCGTCCGAGGTCGAGCATTACGAGGAACGGTCGGCCCAACCGTCAATGAGAAGCATCGCGGCCTTCGGATGGAGAAAGAGAGAAAGACGTCACGGGAATCTTTGATCAAGGCCTGGGTGGTGGCGTCGGCTTGGGGATCCGGTACGTCCAGGTCAATCCGAACGCGACCGTGCGTCCGAGTGGGTGAGCTTGCGCGGAGTACTCCCAGTAATACTTAAAATCAAGACTCAGGTTCTTCGGCGGCATAATGAAATTGGATTGAATGCCAGCCGAATGAACTGCGTAAAAAGGCAATCGGCTCGCAGGCGTTACACCATCGGCGAGCGTGCCGCGATTGGCCGAAACCTGCCACTGATCGTAGCCAACGCCGCCCAGTTGCAGCAGCTTGCTGAAGTCTTTCTTTAGCGGCAACACCTGGCCAACTCCCCACTCCGTGGTGAACATCCTCCGGGTGTAAGCACGGTGTTATTGGCGCCGCGCTTGAACCCGTGAGTCTCCAGGTTGGTGAACACGTTTACGCTGGTTGCCTTATTTTTGGTGACGTACACTGTCGATCCTGTGAGCCATTGGTTCCCCCAATATCCGGAACCGATGTTGGTGGTGGATCCCGGAGTGTATCGGCCTGTTGGGGCAACAAAGGCGTATGCGGTATAGAGATCGGCTCGCTTCAAATGCCAACCCAGAGTTGCGGGCTGGACATAAGTATCGGCGAAGCCAAAGCCGCCACCGGTGACAGGGAATGTGGGCGGATTGCCCAGATCAAGCACCACGTCGCCGTTAGCCACCGTAGGCTGGGCAATCCCCATCATAAATGTCCCCCGAAGATCTTGAATCTGGGCACGTAATAGAAGATATTCTCCACAACCGGTCCCTACTGCTTATTGCATGAGACAACAGAAAGCATTCCGCCCACCAAAATTGGTTATGCCAGCCGAAGTGATCCGAGTCCCCCGATTGCGGCAAAAAGAGGGCAGCCCTCACAGGCTGCCCTAGCCGATTACCTTCTCTTGGTCTTCTCGTCGCCTTACTGTTCCCCGAAATTACCGGGCAGAGCTGTTCATTTCTACTGGCACAAGTGACAGTGGCGAACAAAACTGTACGCCATTGAAGGACAACCACTCACTGGGCGTACCATTCGGCGTCCCCTCGGCGCTCGCACCGTTATGGACGGAACTTGCGAAGTATCAAGCGCTTCCGCTCGATACCTCAGTGGCGACTCGCGTAGTTTCACCTCGTCCCAGCCTGACCGAGGGCCGGAATGTATTTACCTACTCCGGCGAGCCAATCAATCGTTTCCCTTCGGCGCAGCGCCGAACCTTCTGAACACTTCGTTCACGATGACGGCCGAAGTCACCGTTCCGAAAGGCGGTGGAGAAGACATGATCAATACCAGCGGCGGGTGGCGGTTACGGTTTCTACATCGTGAAGGGTACGCCGACTTTTACCTGGAATCTGCTCGACCTCAAGCGCGTGAATTGGCAGAGCCCGGAGGCGCTCACCCCCGGCAATCACACGCTTGAGTTCAACTCGAAGTACGACAGGCTGGGCTTCGCCACACTGGCCTTCAACAGCGTCAGCGGCATTGGCCGCTCCGAGCAGCGGCACCCTGAAGGTGGACGGGCAAAGTCGTCTCTACTCAGACGATGGAGAAGTCCATCCCATCTTCTTCACGTTTGACGAACCTTCGACATGGATGGCCTCATCCGCCTGCGCCGTGATCAGGTTCCACTTGGGATTGCCGACGTATCGATGGATCGGGGTGGTATTGCGGAACAAATTGCCCGGCTGCCACTGACTGGTATCGCCACCAATGAAGCCGTAGAAATATTCGAAGCCCATACCGATCGGCCACTGGTCGAATGGTCCGGCCTGGCTGGATACAAACGTCGGTACGTTGTGGACTTTGCCAAACCACGAGGTGCGGTAGCCGTTGTCCAGAGGGATTTTGCCAATGGTCGCAGCCCGAATATCCATAGCCAGGAGGATTGCGAAAGAAACTAACGCTAGTTAGTGTCCGCAGCCCGCGAGGAGCAGTTCGTAATAGGAAGTTAAGAGCCACACCTTTAGCGCGGATTGGTTGACGCTTTTCACAATGCCCACTTTACCGAATGTCCTAGACCCAAGCGGTTTCCCGAAGCTGTTTTGCGGCGCAATCGGCTGCATGGCATCATCAGGAGTGAGCATATCAAGGGCGAAGTAATGAAACTTTTGGCTTGGATTGTCCTGGCAACCTACTTCGTTCTCATGATCGTCGTTGGCATTTGGGCCCGAAGAAAAGTGAAGAGTGCGAACGACTTCTTTACTGCTGGCGGTGTCATGCCTTGGTGGTTAGCCGGGATCTCTCACCACATGTCGGGATACAGTTCGGCGGTGTTCGTCGGCTATGCGGCTCTAGCATATACCTCTGGCATTACGGTTTATTTCTGGTGGGCATGTTCCATCTTTCTATCTCTCCTAGTCGGTTCGCGGATATTTCCCATGAAATGGGCACGGATGCGACAGCAGCTGCATGTCATCTCACCACTTGAATATCTGAAGATTCGCTACGATCTGCCAACCCAGCAGTTGCTGGGCTGGAGCGGCGCAGTGCTTAAGGTATTCGACGTAGGTGCAAAATGGAGTGCATCCGCGATCCTGCTTCATGCCTTCGCAGACGTCCCGTTCCTCTGGGGAATACTTCTCACCGGTGGCGTCACCATTATCTATTCCGTGATGGGTGGACTCTGGGCCGATGCTCTGACCGATCTTAGTCAGTTCATCATTCAATTGCTCGCCGGCGTTGCAATGCTGGTTGCGGTGCTGCGTCGTCTTGGCGGAGGAAGTTCCATATGGACAATGTGGAAGCATTTGCCGCCTGACCACCTCAAACCCTTCCATGGGGACTATACTCTGGTCTTTGCTGCGACCTATTTCTTTGTAAATCTGCTGTCCTACAATGGGGGGAGCTGGAGTCTCGCACAGAGGTTTCTCGCTTCCTCAACGGGCGAAGATGCTCGCAAATCCTCGTTGCTGTCCGCGAGCCTCTTTTTGCTTTGGCCACCTATTCTCTTTTTCCCCATGTGGGCCGCGCCGCTTATCCTTCCGGACCTGCACGATCCCTCTGAATCCTACGCGATCCTCGCCCGGATCCTACTACCATCGGGCCTGATTGGTTTAGTACTCGCTGGACTTTTCGCCCACACCATGGCCATGACCTCATCCGACGCCAACGCCGTGTCTGCCGTTATCGTGCGCGACATTCTTCCAGTGCTTCGCAGCGGAAAAGTCAAGCTGCAGGACGCTACACAGCTTCTGCTCGGTCGCATTATGACCTTCTGCTTCCTGACCCTGAGTATGGTGCTGGCGCTCTTTGCGTCGCACTTTGGCGGAGTGATTGGAATTTTAATTCTCTGGTATGGCGCACTGCTCGGACCCATTGCAATTCCCATGCTACTTGGGCTTCTACTTCCCTTTCGGCGAAGCGGACCCAGCGCGGCCATCGCCTGTTGGATTATGGGAGCCGTGACGTTCGGCGGATTGAAGCTTTTTCCACCTGAACATTGGATGAACCTCAATCCTCGCTTTGGCAATGCGTTTATCGTCGGTGCCCCCATGTTTGCCTCGCTTCTCGCCTATGTCACTGTTGGCCTGTTTGTACCCTGGCGAGACGCCGGCTCCCAGGCATTTCTGCATGCGCTGGATACGGAGGTTATCGCTACACCCGAGATACAAAGCTCACCGATAGCGCCATTTTGGGGAGAGCGTCAGCTTTACGATTGCGACAAGTAACACATTGAACACGGCGATGGATCTCCGTATATCCGCCACGCGAAAAGAATTAGGCAAGCAAGCCGCCACCGACATCGCGCGCGCGATTCACGCCCGGCTGCAAACACAGTCTCATGTGCGGATCATCTTCGCCGCCGCGCCCAGCCAGAGCAACATGCTACAGGCCCTCATCCAAGAATCTGGCATTGAGTGGAACCGCATCATAGCCTTCCATATGGACGAGTACATCGGTCTGCCGTCAGGCGCACCGCAGCGCTTTACCGTATGGCTGCGCCGGGCCATCTTTGATCGCGTTCCCTTTGCCAGCTTCCACCTGATCCAGCCCGGAGATGATCTGGATCAGACGTGCCGCGATTATCCGCATAAACTCTTAGCATCGCAGATTGATTTCGTCCTGCTCGGGATTGGTGCGAACGGCCAGCTCGCCTTTAATGATCCTCCAGCAGGCCTGAAAGATCCGCTTCCTGTGAAGGTCGTAAAGGCTCGATGACGTTTGCCGCCAGCAACAGGTGGACGATGAATGTTTCGCGTCCTTCGAAGAGGTTCCGCAGTGGGCGATTTCACTTACCGTACCGATGCTACTGCATAGTGATCAGCTCTTTTGCTGCGTTCCTGGCTCAAGCAAGAGCAAAGCTGTGCGCAGCATGATTCATGATCCTATCAGCGGCAACTGCCCTGCGAAAGCATCCGCGCTGTATTGTGTATCTGGATCTGGATCTGGATCTGGATCTGGACTCAAGTGCCTTGCTCGACCAGTAAGGGATTCTCAAGGAGACAATCGTGAGCCGAACCGAGATTCTCGGGCGAAATTTGTCAACCGGCGCGTCCATTCTAGTCAAGCTCGAGGATAAAACGATTTTTTCGATCGAACCCTCCAACGAAGCGCCCGATCTATGGATATCTGCCGGCCTTGTCGACTTGCAGGTCAACGGTTATCTTGGGCTTGACCTTAACGGGCCGAACCTCACGTCGGAGACAATCTCACAACTAGTAAGGTCATTGCTTGCGACCGGCGTAACTACCTTCGCGCCCACAGTCATTACCGCGGCTGAAGAATCAATCATTCAGCGGCTCACATGTATTGCAAAAACGTGCACTCACGATCCAGTAGTAGCGGCGTGTATCCCGTACATTCACGTAGAAGGGCCCCACATTTCCCCGCTCGATGGATATCGGGGCGCACACCCGGCAGAGTGGGTGCGGCCGCCGTCGCTTGCTGAGTTCGATCGATGGCAAGCGGCCTGTAACGGTCTTGTCGGAATGGTGACCCTCTCGCCTCATTTTCCTGAATCCAATGAATACATCGCCGGTCTCGTTGCCCGCGGCATCCATGTTTCCCTGGGACATACCCATGCGTCTCATGCGCAGATTCATGACGCCGTTCGCTCTGGAGCACGTCTCTCCACGCATTTAGGAAATGGAATTGCTCCGCAGATCGATCGTCATCCTAACCCCATCTGGAGCCAACTAGCAGAAGACAGCCTCACTGCATCCTTCATCGCAGATGGTCATCATCTTCCTGCGGAAACACTCACGGCCTTGGTGCGAGCAAAAGGACTAAACCGGAGCATCCTCGTTTCCGACGCAGTTGCGCTCGCCGGTATGCCGCCAGGCCACTACGTCGCTTCGGTGGGAGGCCGCGTGGAACTGACGGCCGATGGTCGCCTCTCGATGGAGGGTAACTCGACATTGGCTGGAGCTGCCGTTCCGCTTATGGACTGCGTCAGTCGCGCCGCGCGGATGATGGGACGGCCCTTGGCAGAAGCGATCGTAATGGCGACAGAAAACCCGGGACGGTTTGCCGCCAATCGTGGCCGCCTGCAGCCGGGAGAACGCGCAGATATCATTCGTTTTCATTGGAACGAGCAGGACAACGCGGCCATCATAGCTGATGTATGGCTCGCCGGCGAACACCTGCCTGGAACGCGGACGACTTAAAAGACCTCGATGCTCGAACCCTTGCTGCAGAGACGCTGGATTCAGTAATCTGCGATGGCAACCCTTCTTCTGTTTCAATTTCATTTTGCTGCAGCTGCGTATAGATTCAAACCTGTCACTGACGAGGCAATCTTCGGCACCGACCATTAGTGATCTACCAGAAGGCCGGCGGTGTCTGCATCAACTGTCAACTCATCGATGAGAGTTGTCCGCGGAGCTGCTCCCATGTTCTAGTACAATCTTTTCCTTTGTGCCAGCAGTTGTTCTCTCTATAGGAAACGAATCTCATAAGGTTTAGAGGAGCGATCAATATGATCGATGGTTCTTCGCCGCAGACGTCGACGAAACCGTCTCAGCGCCTCGTTTCTCTCGATGTAGTTCGCGGATTGACTGTCGCGTTTATGATTCTGGTCAACAACAACGGTAGTGAACAGCATGCCTACTGGCCCTTGAAGCACTCGGACTGGAATGGGTGGACGCCGACCGATTTAGTGTTTCCCATATTTCTCTTTCTGGTTGGCATCTCCATCGTCTTTTCGACCGCGTCGCGGACTGCTCGCGGTGATGCAAAGAGTGTCCTGTTAATGCATGCCTTTCGGCGAAGCGCGATTCTGTTCGCCCTGGGGATCATGATCCATGGATTCCCACACTATCCTCTAGCAACGCTGCGTATCTATGGCGTGCTACAGAGAATCGCCATCTGTTACTTAGTGGTTTGCATACTTTATCTATGGGACCAGCGGGTCGTCACTTTGGTGAGCGTAACGGCGGCATGCCTCCTGGGATATTGGATACTCATGCGTTGGGTCCCCGTTCCTGGATTCGGCTTGCCGGGACGCGACATTCCGTTTCTCGACAAGGACATCAATTGGGTTTCCCTCGTCGATCGGCAGATATTTCCGGGGCGGTTGCTGGAGAAGACGCGTGATCCGCTTGGTCTAATCAGCACCATCCCAGCGGTTGCAACCTGCTTGCTGGGCGTGCTGACCGGGCTTTGGCTGCGTACGCAGAAAGGGATGACGGCGAAGGCGGGCGGATTGCTCGCGGGGGCGATCGCTGGATTGGCTATGGGTAGTCTCTGGGCGATTTGGTTTCCGATCAATAAGAGACTGTGGACAAGTTCGTATGTTCTGTTCGCTGCAGGGTGGACGCTCTTGCTTCTCGCTGTTTGTTACTACGTGATCGAGATTAAGAAACACGCGACCGCATGGACCTATCCATGGAAGGTCTTCGGCTTGAACGCCATATTCACGTATGCCTTTGCTGAATTGCTGTCCACCGTACTTGAAATCATTCATGTCGGAAAGAACGGTCAGACGATGACTCTAAAGGACATGATTTATACGAGAATATTCTGTCCGATCGTGAATCCATCGTTTGGCTCGCTGCTCTTCTCGTTGTGCTTTGTTCTGATCTGCTTTGTGCCGGCCGTTCTCCTCTTCAGGAAGAAAATCCTTGTAAAGATTTAGTCTTGAACAAACCTTTGCGGAGCGACCCGATTAGGTGGACAATGCCGAAACTTTCTGAGCAAAGGTTCGTTCGATCCACGCGACGAATCGATCGAGATGTAGCGAGCGCTAATTTGCGCCGGCGCATGTTCCCCAGAACCGTGAGCTAGTTTGGGTGAATCTGTGGGCAAAATGGCTAACAATATGATCCGCAGACCCCGGTTCACCCCACCCGAAGTGGTCACGTCCACTCGGGTCCGGCTGGGTATGGCGTCTTCGCCACCGATGACTGAGAATGAAAGGCTGGATGCCCTTTCTCGTTGCAATCCCATTCTTATTTACTTCGCTCGTGGCCTTCTTCGCCATCCAGCCTATCGTCTTCGGGACCTATTGCGCGGGGCTTGCGATCCTTCTCGTGGGGTTGATCGTCGCCTTCCGCAGAGACATCCCGCGTGCGCACGGCCTCGACACGATCGTCTGCCTTGGTCCGGTGCTCTTCGCCGCACCGCTGGCGGTGTTTGGGGCCGAACATCTCACGGCGACGCGCGAAATCGCAGCCATGGTCCCGCACTGGATCCCTTGGCATCTGTTCTGGGCCTTGTTTGTCGGCGTGGCGCTGATTGCCGCCGCTCTCAGCATCGCGGTGCGGCGCGTGGCGGGACTCGCCTCCGCGTTGCTGGGGTTCATGTTCTTCTGCTTTGTTTTGCTGATGGACGTGCCGGGCCTGGCCGCCACTCCAGGCGACCGCTTTGCCTGGGCGCTCGCTCTACGCGAGCTGTCGTTCAGCGCTTGCGCCTTCGCCCACGCATCGACTCTGGCGAACGATCGCTGGCGACTGGCCGGACAACGCGCCGCTACGGCGGCTCGCTATGTGGTCGGCGTCGCGGTGATCTTCTACGGTGTAGAACACTTCCTGCACCCCCAGTTCGTCCCGGTGATCCCGCTCGAGTTGCGGATGCCGGCATGGATCCCCTTCCACCCCCTGTGGGCGTATGGAGTGGGCGCGGTGCTGGTGGCGACGGGACTGGCAATGCTCGCCAACTGGCGGGCCCGGGTGGCGACCACGATTCTGGGTATCGTGGTGTGCGTCGTGGTGGCCCTTGTCTACCTCCCCATTCTCGCCGCGCATCCCGGCGATATTGACGTCGGCATGAACTACTTTGCCGACACGCTGTTCTTCGGGGGCGCCCTGCTGGTTCTGGCCGGCTCCATCCAGCCAGAGCATCGGGAACGATCCGCCGTCGCCGAACTGATCGCGGCGAAATTCCAGAAAGGTTGATGAATCCGCAGATTAATTCGTCCCGGCGTTGACAGCGGCACCCAACCGGCGAGATGAGCTTCGGGAACTTCGGCACCAAGCCATTGTCGATTTCCTTTCCATCGAGGCTGGTGGTCGGCTACCTCCCTTATCAGAGTATGGAAAGGCGGTCCGTCGGGGGGAGCATGTCGATTGAGCAGCTGTAGACTCCAGAAGCGGACTCTGCGCCACTGGTTCGCACTAGGCCGTAACTTCAGAGTTATCCGTCACTCGTTGAATGGAATCATGGGCTACGCATCTATTCGTTTAACGACTGGCGGTGAGGGAGTGGGTTCGGGCTCCGTGCAGGTGCAAGTAATGTGCCGGGCAAAAGTGCCCCAGCAAACGGAATATCTGCTGAGTCTCCTCGCGTCTGCCACACCGCTCAAGGATTTGCGACCAAGATGAACGGTTGGCTGATTACGTCGGACGCTCTGGCTCCAGGCGATTGAGTTCATTTCCGGGTGAGGTACTAATTGGATAACATGCGTGCTCAAGTGTCAAGCATTCGGTGGTTAACCGAAGGGTAAGATTCGAGTCCTACCACTCCGATCGGTGGCGTTCCCGTCGGTTCCGCTCCTGTCCAAACATTCTTTAGCACTCCGCCGGAGTTTCTGAATAGTGTCACGGTTGAGCAGGTGAGCCGGTGCGTCATTTCCGCGAACATGATCCTGAATGAGGAGGCCCCCAGCAACTACGGCGGGAGCCTCTATCTGAACGACACCGCGGTCGTCACTCCCGGGGTGACGATCATCGGCAATTTATTCAAGGACGGTGTCCAGACGTTCTAGACAAATGCCATATTGGCCTACGTCAACACGCTGATTTGATAACGCTTACCCGGGAGAGCGTAGAAGTATAGAGACGCCTGAGCGTAATGAAAGGCGCCTCTATGTTTTCTTTGGGCCCATGGCAATGGAATCGCTATTGCTTTGCGATCACAGCGATTGACGCGACACCCAGCGCTAATTGCGAGAACAACTGCGACCAGTCAAGAAAGCCGCGCAGGGCGGTGCGGTTGTAAGTCTTCTCAGGAACTACAATCGTATCGCCTGGATTCATCTTCAGCTGCTCAAACGTATTGCCCCAGAGTCCGTTGGCGGATTGAGTGCTCACCACCGAGCCGTCTGCGCGAATGATGAACGCATGTTTCTTATCCGCGTCGCGGTTAGGACCGCCGGCCAGGTGCAGATACGCGCCGCTGGGCCGTTCCTTCCGATACAGAAACGAATTCTGATCGTATACCGCACCGACCACATTTACCGTGGCCGGCACGGGAGGTACAACAAAGCGGTCGCCATCTTCGAGATCGATGTCGGGCACGATGTCCTGACCTGCGCTGACTGGATTGAATTCCAGCACAACCCGGCCTGTAGCGCGGATCTGACTAAGCTTAGTAATAAGCTCCCGCCCGCTGGCCAGCGTCGCATTGCCGCTGGCGAGATCCTGAGGTGACGAGACGGGCGAAGCGGCCAACGCCAAATTTCCCCGCGTTACCTGAAGCTGAAGATTTTGAACATATTCGTCGATCCTGGCCTGCTGAACGATACGGGTCGTCTCACGGGTGAATTCCGATCCATAAAGATAGGCGTTGGGGCTGAAGCCGCCTGCCTGCTGCACCAGTTCGCGCAGCTTTTCTCCGGGCTTCACACTATAAATACCGGAGTGGATAAATTCGCCTTCAAGGCGGACATACTTTGTCTGCTCTGCAAGGGGAACATGGATGTCAGCTTGCGAGAAAACCGAAACCACATCGCCCGGTTGCAGTTCCAGATCCTGCGACCGATCATGCAGCATCACCAGTTTGCCCAGATCGAAGGGGATCAGCGAGGTCTTCAGCGTCTCACGGTCAAGCCGCTCGATGACTGCATAATTCCAGTCGATTTCCGGCGCACTTATACGCACATCGGTGCGCTCAGGCTGGCCGGGTGCGTTTTGCGTCTGCAACTGAGCCTGCTGGGCAGCTAGGGATGAGTTGGCTGCCCGCTGATTTGCCTGCAGAGAATTGGGATTATACAAAGGCTGCTGTCCGGGCAGCTGCCCGGATTGTTGTCCAACTTGCCCGTATTGTCCACTCTGTTGTACTGACTGTTGCCCCGCGGAATACGATCCATATTGATATTGATTTGTCTGATCTTCCCCCACAGTGGAGCCATCTTGCGATATGTTTGCGCCAGGTTGCCCATACGGTTGCTGCAGTTGCTGCTGTTGCTGCAGTTGCTGTTGCTGTAACTGCCGTCTCAGATCCACCGGCGCTGATGGCTGCCGCATACTTGAAAAAGCCGGTACCGGCTCAAACTCCAGAGACGGCAGTCCCAGTTGTGCACGCTTCCACCAGTAGTCGCGACTGATTAGGGCGTCGCGATCCGGGATCAGGTCACTCAGGTGCATCCCTGCATGCCAAGCAAAGTGGCCTGTATTCGCCGCGTTACCACGTAGGGTGACTGTTTTCTGATACCTCGGGACAATTGAGAGAACGCGCAGGATGTCTCCTCCGACAAGCGGTGTAGCCAAGCCAGCCGTATCCATAGCTACTTCCATTGCCTGCCGATCCCGGTGATCGGCGATGCGGTCTATGGAGACGCGCGCGTCGGAAGCTACTGTGGAGGCGTCCCCCGCGTCCTTGATCGCGCTGCCAATCGTCTCCCCTGCTAGTAATTCATAAATTGCCGGGCTTCTGACGCTTCCTGCTACAGCAATTTGAGGGCCAGCTGGGGGGATGAAGATCACGTCGCCGGATAAGAGCTTCACATCCTTTGATTTATCGCCCTGAACGAGCAATGCATACAAGTCGAAGTCGGTTACAACCGTGCCATTGCGTTTCAGCTGAATGTGACGTATGGAACCTTCGACGGAGGGTCCACCACTCGCGAAGAGCGCATCCACAAGAGTGCTGAGGGAGCTGACGGTATAGACCCCCGCTCGCCGCGCTGCCCCAGCTACGTAGACCTGGATGGCACGAATTTGTCCGACGTCTGCTGTCAGGTCAAAATTCCGGTAGATCCTTCCGATCGATTCCCTTAGGTGCTGGTCAAGGGAGGAAAATTGCAGTCCCGCTACGTGTATCTGTCCGACCTGCGGCAGATAGATCTCGCCTGCGCGATCGACACGGAGGTCTGCGTTGAAGTTGACTTGCCCCCAGACGCGAACCCGCAACTCATCGCCGGGACCGATTAGGTAGTCGAGTGGCACCGGCGTCATGTCGAGAGGCGCGAATGTAGACGGCACATTACGAAATAAATCTGCACCATATATTGGCAGCACTTGCCCCGTACTTGAGGCTACAAACTTCTGGAATTCAGTAAGCAATTCCGGCTGAACGGTGGTACGCAAGGACTGATTGCGATTCAGACCCTGTACGGTAGGGGATGCGTTATCTCTATAGGTAACCGGTCCACTGGGCAGCGCTCCGGGAGATATGTTTTCATTCCTGGGCTGCGCGCCAACTCCAGGCCTTTGATTTTGCTGGATGCACTGTGAAGAACCCGATGAGAGCGGGTCAGTACAGTCCACTGGGCCATACTGCTCCTGGGAGTTTCCTGTAATGGCGCCACCAGAGGATTGATCCTGCGCGTACAAGGTTATTGCCAATAATGGCAGCACAAACAGAGAAATTCTTCGCTTCAACATACAAAAAAGGGTCCTGCGTTCTCCGACTTCCAGGCTATCGGTTCCGCAGGGTGTCGGGGTCTCCTGGGTGCTCCCAAAGTTAAGTTACGTTTCCACAGCAGGATATCACGGCCATGTCACCGTAAATTCTGATACATTGTCCCTTTATCGATGGAAAAATCGCTACATTAAGTGAATGTTCGGGTTCCGAGTCAAGAGGTAAGTCAGTTGGTAAACCCGGTCCAAAGAAGCGGCGTCAAGGATTTTTATTGAAGTCCTCTTCTTTTTCGATATACTCCAACCTGTCGCACGAATTCGAGAGGGCCTCTTAACTACAACCATTTCAGTTAGGTATCATTGACATTCTGGTACTGAGGTGATCTGATTCTCGTTCTTATCGATTTGCTAAATCCCACGTTCCCCGGACATTCGCATTAGATGAGCGCACATTCGATCGCAGAGCCCAATTTTGTTGACACGGCGGATGTTCCCCCTATAGCTGCCGTAGCGGAGCAGTCGCATCCGGTGCATAACCGCGACGCCCCGTCAACCATTCAGCTGGTTGAATCAGGGCCGGCGTTGTACACCGTGGGGTTGCTGTCGAATGCCAGCCCATGGATCGTGTC
>JBAVYX010000043.1:0-17172 GCA_049588475.1 Silvibacterium sp. | reverse complement strand
ATGAAAATACCAACGGCCTATTAAGACAGTACTTCCCCAAGAAGACCGACTTGTCCGTCCACTCTCAATCCGATCTCAACAAGGTAGCTCTGCGACTCAATCAACGCCCGCGAAAGACCTTGGGCTTTGAAAGTCCGGCGAGTAAACTGCAAGCCAGTGTTGCATCGACCGGTTGAGCCCGCGCCCCGTTTTTCGTGCACTACAAGACGAGCAACGCTTACGGCAACGACACATTCAGATATTTGCAGAGACCTAGAGCGTGGCTGTTGCGGGCTTTATCTCTTCTGGAGCGATTAAGCCGCGCTTCCAGCGATCATCCGCGCGCAGAATATATTGCCTTACGACATAACCCCAGGGAATGAGGGGAATAAAAATGACGACTACGAGAACTGCCTGGATGTCACTGGCCGCGGAAGGGGTCACCTGGTGAGCGATCCACAGTCGCAGAGCGAATGCAAGAAGGTAGATCGTTTTCCAGATGAGCTCGAACAACAACAGCGGGATCATCTGCACCGGATAGCGAAGTCCGAGAACCGCAGTCAGGCCGAGACCCGCGAATAAGGAGAGTTGAATGCCATGAGCAACGGCTTGCTCCGGGCTGTGGTGAATGACGGTCGGCCAGATGACGAGACCAAGGCCTACGGCGAGGATCAGATAGCAAAGCCGCAAAGTGTAAAGGCGAAAGAGTGAAACTTCATGCATGGGGCACCTCGATATGTTTAGAGTCTGCAGCGCATTAGGGGCCAGGGAACATGGGACTGGGATCGACGTCGAGAGCTGAGTTTCGTAGGAGACCGCTTTCGAGATTGCTACTCCTCACAGCAATGAGGTAGAGAGCGGTAATACTGCGCTTCGTGGGCGTTACATGATACGAAGAACTCTTAGTAGAGCAAAACGCGCCATTGGTAACGAGAGGTCTTCTCTTTACTAATAGTCCTTTCAGATGGACGAATCAACGGCTATCGGGAAAGGTGAAACCGAACCGCCTGAGCAGTCACGTTTTGAGTAAGTTGCGGTCGGACTCGGTTGAAGGTCCTCTTTTTCGGTTAACTCCTGCTCCAAAACCAAGATGGCCCCTGCGAGGGCCATCTGGGTAGAGCGACCGCATAGCGCGAGTGCCGCGCCTAGTTCCTCTTGACTATTGGTGATTCGTTCGATTTCGGATCGCTTGAGATAATCTTGCTGTCGTCGCGAGCCGGTCCTTCTGGCATGGGCGATGGCTGCGTACTTGTCCTCGGTGGAAAGAGCGTGCCGGGATGCCTTGTCGAGAGATGATTTTGTACATCAGATTTCTTAAAGAAACTCATACCGTCTCCAGTCATTGTGCAATGTGAAAAGCGCTCGTCTGGAGCGAAGTAAGGAACAGCCGGAGGCGAGGAAGGACTACATCTCTAAAGATACGCCACAAAGCTCTAACGTGCGCTTGGCAGGCAGTTAGGCTTAATCTACAGTGGACCCGCTCCCACTCTAATTCGGTAGGTGCGACCTTCAAGAGAGTGTCGTGCCGACATCTGCGGTTGTCCCTGGTTCAATTTCCATAAAGAGTCGCGCCCGCGAAAGCATCCGTGGGTTTGAGGTATCCAATCCGGTGCCCCCGGCAATCTGCGACAGGGCCGGCTCTCCATCGGTCAATTGTCGCTAATCACCTGTGTGTAAACTGTGCTGCAGGCGCGAGTTTAGCGTCGTGATCGAACTGCCTGATATGTCGCTAGCCTTCAAGTCCTAGTGCAGTATCTGGAGCGCGCCTTTCACGGCAGTTCACAGTTGCATGATCTCGCGCTTGGGATACAGCGACTTGAAGGAAGCCGCCCTAAAGGAATCACGCATTCCACGACTCGTGACGTGCCATGTCATCCGTCTTTTGTGCGTCGACGCCCGCGTCACTTGCTACGTATGTCAATTGTGTGGGCGCCGCGAACTGGGTTCCGGCAGCCTCGACAATTTCCGCGATCTTCAAGATGACCTCCTGCCGAACGGCAGTGAACTCTGTCCAGTCGGCCGTCGTAACGAACGCCCACAACTCCAGTTCGAAGGCCGCGCCGGCGAAATTCGCCACGCGAATTCTCGAAGTTCCCGTTTCGATCAAGGGGTGTTCGTTCAGCATACTCTGTACGCGATCGAGCAATGCCCGCAGTTGTTCGGCCTGCGTCTCAATTCGCAGCGAAAAGCGCTGATTGAGGAGGCATTTTCGCCGAGGTCCAAAATTCTCGAACTGCATTTGGGCCAGCAATCCATTCGGAACCACCAGCAGACTTTGATCGGATGTTCGCAGCTTGATAGAACGCAGCCCAATATCTTCGACAGTGCCGGCTTGATTGCCGATTTTGCAAAAATTGCCAACGTGTACCGCCTTGTCCATCAGCAATGAGACCCCGCCTATGAGGTTCTCAAGCGATTTTTGCGCGGCCAGTGCAATCGCCAGTCCTCCGATACCGAGGCCAGCGAGCGCGGTCCCCACGTGCAACCCAAACAGTGCCAGTGTGGCGACGAAGACGATAATCACCATCAAGACGCGCGTCAGCCGCTGCATCACGATCAGGATCGACTCCCCACCTACGCGATGCGCCTGTGTGTGTTTCACCGCGTGGTGGAAGCCCCGGTCAGTGATCCTGCTTACCAGCCACGCCCCGCTGGCCACCAGGAGCGCAGCAATAAAACGCGTGTAGTAGACCCGATACAAAATCGGCGGCTCAAGCAGGTAGACAAAGAAGGCATGTATCAGGATCGCAATGATGCACCGGAGCGGCATGCCGAGCGGTGTTTGCCAGATTGTGGTGCAGGGAACACCACGCAGTTTGCACCAGACTCGCCTGGGCACGCTCAGCAGAAACGCCAGCAGCCAGGACAGCAGCCACGAGATCGGAATCGAGAGCAGCCACCCGAGCCATTGCCTGACAGACATCCCCAGGAGTTGCCGGCCGCTCAGGACGACCGCCGCGATTCGATCCTCTGCCGTCGGTTTTTCGTTTTCCAACTGGGCGTAGAGCCCGGGGATCTTCGCAATCGTTTCTCTCGAAATCAGCCAGATTTTTCCCGACTCCGGATCATCCACGCGCACCAGAGTCACATCCACGGTCGCGCTACCTACTTCAATAACTCCGGCACGTACCTCGCCCTGTGGCAGTCCGGATTCAACCCAGCCGTTGGGATCATCGCTCAACAGGTCAAGGTTGCTTTTGAACCTTGTGCGCAGTGCCAGAAGTTCCCTGGCCAGCGCCGCTACGTCCGTGCTCTGGCCAGGATCAAGTTGCATGTAGCGAGAAGCGGTCGCGTAGTCTCGGCGTTCTCCGTACTTCAGAAGGCCTATTACCGAGCCACGGGGAGTTTCCCGTCCAAGCGGATCGATTGGCGCCGTAGGTTCAGCTTTGGATGGCGGAGGTGCCGCAGATTTCGGAAGCTGGGCCATTGAATGTGCCGCTGAGCCTGCAAACAAGAAGATAGACAGAGCTACGCCGGGAGCGCAGGTCCAGCGAAGCGACTTGCTTATTCCGAGTCGATTCTCTCTTAGCAAGGACATCAGCTTTGCCCAGTTCCCGGAAACGATCACCCGTCAGGCCGCGCGTCGAGTTCGGTCAATCCGCGTGGAGATCATTCGACTTCTCTCCATCAGTGTCTCGACAAGTATGTCAATACTGACTGCGCCCCAATCAGGTAACAGGCACCGTTTCTACCTCTTGGGTTCGCCCCTTCGCAAAGCCGGCTGATTTACCGGCTTCCAGAACCTGCTGTCCGTCAATGCGGCCAAAAAGCTCGATCAGTTTTGCGACCACGCCGGTCCATCCGGTCTGGTGGCTGGCTCCGAGACCCGCGCCGTTATCGCCGTGGAAGTACTCGTAGAACAGGATGTAATCCTTCCATTGCGGGTCGGTCTGGAATTTGTCTGTACCTCCGTATACCGGCCGCAGGCCGAATTTATCACGCAGGAAGATCGCTTCCAGTCGATGAGTGATATCCCGAGCTACCTCGAAGAGGTTCATCCAGTTGCCCGAGCCAGTTGGGCACTCGATCTTGAAGTTGTCGCCGTAGTAGAGATAGAACGACAACAGCGAGCGGATGAGCAGTGCGTTCACCGGCATCCATATCGGCCCGCGCCAGTTGGAGTTCCCACCGAACATGCCGGTGTCTGACTCCGCCGGCAGATAATTCACCCGGTATTCCTGTCCGTCCACATGGACGATAAAGGGATGCTCATCGTGATATTTGGACAGAGCGCGTATCCCGTAAGGGCTGAGGAATTCGTTCTCATCGAGCATGCGCGTCAGAATCCGGCGCAGCCTGCTCTCATTTACCAGCGCAGCCATCCCGCGTTCGGCATACCCTAGATGGCCTGGGCCGGCCGCATGCATGCTCTCGCGCAATTCCGGCATACGCTTGTACCGTTCTTGCAGGACCTGCGTCGCTCGCGGCACCCGTTCGCGCTGCCACTCCTCGATCACGGTGGTGGCACATAGGGGCAAGAGGCCGACCATGGAGCGCACTTTGAGCCGTCTGGCGCTACCGTCGGGGAGGCGCAGGACGTCGTAGTAGAACCCATCCTCCTCGTCCCACATACCCTCCGGCCCGGTCTGATTCATGGCGCGCGCGATCCAAACAAAATGCTCGGCAAACTTCAGGCACATGTCTTCGTACATAGGGTCGTGGGCAGCCAACTCAATGGCGATCTCCAACATGTTCTGGGAGAACATCGAAACCCACGCAGTGCCGTCCGCCTGCTCGAGGCTGCCACCGGTGGGCAGCGGGGCGCTGCGGTCGAAGACGCCGATGTTGTCCAGGCCGAGGAAACCGCCCTCAAAGAGGTTCTTGCCAAACCGGTCTTTGCGGTTTACCCACCAACTGAAGTTCAGCGTCAGCTTGGCAAACGACCGCTTTAGGAACTCGATATCGCCTTTCCCTTTGAGGGCCTGCTCCGTCCGATACAAGAAAATGGTGGCCCAGGCGTGTACTGGCGGATTGACGTCGCTGAAGTTCCACTCGTAGGCCGGGATTTGCCCGGTCGGGTGCAGGAAGAACTCCTGCAGCATAAGGTCGAGCTGTTCCTTGGCAAAGTCAGTGTCGACTGTGGAGAGCGCGATGGTGTGGAACGCCAGGTCCCACGCGGCATACCAGGGATATTCCCATTTGTCGGGCATCGAGATGATGTGCTGGTTCACCATGTGGAACCACTCACTGTTCCGCATGGAGCGTCCGCCCGGCTTCATCGGATCGCCACCATGTTCCGTGAGCCATAGGTCCACGTCGAAGTAGAAATACTGCTTGGACCAGAGCATCCCGGCCAGCGCCTGACGCATGACGAGGGCTTCGTCTTCGCTGACACGGGTTGGGGTTATGGATTTGTAGAAGGCATCTGCCTCGGTCCGGCGGGTCTGTAGTATCTCCGCAAAACTCTTAAAGGGATCGCCCATCTCGGCGGGTGCCAGATTGTTAAGCCGAAGACGAATAGTGGCGGTCTTTCCCGTCCCGACATTCACTTGATAGTGTGCCGCGGATTTAGTTCCCGTTTTCGCGGGGTTGACGGCCTCATGATTCCCTTGGACCACGTAGTTATTGATTCCATCTTTCACGTATGGACTGTCGTTGGGCCTGCCGAAGAGCCGCTCGTTGTTACTCTCATTTTCCGTGAACAGCAACGTGGCATTGCCGTCGCAGTACAGATACCGCTCTCCCAGATCGGCATGCGACGCCGCAATCGCCTGAGCGCCATTCGGGCCGGGAACCTCCTTCAATGACGGCTTGGGCGTGCCCGGCCACCACGTCCAGGTGTTGCGAAACCACAGGGTTGGCAACGCATCTATTTCGGCCGCATCGGGACCGCGATTGATCACGGTGATTTGGATGAGGAGGTCTTCCGGCGACTGCTTGGCATATTCCACGAAAACATCAAAGTAGCGATCTTCGTTGAAGACGCCAGTATCCAGCAGCTCGTACTCCATGTCGAGGCGGTTGCGGCCCTTATTCGTCTCGATCAGATTGACGTAGGGAAATTCCGCCTGCGGATACTTGTACAGGTACTTCATGTAGGAGTGGGTGGGCGTGCTGTCGAGATAGAAGTAGTACTCTTTAAGGTCTTCGCCGTGGTTGGCCTCGCTGTTCGTCAGGCCGAACGCGCGTTCCTTGAGGATGGGGTCTTTGCCATTCCACAGGGCCACGCTGAAACACAGCAACTGCTTATCATCGCTGATGCCGGCGAGGCCATCCTCGCCCCAGTGATAGGCGCGGGACCGGGCCTGGTCATGAGTGAAGTAGTCCCAGGCATTTCCATCCTGGCTATAGTCCTCGCGAACCGTTCCCCACTGCCGCTCGCTCAGGTAGGGCCCCCATTTTCTCCACGGTGTCTTGGCAGTGCGTGCTTCCTCTAGTCTGGCTGATTCTGGATCTTGGGACATTTTGTTCTCCTCTCTTTAGCTATCCTCCGCGACGCCCCTTCAAGGCCACTGTGAAGCACCCGCCATCCCCAAACGTTTTCGCACGTTCGAGCGGAATGGCCTTACCTATTCCGCTGTTTCCGGCTGTCGCGATGGCAACTTTGTTCTTTAATGACATGGAAACACCAGTCATGATGACTCTGCGACCACGATGGGGACCAGTGGCTCACAGTTGCCCTAACTATGTCAGCCTCGGGTCGTTCTCTCTGCGCGCGAACATCAGAGCCCGCAGTTCCCTGTGGCCGATTACTCGGGCAATCTCTCTGAATCCGAAGAACGGTAACAATACTATGAAGCACATCACGCCCACCGCCAGGACACCCCTTAGACCACTTCCCACTATCGGAGGGAGGCTGTCTGCAAGCGTATTTCCGTGCCATACCCCCACCAGCACGCTCTCTGCGATGTGAAAACAGATGAGCACCACAGTGAACACCAAGCACTTGTGCAGGATCGGATAGATCAGCGGCCTATTCTGAAAGCGCGTTCCCAGGTGAAAATGCTCAGCGACAAGCAAGACCTTTGCAAAAACCAACGCGTTGATAATCGCAAAGGCGTGCTCTGGATAATCCAAATGGCTTTGCGACAGAACGAGGCTCTTGTGGATCGAGAGCAACCCAAAGACAACCCAAAGGTAGAGAAAGATCACGATGAACTTTTTGAACTCATCGTAGGCTCTCTCGCCCAGGTGGCGCTGTTGCGGGATTGGAAGGCTTTCTTCCGCCATGTCAGGACTCCTCTGTTGCTGCTGCGGAGAGTGGATTTCCCGGACTAAGCCGTTATTTAGGCATGAACGAGAACACTCCGAGCACCGCCCCGGCAAGCACCAGCAGCGCCGGGTTGATCTTGTACTGGAGCAGGATGAGCAGGACGCCGACGGCGATCGCGGCGGTTTCGACTCCAGTGATAGCCCCTTTCGCCATGGTGAAGCAGCCGGCCAACAGGAGACCGATGGAGACGGGCGCAAGTCCCTGTTGAATCGAAGTCCGCCACGGCCATTTTTCAAGCTTCTTCCACCCACGGGCGACAATGAACGCGAGCAGCGCGGTCGGCCCGAAAAAGGCAATCAATACGATGAGAGCGCCGAGAAGTCCGCCCGCCCACTGTCCGATGGCCACGATCATCATCATGTTCGGGCCGGGAGCCATCTGCCCCACGCTATAAAGGTGGATCAACTGCGGGAAGGTGAGCCACTTGTGGACCTCAACGGTCAGGATCTTCATCTCTGGGAATGCGGCCATGCCCCCGCCAACAGTGAGGAGCGACAGGTACGCGAAAACACGAATGAGAGCCGGGATCTGGTTCATTGAGCTCCACTCTCTTTCTGCTGCTTGCGTGGCCGATGGAAGAGAATTGCCAGGAGGCCGACAGCTACCAGCGTACGTGGAACCCCCAGGTGCAGGCGGTTGACGGCAATCACGGTCAGCGCGATGAAGACAAAGTCAAATTTGCCGGAGAGCGACTTCTTGCTCATGCTTACAACCGTAGACAGGATCAGGCCGACTGCCGCGGCGGCCACTCCTTTCAGCGCGGCCGTGATCCAGACGTGATCACCGTGGATGCGGTAGAAGATGCCCACGATGTACATGAGCACAGCACCCGGAAGGCAAATGCCGATGATCGCGGCGATTGACCCCAGCGCGCCACGCAGTTTTTCCCCCACCAGAACTGCCATGTTGGTAGCATTCAGGCCGGGAAGGCTCTGGCTGATGGAGAGCATCTCAACGAATTCCTTGTCGTCGACCCAATGCCTCTTGGTAACGAGGCTGCCGCGCAGGTAAGGCACCACGCCGCCGAAGCTGGTGGCTCCGATGATCAGGAACTCGAGAAATATCTGGCCGATCGAAACTTGAGCGGCAACCGGAGCAACTGGCAGGGCTTCGACAGCGGGTGTGAGGGCAGCGTCACTCATGGCTTTGGGGCTCGTTCCCCCTGAGGCGGTAAACCATGCCGGTCTTGGTTACGCCGAGCGCGAGCCAATCCTGTACGTCCTGTTGCAGCGTTATATAGAACTGCGCGGCAAGCTGTTTCTGCTTTACGGCTACGTCTTCCCTGCGATCGAACTTGACTTGGAAGGCGAATTCTCCCACCAGAGACTTATGCTCGCCGCGCGTGCGCCATAACCCGATGTCGCACTTGGCAACCACGCCTTTACCAAAGTCCAGTTGACCAAGCGGTAGCAGTACCTCTTCCACAATGCCTTCGTTGACCAGGCTTATCTTCTCGTCGTCGGATTTCTTGATGATGGCCAACGCCGGGAACACTTTCACCAGAGTGGCCATCGAGGTCTTGTCTGCCTCGTGCATCTGGCTCAATCCGAACTGGCAGTTGTGCGAGTAAAGGATGCGATATCCGCCGACCTGATCCTTCAGGGGAAGGGCCTCGGCTTTGAACTTAATCCGGTATTTTCCTGCAATCTTGGGCCGCACGTCCACGGCCGTCGCTTGCTGTTCGTCTGGGTGACGGAACTTGAAGACGATTTCCGGATCGCCCACAGGGAAGCCATCCACATAGGAGATCCGCCTGCGCAGGATGAACGCATTGTTGTAAAGGCGGAAGTCGGGCGTGTCGCCAAAAATGATCTCCCGGACTTCCGGTCTTAGCCCGGTCTCACGGTCCTCAATGAAACCAACGCCAACCTTTTTCGCCGTACGCTGCATGATCTTGCCGAAGTCGCGGAAGCTCTGCACCGAATTGAAGCGGTCGGGTTTCAAGATGAGCTTGGCTTCCAGATATTGCACTCGATCAAGAGGCGTTCCATCGGCGTATACGGCCGTAGCGGCTGCCGCAGCCGTGCCCGATCGGGCGCTGACAGTGGCTTTCTTCATCTTGTCCTTCTTGCCGTTCTGCTTCTCTTTGCTTCTCGCCATAATCCCCCCCAGAAGCGCACTTTCTCTTACGGTCGCAGCGCAGGACTTATGCGTGTGTCCGTCACTCTATGCCTGCATCACGGGTTCGGCAACTGGCAAGTCTGACAGTGAGCACGCTAGCGATTTAAGTAGGGAAAAATTACCCAGTCGGCGAGTCAAGGCGCATGAGCGGCTATCACGAAGTTGAGAGCGGCTGGAGCGGATTCTCATCCAGACCCTTTCTTCGTGCCTACGCGCAGAGAATCAAGCGCTCAGTTTCCTTGAATTTGATGACAATTACATTAGGTTCCGGCTGGTAGCACCACTCGCACATATACAAGTTCCGGCTATCACAAGTGACGGGAGCAAGCGGTGGCTGGCAAAGCGCCGGCACTCCATGGCTCGAGCCATTTGATCCCGCGTCCATCGCTGGTGCTGGGCTGACGGTCGCGGTTATCGGATTGATCGCAGCGTGGCAGCAATAAAATGCTCCCTAGACCATCCCTAGCCCCTGATTGCACCGTTCATCGGGAGATACCGTCACGGGTTGCGGCGACGCTGACACGTGGTTCTCCACTGTCCCAGGGGCCAGCTTGCGCTGCTTGAGCAGATAGGCCTGATAGCTGCGCAGATGCTCCAGTCCAAGCTTGTCCGGTGACTTGCCGAAGTTGCGGGCGAACTCCTCCACAAAATGCAAAGAGTGGCGGATGGTGGTATAGCAGTAGTTGCGGCGCTGGAGTTCCTCCAGCATCCGTTGGCGTAGGTGGGTCACAGACACCTCCCTGTGACACACACACCTTATACCGGGCCAAAAACTACTCGAAGGCCAATACCGCAGCGGCCGCGGCGCCTGCGGCTTCGTTCTCACCGGCAATACGGAAGTGATGCTGTTGGCCCCGGCCACCTTTCGGCGTTCGACATTGACTGTCTTCGTTTTCAGGAATCCGCGCGAAAGGCACATCATCAAATGGATATTCCATTGCGACCGGCCGTGCGGGAGGGGAAATATTTCGTTAATCCGGTGCCGACGAGCGTCGGAGGGCTATCCACGATATTCAAAGTGGGCCCGCTTCTTCTTCGGACGAGCAGCGCGATCGCCGAAACATGCGCTGGGGCCATTCCATACGGATTCCCGAGTATATGGAACGAGCCCCCAATCCGGCCTACGCATCACCTGGATCGGTCACTCCTCCTCTCTAGTCGAAATCGACGGAATACGTCTCCTCGTCGATCCTGTCTGGGACGAACGTGCGGCTCCTACGCAGTGGACCGGCCCGAAGCGTTTCTTTCCGGCACCACTCGCACTGGAAGATTTGCCGACAATCGATGTCGTTCTGATTTCGCACGATCACTACGATCATCTCGGCGCAGGTACCGTTCGGCGACTTGCGAAAATGGAGAGGCTTCGGAATGCTCGCTGGATCACCATGTTCGGCGTAGAGAATATCCTGCACGTTCACGGCGTCGACCCACGACGCTGCACTACGCTCAACTGGACCGAGAACGTAAAGGTCGGTTCAGTAACTATAATGGCCCTGCCAGCCCGCCACTTCTCTGGTCGCAGCCTATTCAACCGCTTCGAGACCTTGTGGGCGTCCTTCGCTTTCATTGGCCCCAAGCACCGCGTCTACTATGGCGCAGACTCAGGTGAATGGTATGGCTTCCGCGATATTGGCGTGGAGTTTGGTCCGTTCGATCTCACGATGCTTGAAATCGGAGCTTCGGACCCTCTCTGGGCCGACATCCATATGGGCCCTGAAGGCGCAGCCCGCAGTTTTCGTGCTCTGGGTGGTTATGGCCTGTTCATGCCCATCCACTGGGGACTCTTCGACCTCGCACTCCATCATTGGACACAACCAATCGAAAGTGTATTCTCGGTCGATGACCTAAAGGTGTGGTCTCCGACGCCGGGCATTCCGTCCGAAATTGTCCCAGGCGAAGAAATCCGCTCCGACTGGTGGCGCTAATGTGAGACGCTCAGATCTCTGTGTGACACGAGAACCCCCAAATGGGAGACTCGATCCAAGAGACATGATCGCAAAGATGGTCGAAGTGATCCCTTCTCGCGAGGGGAAGTTTCTCAATATTTTTCCTCCTTCGACGGAAGACTGGGTCAAGAGTTACCAGCGCAACTCTCCGATCGCACCCTCTAACGGGCAATCATCGGTCAATACAGATGAGGGCGCTCGATCGGCAAGGCAGCAACGAGGCAAACCGCTGAAAGGATTGAATGCATCTACAATTCGTAACGGTGTATGAACGCAAAGACTAAGGAGGCTGAGAATGGCAGACGAAACGATTGCTGAGAAGGCTGGATTTGCGGTTGGGTACGGAATTGCGGCGGCGGAGGATGCGGCCGGCACAATCAAGACGGTATTTGATTCGGCAGTTACAACTGTGACCGGGGCCTTGAAGAAGGCTCCCGCCAAAAAAGCTTCGAAGAAAGCCGCCACAAAGAAGGCTGCTATAAAGACACCCGCCAAGAAAGCGGCGAGGAAATCTCCCGTTAAGAAAACCGCCCAAAAGACTGTGAGCAAGAAGGCCGCCAAGAAGTCACCCGCGAAGAAGGTCGCTAAAAAAGCTGCAGCCAAGAAGACTCCGGCTAAGAAAGCTGCGAAGAAGGCGGCTAAGAAAGGTCCGGCTAAAAGGGCCGCCAAGAAATCCGTGAAGAAGCCTGCAAAGAAGGCTGGCCGAGCACGGCGGTGAATGGAAGTCGTGCACACAGAGGCTGCGCCCTTGAGCGGAGGGTTTCTGCTTGGGGATGAAGCGGCAATAACGGAAGAAGTGCTCAGATATGCAATTCCTATGCGACCAAGGAGACAAAAAACGCCCGATGTGCTTTGCGTGTGACCGTTGGATAGTGTCGGCGATAATGCCTACGCGATTACCAAGACTATTGAAGCATTGCGCGGAATAGAGCGCTAGGTAGTGGATCGATGGTCGAGCAGGCTTTCATTGGCTTTGTAGCCCTTTCTGCGCCCAAAGTCCGTGGGAAATCATCGGCGTTCCGCACGGTGCTCTACCGATGAAATAGAAGCGGCATTCCGCGCCAAGGCGTTGATGCTGCATTCTGACGCCGGAGGAAAATGATGCGGCGATGGCTGGCTGCGCGCGCCAAGATCAGAGAACAAGCCGCATGATGTAGCCGGGAACAGAGTGCATCAAAACATCCCTAGCTGACCGCTCTCATCCGTTTTTGTCTCTGTCTTTGGCTTCTTCGCGGCCTTATCCGGAAAGTCCTCTTCAGTTAACGGCTCGCATAGCGAAGGCTCGTTGTTCCTCACGTTATTGACGCGCCTGTCCACGCGCCATGCCTTCATCTTGTCGGAATCGAAAGGCCGGATGAGATCGATCGGAGGCTGTTCTTCTTGTCCCGGCTCGAGCCAGCGCTGGTAGTCCTGACGCTTGATGATCAGCGGCATCCGGTCATGGCCGGTCTTTGTAACTAGCAACTCATTCGGCTCCGTGGTGACGATGGCGAAGCTGTCCTTGTGTTCCTTGCCTGAACACCAGTGCCACCACACTCCCGCAAGGGCAAACGGCTGGTCATCCTTCATGGCAAAGACCCAGGGCAGCTTGGTTTTGGCGTCGATGCGCTTCCACTCGATGAAAGAGTCGACCGGTACAAGGCATCGGCTATGCAGAAATACCTCGCGCCAGACATTGCTATCCATGAGACTCTCGCCGCGGGCATTGATGGTGTCGAGCCTTAACTTCTTGGGATCGGTCACGTAAGGGGGCAGAAATCGCCAGAACATCATATGCAGCGTCCGCGTGCCGGTCGCTTCGTCCCAGACGATGACGGGCTGTGTGGACGGCGGCGCCGCGTTGTAATCCGGGGGATAATCGAGGGCAAGCCCGTCGACATCACCTAAATGGAAGGCCTCTGCAATCCTCTGTTTGTCACTTCGTCTCTGGTAACGGCCGCACATGTATCAGGCCTATATTCTCCGAGCTGCATTTCCACAATCAGTCGGCCATTTCCACACTGCAAAATGTTGGGAAGCGCCTTGTATTCGTGGGCTTCCGGGCTATTATCAAAACCAACGGAGGAGCAATCTTCCAAAGAAGAGAGCGGACCACGGACATTTGAGAGGACCGGCGACGGTACTCATGCCAGGCAACTGGAAAGATGGAAGTGATGAAGCTCTTGCAACGCTGATGACGGAGGAGTGAGGGAAGTGCGGGCTCTGCTCGCAGTTTCTGAACAACGCCGCAATGATGCGTTGCGATCCGGGTGCCGTACCGGATCTTCGGTAAATCGGACAGAGAGGGCATCATCCCGCGAGGGAAGTTGCCCTTTCGCTTTATGCTCATGGCTTTTTAGCTTCCGGTACTGCTCCTCCGTTAAGAGAAGCCAGATGCCGCCCCGACCTTTCTCAATCCCATTTTCCAAAGCCTGCCGTCCTTCGAGATTCATGACGTAGCCGCCACGCTCGGCTGTATCAACGATCTTTTCCGGGCCGGGGAAGTTAAGTTTCCTTGGCAATGGCGTCTTCAGGTCCGCTTCGAGAAATTGGCAATGCCAGCCATTTCGCAGCATGTACGACATACAAACGCGCCTCTTTGGAACGTTGCTGCAACGCGTGCAGAGCTTTTCTCTTAATGAGACCGGCTTCCTGGTCGCATGTGATGACCTCCCGCGCATTTGAAACAACGGTAGATGCGCAAGTGCAGGCGACTGTGAAGAAGGAGATGCAGTTCGAACACGCTAAGTCGCCAAATCGGACACTTGACCGCCAACTGTCCGGAATGCCCGGTTTGAGTAACTTAACTTCGACCCGGGGCGGCTGCCCACTCCGAACTTACCGAAAACGGGTGCCATATCGGACAATTGACCGTTTCACGATCTGGTTTTCCAATCAGTCAACATGGATTCAGCCCCAGATGCCACGGTGCCTACGGTTACGTCCTCGTTTCCCTCAAAAATCAAATGAATACAGGACCGTTAAGGACGTCTCTAACGTTGTCAGAACGGTATCCCCGGGGCATAGCGTGTTCAACAGACCCGAGGCAGGCCTTAGAAGAGATCGTTGACGACGGATTGTCCCCCCTGCCTCAGCACTATGGATGGACACAGACATGCAGAAGATATTTCCAGCGTTTACCCTCTCCGGTTACTTTGCGGCCTGCATTTCCCTGATCGCGGTTCGGCTGAATTCAACTCTGCCAGCCTTCACGCAGCCACGCAATCTTCTGATCGGCGTGAGTCTCTTGTTCTGATTGTTTTGATTCGGCGGGTGGACCGTCCAGCCACGGGCCGCTCCGTCCCGAAACTGTTCGGTCTAAGCTACCCACTCTTTGCACACCCCGTTGATGAGAGGAAAAAGCAGAATGAGAAACCCCAGAATCGCCGGCTGCCGCAGACTGGCGAAATTAATGAATGGTCTGTGCACGTTATGCCTACTCTCTGCCATGGTTGCCGGTCAGGCTTTGCCATCCGGCTCAGACTCCGGTCAGGATACCGCCATTCATCTCACAGCCGATGCCGCCGGCCCAAGTAGGCCCCTCGTCCATTTCTGGAGCAAGATCGTCGGCGCAGGCCGCGCCAATGAGGGCCTTCGATCTACCTGGCAAGAAGAACTGGCCACCGCCGCGAAGTATGACGGCTTCCAGTATGTGCGCTTCCACGGCATTTTTCAGGACGATATGTTTATCTACCGCGAGGATGCGCACGGAAATCCCATCTATAACTTCCAGTACGTCGACGACCTGTACGACCGCATGCTGGCAAAAGGCGTGCGCCCTTTTGTCGAGCTGAGTTTCTCGCCCGGTCCTCTCTCTCCTGTGCATAGCACCACTTTCTGGTGGCGGGCCGATGGCAGTCCGCCATCCGATTACAGCAAGTGGGCCGGTCTGGTCCACGCATTCGTCCAGCACTGCATCGATCGTTATGGAATCAACGAAGTGCGTCGCTGGTACTTTGAGGTCTGGAATGAGCCCAACCTCTATGAGTCCTTTTTTCGGGGCGGTTCCCAGGAGAAATATTTCGATCTGTATCGCGTGACCGTTCAGGCCATCAAGGCGATCGATCCTCAGGTGCGCGTCGGCGGCCCTGCAACCAGCAATTTCAACATGGACCAAGCTGCCCTCGAAAAAGCGGAAGCCTCAGGCAAACCCTTCGATCCTTTCTCCATTCGATGGCGCCCAGTCTGGATCGTCGAGTTCCTGAATTACTGCCACCAGAACCATCTGCCCGTAGACTTCGTCTCCACACATCCCTATCCCCAGGACTTTGCCATCGATCAGCCCGGAATCAAGGACCGTCAACACTATCGCCGCAGCATCGATGCTACCCGCGACGATCTGCGAACCCTCCGCGAGATGATCGATCACAGCAATTACCCAAAAGCGGAGATTCAGTTGACGGAGTGGAACTCGAGTCCCTCCCCCGTCGACCATGCGCATGATTCTCTCGCCGCCGCAGCCTTCGTCGCAAAAACCAATCTTGAAAGCATCGGCCTGGTCGACTCGCTCTCATACTGGGTCTTTACCGACGTCTTCGAAGAGAACAGGAACATCGATTCCATCTTTCATGGCGGATTCGGCCTTATCAATTATCAGGAGATCGTGAAGCCCGCGTTTCACGCCTATCGCATGATGAACGAACTCGGCGATCAGATCCTCGCTCAGCTTCCCGGTGGGATCGTCACCCGCTTCAGCAAAAACGGGCACATCTCCGTCATGGCCTATAACTATCCCCCGGAGATGAAAGCCTCTCTGCCCGTCAGCGACACGCTCGAAGCAGCCGACGCCATCGACAACAGCGGAAGTGCGCGCTCGTTTACTCTGGACCTGTCGCATCTTCCCCCGGGAGCCTCCTTCCTCATCGAGACCCTCGATAAGCAGCATGGCGATCCCGTCGCTGACTGGGACGCCATGGGCAAGCCAGAACCGCCCAACGAGCAGCAGACGGAACTGCTTCGCGAAGAAGCCTGGAATACACGCAAGGAGATTGTGCGTGCGGATACGCGGGGAAACCTGCACATCCAGACCAGCCTGCCGCCGTGGGCCCTGATGTCCATCCGGCAAATGTAACCGCGAAAGCAACGAATGCACCGTCCCGGCAGTCTTCCGCGCCTTCGGACAAGAGAACCGATCACCTCAGCAGACGCAAAGGAAGGAACGCAATGAACCTCCGCGAAACTACGTCACCCTCGAGACGCCAGCTACTCTACCGGGGAACTGCGGCCGGCATGATAAGCATGCTCGGCTTGCCCTCGATCACCAGCGCCGCCGCTCCCGCTCACCCGGAGCCGGCCGCGCAAAACGTCAAGAATTTCGGGGCGGCAGGCCACGCAGCTACCGACGATACTGCCGCCTTTCAGCGCGCGCTCGACGCCGTTTCCCATGCTGGCGGAGGAGCGGTCTATGCGCCGCCTGGCCGCTATCTCTTCCGCGGTACCATCAACATTCCCGATGGCGTCACCCTGCGCGGCTCCTACGCCTGCGTACCCTCCCATGTTGGCCTGCGCAATCCGGGAGCAGCCAAACCCGGCGACGACGGCACCGCTCTGTTCGTCACGTCCGGGAAAGGAAGCGAGGACGGTACGCCCTTCCTCACGCTCAACACGAACAGCTCGGTCGCCGGACTGACCATCTATTACCCCGAGCAGGTCACCAGTTCCGCGCCCGTGCCCTATCCGTGGACAGTGGCCATGCGAGGCAAGAATCCGGCCATCTTCGACGTGGAATTACTCAATCCCTATCAGGGCATTGATGCCAGCGGGAACGAGCGCCATAACATCCGCAACATTACTGGTCAGCCCATCCGGCGCGGCATCTTCGTCGATGCCATCTACGACATCGGACGCATCGAGAACGTCCATTTCAATCCCTGGTGGTGTTCGCACGGCCCGGTCTACGATTGGCAAATGCAGAACGGGGAAGCCTTCATCTTC
>JBAVYX010000042.1:0-4890 GCA_049588475.1 Silvibacterium sp. | reverse complement strand
GCGTATGAGCGAGCAGTACGGCCTGCGTTGGAGCCAGGTCGATTTCGAGCGGCGGCAGATTCACCTTCCCAAAACCAAGAACGGCGATCCGCGGACCATTCCTCTGAACGCCGTAGCTCTCGACTCTCTCCTCGATCTAAGGGACGAGAATCTGCGGGGCGAGAATCTGAATGGCGGGGATCGGAAAGGCGCAGGCAAGCGCAAGGGAACCGACCCGGTCTTCCCTTCGCTACGCAGCGGCGATGCTCTGCAGGGTTCGCGTGGCTGGTTCCCGACCGCACTTGCCGCAGCGCAGATCGACGGCTACTCCTGGCATTGCAACCGCCATACCTTTGCCAGTAGACTGGTTATGGCTGGAGTCGACTTGCGCACGGTCGCCGAGTTACTCGGGCACAGAACCCTGCAAATGGTGATGCGCTATTCCCATCTCGCCCCCGAGCATCAGGCTTCGGCTGTCGAACAGCTCGTCCGGGGCAAAAATCAAAGGGACACCAAAGCGGACACCGGCAGTTTTCAAAGCAAGAAGACGCGCGAGCTTGGTGCTGTAAATATAAGAACCAGCGCAGTTTAAACAACGGAGAGGTGGCAGAGCCCGGTTGAATGCACCTGACTCGAAATCAGGCATACCTTTACGGGTATCGGGGGTTCGAATCCCTCCCTCTCCGCCAGTTAAACTATGGTCCAGCCCGGAGACATGGGTAACAGAACGTACCGGCTACATAGGTGACAGTTTGGGACCGAACGGGTTTTCGAGGGGCTCGAGCACCCGAGTTTCAAAATCGAAGTATCCTAGATCGTAATCCATAAAGCTAACCAGCCAGATATCGTCGTGAACTTCTTTAATGCCGACCGCCTGGCCGGCGAAGACGGTGCTGAAGTTGATCTTTTTTTGACCCAGACAGATGCGGCCGCAGTTGGTCACGACGATGGTCTTGTCGTGGAAGGGGTAGTCGATGTCGGGCAGTCCGTTGTAAACCCGGGTGGAAGGCTGATAGATCTCTGCTGGGCACTTCATACCGAGGGCTTCGTGGGGGCGTTGGTTGTTGAAGACCTCGATGAAGTCGTCGAAGCGGGCCTACTGCTGGAGGAAATTTCGACTGGCCGGCTTAGTGGCTTCCTTTTTCAGGGTGAGATGCATGCGTTCATGGCGGCCATTTTGCTGCGGATGGCCGGGCTTGATTCGTTCAATGCCGATTCCGAGCCGGAGCCACCATACCGACAGCTTACTAAGGTTGAATAGAGCGTGCGCGGAAGCGAAGGGAACGCCGTTATCGCTGCGCATGTTGGCTGGCAAGCCACGCTCCTGAAAAAGCCTTTCAAACACCGCAAAAGCGTATTCTTCCTTGACGGAGGAGAGCGCTTCGCAGGTCAAGAGATACCGGCTCGCATGATCGGTGACCGTCAGCGGGTAGCAGTATTGACGATTCCCCAGTAAGAATTCGCCTTTGTAGTTCGCACCGGGCACGTAGGTCCACCACTGGAAGTAGTCATTGAGCGGCACAGGATGATCAGGCGCCGTGAAGACCACCGAACCGGCAACCAGATTTTCCGGCGGTGCCCCTGGATAGTCCTCCGCGCTCGGCTTGCGCTCGGCCACAGCTACATATCCCGTTGCCTTCACAAACTTCTCGAACGCGTCGTTGGTGACGTCTGTCTTGTCCATGAAAAACCCATCGACATAGACTCGATGTATCGGAACACCTCCGCCTGTCATTGGCGCCGATGGAATCGGCACTGCTTTCGGCAATAGTGCGACCGGAATTGTCGACGGCCCAGGACAGTCCAACGTTGATCTGGCAGTCATGCGGGCGGTGCCCTTGCATTGGCCTAGCGAGAGTACCACACTCCAAATCCGGGCAGAGTTCTTCAACGCTTTGAATCATCCCAAATTCTCGAATCCGAACACCACCTACGGCTCGTCAACCTTCGGCGTTATCAGCAGCACGTCAGTAAATCCGAGAGTGGGACAGGTCGCAGTTAAGCTAGTCTTTTAGCAACTGTTCGCGAGTGACTCAGCTGAGTTGACGCTTCGCCATAATAGCCAACCCTATTCCGGCATCAACATCCTGATGCTCTGGGCCAGTGCGATGGAACGAATGTGTTGCGATGCCGCCAGCTACGTTACCGGCCAGTCGATCTCAGTCGATGGCGGCTATGTGATGCGTTAACGAAATGACGGAGCTTTACACCTTAGATACCTTGGAAGGATTGCCTCTGACAAGTCGGCCAGTGTTTACAAATCCAGTTCACATGGACGTAAATTCGGACTATCCGGAAGTTGACTCTGAACATCCCGATAAGTCACCAGTCTGAACTGGCATCGTTTTTCAGGGAACTTCGTTCCTCATTCCCCGCTGGGCACTGGTCTCGCCATTTGAAATCGGCTTCAACCTAGCGGTCAGCGGGTCGCCGAACACTAGGGCTTGTCATTACCAATTAGACAAACCTGGAGACGTTTAGCCAAGCAGCCACATCAACTTTACGTAGCACCTTTCTACGTCTTCTACTGAACAGCGACACGGCGGAGGACGGTGATCGGGATAGAACCGTCGGGGCGGGCGGCGACTTTCCAGCTGAGAATGTCGCCCTTAAGTTCATAGGCGCGCACTTGAGTGGTGTCGTCATAGTTCGGAAAAGTTGAGCGATCAATCTTCATGGTGACTTTGCTGGATGCCGGGTCGACGCTATAGGTGCCGAACGAGCAGCTGGCGCTCAGAGACGCATCTTTGTACTCCTCGGGTGTGCCCTTGGCCCGGTCATTGCTGGCGAACTTCACGCGCACATCCCGGAAGACTTCAACCATGAAGTGGCCGTCGGCAGTAAAGATGGCCAAGCCGTGCGGCTGAGTTCCATAATCGGCGACTCGGGTGCCGTCCGGGAGGAGTTTGTCCGCAGCAATGAGCTTCCATATGCCGACAAACGAGTTCGCGGCAGGCGTCTGGGCATGCACGGAGGAGATAGCGAATATCGCGGTAGCAATGAGCGAAAGGGCGCGAGCGATCATGAGTGCACCGTACCATCCGCATGAACGCTGCACAATTTGATTGTTCTTACCGAAGGATTAAGTGGCGCTTACGCTTTCCGCAATACGTGGGCGCGTTGCGAGTGCGTGAGTTCGGCCAGAGCGCCTCGTGTGGCCGCGCCAAGCAAAGAATGGAAAGCATCAAGAGCAGAGTTAGCGGCGTTCGGGCCACGGTGTAGTGCCACGGGAAGAGTTGGAAGGGTAGGCAGGTGATGCAGCGACCTATTCGCCACTAGATGAGCTGGCAGTTGCATAGCGGTGCGTGCGGTGATGCCAAGCCCTCCTTGAAGCGCGGCCCATAGGCCGTCCAGGCTTGGGCTGGTGGCCGCGATACGATGCGGGATGCCGGCGGTTTCGAGCTGCTGTACCGCGGCCTTGCGGAAGGCGCATTGAGGGCCAAGTACAGCAAGTGGGACAGAACCATCTTGTGTGCGGAAAGCTCGTCTCGCGATCCAAAGCACAGGCAGTTCGCCCAGCAGCAGAGCGTCCTTCCGGTCCGCGAATCCAATTGTCAGCGCGAGATCAAGCTGACTCTTGTCAAGGGCTTCGATGAGAGCGCCGTTACCCTCAATACGCAGCTCTATTTGAGTTCGTGGATAAAGGGCTGCGAACTGCCGCAAAGCATCAGGCAGCAGCGCCGCGAAATCCTGCGGAGCACCAATGCGAACGGTGCCGGCTAGCATCGCGCCCTGCATGGTTTGCAGCAGGTCATCGTTCAGGGCAAGCATGCGCCGAGCGTATCCGAGGGCGGTCTGTCCGGCTTCTGTCAGCTTCAAAACCCGGCCGTGCTTGCGAAAGAGCGGTGTTCCTAGTTCCTCTTGCAGGCGCTTCATCTGCAGACTGATCGCGGCTGGTGTCCGCCCCAGACGGTCTGCCGCCTGCGCGAAAGCCGCCTAGATCATGGGCCGTGATGAGGGTCCGTAGAATGTCGAGATCGAGGTTGCGCAGAAGCATCCTTGACGTGAGGCTACACGAGCTCACGGGCCTACGAAAGTAAGAGAGCCACGATGTCAATCCTGAGAGCCTTTTGAGTAAGTATGCCGCGCCAAGAATGAACTTACCTGAAACCCCGTTTGATCGGCATAGGGGCGGCGATCACCGCATCCGCCGCAAACGCCAGCGGCTCACTTCAAACGACTAACGTTTTACGGGACCATCGGCGCAACTTCAGATTGCCGGTGGCGCCTAGCTTCCCGAGTTGGCGACTACACGGCCGTGTGACCTGCTGGCATGTCGCTGAGTGAGTTGGCGGAGATAACCGGCCAAAAATCTGAATCTACTCTTAAGAGCTGTTTATAAGAAGCTATATTTTCTTTCAGTTGGATTTCTTCAGGAGGAGGGGCTCCGTTTCCAGCTGAGATCTTGTCGGGTCACGCCGGGAGCAGAACCCCTGTGAGGTAACGATCCTCTTTGTCCCAGTTTCCGTCTCGCTGGACGAGGCTGCAGCCGGCTGGGCGGAAGACTGCGACGAAATCATCTTACGCCATTGTCCGGTTTGTGAGGGCGATACGATCATCGGTCACGGGCACCGCCGCAAGCAGGCACACGACGAGCATCACGACTGGATCGGGATTCGTCGGGGCCGCTGCATCAAGTGCGGGAGGACCTTCACCTTCCTGCCGGTGTACTCACTCCCTTACACCCATTACAGTTTGGTGGCGCGCTGCCACACATTGCTGCGGCGCTTGGTGGAGCAGTGTTCGTGGGAAAGAGCAGTGTCGAAATTCAAGGATGCGGATCGCGTGCCGGATTCCTCTACGGTTCGCCGCTGGTCGAAGGGTCTGGACTGTTCTCAGCCGGCACTTTCATTTCTTTCCCAGACTTTAACTCGCGTGGCTCACTGGCTGGAGCGTGGTGAGCCTGGCGTG
>JBAVYX010000041.1:0-18495 GCA_049588475.1 Silvibacterium sp. | reverse complement strand
TGAGGTAGCGCGCGTTGTTGAGGTGGAGGTTGAAGTCGATGTCCTGCGGCCAGACGCGCAGGCGGAGGACGTCTTCGTCGAGGAGGCCGATGCCTGGGAGGGGACGGATCTTCTGGCGAATGGCGAGAACCGGGATGCGGACGAAGCTGTTGTAGTGGGACATGGGTCAGCGAGGAGCGATAGTTAAGAGCCAGTCAGCGCTGTCCCAGGTCCGAAATCCGGACCTGGGACACCCGGGTCATCGGCTTTGCGCTTCGTGATTGAGTTTACAGGCGCTCTTGGCGCTGCTAACGCAGGCTGCGCCAGTCGTCGCCGAGAAAGAGGCGGATAGCGGCGATGCCGGCTGCTCCTACGGCAATGCAGGCAGCGGCGTTTTCAGGGGTAACGCCGCCGAGGGCGAGAACGGGCACCGGGCCGGCGGCGCGGCAGGCTGCGGAGAGCGCGGCGAGTCCCTGGCCGGGGAGGGGCGCTTCGCCTGGATCTTTTTTCTCGAAGACTGGCGCGAAGAGGATCAGGGAGGTGTCGCGAGCGCTCTGGATTTCAGCAATTGAGTGACAGGCCTGACTGCTGACCGACTCGATGCCTGACTGCCTATAGAGATTGCGGGCAGCCTCCAAAGCTGCTGGAGGCGAGTTGCCGGGAAGATGGACTCCATGGGCTCCAGCCTCGAGAGCGATTTCAGCGGGGCCGTTGAGCAAGACGCGGGCCTGCGTGTCTTCGCACCTTACCGCTGCAACGATCTGGCGGGTGAGAGTGCGCAGATTGGCCGGTGACAAGTCTTTCTCCCGGACCTGAATGTAATCCACGCCTCCGCGCGCCCAGTTTCGGGCAAGGTCTACCAGCGCTGCCTGGCGCTCACGCTCACAGCCGGACAGGAGCCGGCGACCGGTGATGGCGTACAGGAGCATTTTTCGACTATAGACGGTCGAGTCGGGAAGTCTTCCCGAAATGAAATGCAAATTCCTACACCAGAGATTCACGCAAGGCATACACTGGCGGGGTTAAGATGGGCGCGTGATACGGTTCAAGTGAGTCCAGGGAGAACATGGCTACTTACGATTTGCTCGTGATCGGATCGGGGCCTTCGGGTCAGCGCGCCGCGGTCTCGGCGGTGAAGAAGGGCAAGCATGTGGCTCTGGTGGAGATGCGCAATGTGGTAGGCGGTGTGTGCATCAACACCGGTACCATTCCCAGCAAAACCATGCGCGAGGCGGTGCTGCACCTCTCCGGCTATAACTACCGCTCGATTTACGGCATGAACTACCGGGTGAAGGAAAAGATCACCATGTCGGATCTTGCCTTCCGCGTGCAGCATGTGATCAAGACGGAGATCGATGTCACCGAAGCGCAGCTCTCGCGCAACGGCGTCGATGTCGTGACAGGCCTAGCAAGCTTTGAAGATGCGAATCATGTCCGCGTGGTGGGTGTGAACGGATCGCAGGTACACGAGGCGGCAAACATCGTCATCGCGGTCGGCACCAAGCCGGCCGACACCTCCAAGGTACCGATCAATGGCCGCACCATCATCAACAGCGACCAGATTCTCGAGTTGCAGTCGCTGCCCAAGACCCTGATTGTGGTCGGAGGCGGCGTAATCGGCGTCGAATACACATGCATGTTCTCGGCTCTGGGCGTGAGGGTGACGCTAATCGAGAAACGGCCGAAGCTGCTGGAGTTTGCCGACCAGGAAATCGTTGAGGCGCTGAGTTACCACCTTCGCGACAGCCGTGTGACGATGCGTCTCCACGAGGAAGTGGAAAGCGTGGAAGAACTGGCGGACGGTACTGTGGTCGCGAATCTGGAGAGCAAAAAGCGGCTCTCGGGCGATGCGTTGCTATACGCGGTGGGGCGGCAAGGGAATATCACTGAGCTGAACCTCCCGGCGGCCGGGGTTGATGCCGATTCGCGCGGACGCATCCCGGTCGACAAGGACTTTCGCACCAAGGTTCCCCATATCTACGCTGTAGGCGACGTGATTGGCTTTCCCAGTCTGGCTTCCGTGTCGATGGAGCAGGGGCGCATTGCAGCGGAACGGGCATTCGGCGAGACCGCCGTGCAGTCGAATCCGAGTTTCTACCCTTATGGGATTTACACGATTCCCGAGATCTCCTTCATTGGCAAAACGGAAGAGCAGCTGACCGAAGAAGACGTGCCCTATGAGGTTGGCGTAGCGTATTACCGGGAGATTGCCCGCGGGCAGATTCGCGGCGATACGACGGGACGGCTGAAATTGATTTTTCATCGCGAGACACGGCAGATTCTGGGCGTCCACATTATCGGCGAGGGCGCGGCGGAACTGGTCCACATTGGACAGGCGGTGATGGTTCTGAACGGCACCGTAGACTATTTCATCAATACCGTGTTCAACTATCCCACCCTGGCTGAGTGCTACAAGGCAGCCGCATTCAATGGTGTGAATCGCCTGGCCCGGTTCGAGAATTAAGGCTGGCGTGGGGACAGGAGCGGCGATATGGCAAAGACCGTTGGCGTAGTCATGACTGAGAAGGTGGTGGCGGGCCTTCTCGAAGACCACAAGGTGGTGGGCGCGTTAAAACAGTACCCGGAGGATTCCGGGGCAGGACACGACCCGGAGGAAAACGGAGGGCTGATTGCGTTGCCAGCCGATGCGCTGGCAGAGTTGCTCTGCGATCTGATCGCCACGCTGGCTCCGGCGGGCAGCGGAGTGGAGACCGTGGGTATCGCCGTACCCGGCATTGTGCGCAACGGTGTGATCGAGGACTCGCCCAATCTGCAGCAGCTGAAGGGCGCAAATATTATGGGCTCCGTCAGAAACGCACTGGCGGCACGCGGTCTTGACTACAGCGTCAGCGCGTTGAACGATGCCGACGCGATTGCGGCCGGCGTGGCGGCAACCCGCGGACAGCTGGACCGGCTGGTGCGTGTGTGGACTATTGGCAATGGCATCGGCTTCGGACGCTTCCCTTATACCGAGGGCCCGTGGGAGGGGGGACACACCATAGTCACGCTCGATCCCAAGGAAAAATACTGCGCCTGCGGCGGCAAGGGGCACCTGGAAGGCATTACCGGCCACCGCGCCATGCGGCTTCGCTTCCTAGACCTGGAGCCGGACGAAATTTTTGCCCAGGCACGCAAAGGCGACCGGCGCTGCGCTGATTTCGTGGAGCTATGGCACCAGGCACTGGCAGCGGCTACGGCTTCGCAGATTCATCTCGAAGGGCCGGGACGCTTCTACTTCACGGGGCGCGACATTCAGCGGCTCGATCTGCCGCGGCTCAAGGAGCACCTCTATCAGATGGTCAAGATGAGTCCGCTGCAGAGCTATACGGTCGAGGTTCTGGCGGAAGATCCGACCCTGGCTCTGATCGGAGCGGGGGCGGCGGCAGAGCACGCGGGGCGCTGAACTTCGTCAGGGGTGTTTTCGGCTCTGCTCGATCCAGGCGGCCGTGTAGCCTTCCCATTCCCAGGGAGTGACTGTGTCGCCGAGGATGGTTTCCAGCAGTGGACGAAAGGCAAGCTCACCGTTGTCGCTATTCGTGAGAAGAATCATGCAGGACTTCTGCTTCTCAAAGCAGATCATGTAGTTCTGCGCTCCGTCCCCGTGGCCCTCTTTGAAAAAGGCAGGCCCGAAACGCGTGCGCGTCAGCAGCCCCCAGCCGACGCCATAGGCGAGGCCGACATCGGTCGTTTCTTTGCCTTGGGCCTCGTTGGAGTTGGCAGGAAACTCGTGCAGGGTGTGGATATCGATTACTGGACTCAGCATCTCGGACTGGGTTGATGCTTTGATGATCCTGTTGTCAAAGAGGGCTGAGATGAATCGCGCCAGATCGTCTGCGCTGGTCGTCATCGAGCCTGCGGCGCGTGCGGGGAAGCGACGCGTTTGCGCATGGAAGTGCTCGTCGGCATCGTAGCGGTCGGCGACATCTGCCTCAAAGTCCTTGCGATAGATGATGCTGGTGCGTGTCATGCCGAGGGGCGTGAAGATGGCGTCCTGCATCAGTTGATCCAGAGGCTTTTGCTTCTTCTGCTCGATGAGGAACTGAACCAGGTTGATGCCCTCGCCCGAATAGAGAAACTGCGTTCCCGGCTTGAAACGCAGGTGCATCTTTTTGTCGGGCTCGATGAAGGCGAAATTCGCCAGGCCGGAGCTGTGGGAGAGAAGCATGCGCGGCGTTACAGTGGGCCATGCCGGGTCTTTTACGATCTCCGAGGCGGTGTCACGGTACGGTTCGTATTCGTTGAGCGGTTTCGCAAGCTGACTGGCTACCGGCTGGTCGAGATTGAACTCTCCGCGCTCGACCAATTGCATGACGTAAGTCGCGAAGACACTCTTGGTGATCGAGGCTGCCCAGCTGGTCGTATCCCGATCCATGGGCAGATCGGGCTCCTTGTGGCGCAATCCATAGGCGGCGCTCCAGACGAGTCTGCCGTTGTTGAGCACGGCAATCTGCGCTCCCGCGACGTGGCGGGCAGCGAGGGTCTTCTTGGCGAAGGCATCCGCGTCCGCGATCGAGATGCTCGATCCGTCCAGGCGGCGGATGCTGTTCTGTTGAGGTTGGACAATGGCGGAGAGGCAGAAAGAAAGAAGGGTAGCAAGGAGCGCGCGCGATCTCATCAAAATGAATTTATATGTTCCTATCTATAGCTACGCTGGTAGGTGCGGGTGATGCGGTCGTGCCAGCCGAGGCGGTCGTCGTCCAGGAGTGCCCATAAGAAGCCCAGACCCAGCGGTATGGCCGAAAGGATGAGCGCGGCGACGCGCCAGTGGAGCGTCTTGCGCGCGGGGTTCTCATCGTCGAAGGTGCAGAGCGCGATCTTGGCGTAGCGCATGCCCGGAGTGCTGTCGGCGTAGGTAAAGAACATCCACTGGTAAAGAAGGAAAAAGGAACCGAGTGCGATGCCGGCAAAGATGAGCGCAGATTTGCCCACAGGCGGATGGCTCGTGCAGGCGACGAAAACAAATACGAAGAGCAGGAAGGCAATCAGAACAAGGGCCAGGTCGACAATGCCGGCGATGAGACGGTCTTCGATGGACGCTACGTGCAGCGGGAACAGGTCGGATAACGGCTGGTGAGGCTGGGGGGAATCGGGCTTCGGCGAATGGGACTCCTCTGAATTGTCTAGGCCGCGCTGTTGGCGGGGCTGGGAGTCTCCGTTCTGTTGCGAGGCCTGGTGTGAGGTGGGGCGGCGGCTGGGATAGCCGGGGCCCTGTTCGGCACGGGCTTCGGGGGACTGCCCGAGAGGCTGACCAGAAGTGGCGGGGGCGGGATTGGCCTCACGGGGCTTGGCGTCGAGGCGTATGGAGTGCCACTCGGGTAGAACATGGTTCGTGATGGGCTTTGGTGAGACGGCTTCGTGTGAAATGGCTTCTGATTCCACCTCAAAAATTCGAAGTTGAGACTTTTCCAGCTCCGGGGGGGAGTCGCGCAGGGGTCCTTCGGCGTAGCGGGGACGCGCCTTGCGCGAGGCGATGAGTTCGCGCGGGAATTCGAGGATGCGAACAGGCAACGGCTGCGCGGGGGCGACAACGGCATCCTCGAAGGCGTCGAAAATCTCGGCGGGCCGGTGACGGGGGTGCTCGAGTATGGCCTGCCAGGGGAGCGTGGGGCGCGGCTCAGGTAGCGAGTCGGGGTGAACGCGGTACTGGATCTGTTCGGGTGCGGGTGGAGCTTGCGTCTGGGGCTCGGCGGCGGGGGGCTCGAGTTCGGGCCAGAAAACATCTGCGATGGGCGGGGCGACCGGTGGCGCGGCGACGGCGGCCTCTGAAGCGCGAGCAGCTTCGGCGGCGACCATTTCGCTGTATGACGGAGCTTTCGAGTAACGCTCGGCAACGCGAGCCGCCACGCGAGCGGCGCGGGCGGCTTCCGACCGGGAAGATGCGGCGCCGTTCGGATCAGGCAGGGCCAAACCGGGCAGAGCCGGCTGATCCTCCAGATTTCGGGTGCGGCGGGTGCGATGCGCAACCAGGCGAGCGTTCACCTCCTGCTTCCAGGCGGGCATGGCGGGTGAATCGTCTTCGAAAACGGCACTCTGTGGCGAAGTACTCAACGATGATCCTCTTTTCCTGTCAGATGCGCGGCCCGGAGCCTGAGATGGAGACAGAAACCGGACAAAACGCG
The DNA here is from genome assembly GCA_049588475.1 of Silvibacterium sp. Taxonomy (GTDB): domain Bacteria; phylum Acidobacteriota; class Terriglobia; order Terriglobales; family Acidobacteriaceae; genus Silvibacterium. The sequence continues at coordinate 12,397 of JBAVYX010000041.1, read as the reverse complement.
TCTGTTGTTGTAGTCGATGACAATTGCAGAGAGGATGGGAGGGAGCGGATTCACGTTTCTACGCGCGTTTCTATCCAGATACCCGGACAGATAAGGGGATCTGGACACATATGGTGCAATCATTGGGATCACTCCAATGTTGGCGAGAGAACGATTTTTCGAGCCAGAGCGGCGGCGCTTCCATCGGCCCGGAGCCACGGTGTAAAGCTTTGCTATGCTTAGGTTGCCCTTTGCGATGAGAGCCCGCACTTTTTTGTTTACCACGCTGCTCCTGCTCTGTCATCCGCAGCTTTGGTCCCAGGCGTTAACGAAGCAGTTTCCCCCCGCGGAGGAGAATGGCTCTTCAGGCGGCCAGCAGGGGCAAATTCAGACGCAGATTCAGCCCGTAACGGAGCAGGGAGAGACGTCGCCCGGTCGAAGTTTTCCGGATGATCCCAGCCTGCAGAGCGCCGTTCCCGAGGCGCACGTTGTGCCGCCTCCTCCGACCGGCGTGCCGGTGAAGATCGAGGCCGACACGCAGACATACGTGAAGACCGATTCCGGCGGCATGTACATGCTGAGCGGCCGTGTAGTGATCCATTACAAGGACTACGTCATCTCCGCTGACCATGCGACCTTCAACCGGGACACGAGCGAGGTAGTGGCCCAGGGTAATCTGCACCTGGACGGTGGTCCGGACGATGCACACTTTATCGCCACGCACGGCACGATGAATCTGGACCAGCATACGGGCCACTTCTACGACGTGACGGGCACGCTGGGCGTGGAGCGCACACAGAACCGCAAAGGAGTGCTTATCGCGGCCAATCCTTTTGCGCTCACGGGCAGAGAGCTGTTTCAACTGGGGCCTCAGGATTACCACGTAATTGGTGGGACGATCACGTCGTGCCAGTTGCCGCAGCCGGATTGGCAGCTGATCGCGCGCGATTTCTTTATCGAGGATGGCAAGGCGCGGGCGAAGAACAGCATATTCGAGTTGCTGCGGGTGCCGATGTTCTATCTGCCCTATGTCACACACCCGGTGAACGGCGACGCACGCCAAGCGGGCTTTATGATCCCAATCATTGGAAACGACACGACGAAAGGCCTAATTCTGGGCGAAGAAGTCTACTTTGTGCTGGGACGCAGCGCCGACCTGTGGGTGGGGTCAGAGTACTTCTCGAAGCGCGGCTTCGCGCCGTTCGGTCAGTTCCGCTACAAAGGTCGGGGCTACGACTTTGCGACGGTGCGTTTCCACAGCTTGTTGGACCGCCTGCCGGGGACGGAGAACCAGGGCGGGGTGGATCTGCTGGTCGACGGCCGACATGATTTCAGCTCCGAGACACGCGTGGTGAGCGACATTGAGTATCTGAGTTCCTATACCTACCGGCAGGCTTTTGAGGAGAACTTTGCTGTCGCCATCAACTCCGAGGTAACGTCAACGGTTTTCCTGTCCAAGTCCCACGAGGGCTATTTCGGGGCGGTCGGTTTCAATCGCTATCAGAGCTTCGAAAGCAACCAAAGCTCGACGGGCGGCGAGGAAGAGATTCGCATCCTGCACACTCCCGCGCTGCAGTTCGAGGCGCTGGATCAGCCGCTAGGCATCACCCCGCTGATGTGGGGCGCGAATGTGACGGGTTCGGGACTTTCGCGGAGCGAACTGGGATTTCAGACATCGCGAATCGTACCGCGTTTCGACTTCTATCCACATCTTTCTCTGCCCGTGCACTTCGATGGATGGACTCTGCGGCCGGTAGTGGCGGTGCGGGGTACGTTTTATGGAAAGAGCCAGAACCCGGGACCGCTGGGGATGGCTCCCGTCGAGCGGGACGCTACGCTGAGCCGGAAGGATTTTGAGGCGAGTGTGGACCTTCGTCCCCCGGCGCTACAGCGGGATTTCTCCGCGCCGTGGCTGGTTCACCTGCTTGGCGGCGAGCTGCGCCATGCGATCGAGCCCGAGGTGCAGTACGTTTACGTGACCGGCATCGACAACTTCGATTCTGTTCTGAAATTCGACACCGTGGATGTGGCTAGCAATACGAATGAGCTGGACTACTTTTTGACACAACGCCTGTTTCTGCGCCATCTGCATACGCATCCCTGCACCGGGGATGACACGCTGGGACCGGATGATGTCTGCGGCGGAGACACGGTGGACTGGCTGACATGGCGGGTGGGCCAGAAATACTTTTTCGATCCCACCTTTGGCAACGCGATCACGCCGGGAACGCGCAATGTGCTGGACACGACGCTGAATCTGAGCGGCGTAGCCTTTCTCAACAAGCCGCGATACTACTCGCCGGTGATTTCCAGGCTCCATTTTCAGACGTCTGCGGCGACGGATGTGGAATGGGATCTCGATTACGACACCAAGACGGGCAAGCTGAATTCGAGCAATGTCTTCACGTCCTATCGACACGCGGATTATTCCTTTACCATGGGCTTTGCGCATCTGGACACGCTGCCTGGAGCGACCGCCCCCAGCAATACAAGCAGCAACGAGCTGCCGTCTGCGCCTGTGGCCTCGACGCCCGTGACGACTTCGAGCACAACGCCTCCGATCACCAATTACAATCAGATTCGGCTGTCGGCCATCTATGGGAGCCCCGTCAAGCGGGGTCTGAGCGCAGGCGTGAATCTGGGCTACGATTACACGCTGAATAATCTCCAGTACATCGGGGGACAGACAGGCTACAACTGGAACTGCTGCGGGCTCAGCTTTGAGGTGCGGAAGTATTCGCTGGGCAGCGTGCGCAACGACACACAGTATCTGTATAGCTTCACGCTGGCCGGGGTGGGATCGGCGGGCAACCTGAAGCGGGCGGAGCGAGTGTATTAGCACTAGAGGGCTCAGTTCCTCAGCCAGCTTTTAGTGGCAACTTGGTATTGGCCGCTAATCCTTAAAGCGGCGCGACTTAGCCGGCTCGGGATGCGATAATCGATATATCCCGAAAGGTGGTTGGTTTGTCGCGAATTCGACTCTCTCTTGTTTGCCTGCTTGTGCTTGCCGCGGTGGGATGCAAGGCGCAAACAGCAGCAAAAAATAGTCTTGATCAGAAGACCACTCGCAAGATCGACGTGCTGGTGCGATCGAGGCTCAATGTCCCCACGGAGTATGAAGTCGCGGTCGGGCCGCGCACACCGAGCGAGCTCGCAGGATTCGACACCGTGCAGGTTACATTTTCGCTGCCTGGGCATCCCGACCACACACAGACGATCCCGTTTCTGCTGTCTAAGGACGGCAATACACTGATCCGGATGTCGCGGTGGGACATATCCAAGGACCCGGCGGAGATTGTGCCGGCGGCCGACAGGCCGGTTCGCGGAAACCCCGATGCCAAAGTCGTAATCGTTAATTTCGACGACCTGGAGTGCCCCTATTGCGCGAAGATGCATGCAACTCTGTTTCCGGAGACGCTGGAACACTATAAGGGCCTGGTCAAGGTCGTGTACCGGGACCTGCCGCTCGAAGAGATACACCCCTGGGCGCTGCACGCCGCGGTGAATGCGAATTGCCTGGCAGCGCAGAGCACGACAGCTTACTGGAGCTACGTGGACTATCTGCATATGCACGGCCAGGACGTGAGCGGCCCGGATCACGATCTGGCGAAAGCAGCCGCGATGCTCGACACCATCGCAAAACAACATGGCGAGCAATACAAACTGGATGCGGCGAAACTGAGTGCCTGTATAGCCAAACAGGATGACACCGCAATCCGCGCTGAGATGAAACAGGCGGATGGCCTGGGGATTCAATCGACCCCTACGATTTACGTGAACGGAGAGATGATGGCGGGAGCGATGCCGACCAACATGCTATGGGCAACGATCGACAGGGCGCTGGTGTCGGAGGGGATTACCCCGCCGCCCGACGAACTGAATCAACCGGCGGGGAAGCTGGATAAGCAGCAAGGACCACCGGGAACAAAGACGTCGGCGCCTGTAACAACACCTCCGTCGGCCGTGCCTGCGCCCGCTGCCAAACCTGCTTCCACCCCTACCGCGAGAGTCAATTAGGCGCGGATGTCAATCAAACCGCGGCGCTTTGCAGTAACCGCCGTGCGCATTATGCTGGAATAGCCGGCCCGCCCCAGGTTAAGACCGGTCGAGTGCGTCGGCACGGCTTGCGTGCGGCCCTCAAGGAGATGACTGTTGCAATTCCGATTGAACGCAGTTCGTACTGCCTTTCCCTTTCACCCCATGCGCAAAGTAAATTTTATGAACGCCCCGGCAATGCTGGCTTTCGCTGCTGTGTGTGTAGCCGGTGCGGCTGGCTGCCAGCGCGGTCACAGCGCCGACACTGTGGCAACCGTGAACGGCAAGCCCATCCTGCGCTCCGACGTCGAAGCCCGCTTCCAAGACACGCTGGGCGAATCTCACCAGCAGCCTTCGCAGGAACAGGCGGACATCGTTCGCCTAAACGTCGTCCGTGACCTGATCGATCAGGAGATTGTGATGCAGCGCGCCGCCAAGCTAAACCTCGCGGCAAGCGATGAAGAGGTCGATAGCAGGGTGAACGAGCTCAAGGCACCCTACACGCAAGAGGAGTTCAACAAGGTCTTGGCTGAGAAGCACCTTACCCTCGACGCCATGAAGCGGCAGATCCGGACAGGGAAGACAGAAGAGAAACTGTTCAACAAGGAAATCAACTCGAAGATCAACATTACGGACGCCGATATTGCGAATTACTACAATGCGCACAAGGCGGAGTTCAATCTACCCGAGCCGCAGTACCATCTAGCGCAAATTGTCGTCACTTCCATTCCCGCACCGGCTCAGCAGGTTGGCAATCTGCAGAACAGCAAGGCGATGAACGACGCCGACGCGAAGAAGAAGATCGAGACACTGCATAACCGCATCATAAGCGGCGAGGATTTCGGCATGCTGGCGGCGAACTTCTCCGAGATGCAGGCGAATGCCCAGAGCGGCGGCGACATGGGCTTCGTTTCCGAATCGCAATTGCACGCCGAACCCGAAGTTTATGCCGCCATCAATAAACTTCAGCCGGGGCAGGTAACCGAAGTGCTGCCTCTCTTTGGAAACACGCCGGCGGGTAAGAAAGCCGTGGGATACGCGATCTACAGACTGGTGGACAAGGAAGCCGCAGGCCAGCGCGAACTGAACGATCCTCGCGTGCAACAGGCAATCCGCAAGCAACTGCGCGATGCGCGCTCGCAGCTGCTGCAAAATGCCTACATCGAGATGCTGCGCGACCAGGCGCGAGTTGAAAATTACTTCGCCGAGCAGATATTCAAGAGCGGTGCGCAGTAGACGCGATCATGACTCGATACGGCATCCTGGGCTTTGGACATCACGCCGTCCGGCGGCTGATGAAAGGCTTCACGGAAGCCGATCAATCGCAGCTTGTGGGCCTGTGGCGGCGCGACGCAGCGAAGGCTCGCGCTAATGCGAGCGAGCATTCCATACCGCTTGTCTTCGAAACGCCCGAGGCTCTCTGCGCTTCGCCGGAGATCGATGCGGTGTTTATTGTTTCACCCGACGCGCTGCACCTGCCGCATGTAATGCTGGCTGCGCAGCATGGCAAGGCCATCCTGTGTGAAAAGCCGCTGGCGTTAAATGCGACCGAAGTGGAAACGATGCTTGCCGCGGCGAAGTCCGCTCAGGTGAAATGCGGCGTGGCGCAGAACATGCGGTACAACCGCAGCCTGGACGTGGTCCGCCAATGGATTGCGGAAGGCCGCATCGGCAGGCCGGTGCTGGCACATTCGCAGTTCTCCTACTCGGCCGAGGGCAGCCCGAGGACATGGATTTACGATCCGGCTCTGGCCTGCGGCGGGCCGATCGGCGACGTTGGAATCCATTGCCTGGACGCGTTGCGATTTGTCCTCGAAACCGATGTTACGGCAGTAAGCACGCTGGCGCATGGGGATGCGGGGTCCGGCCAAGTGGAGTCGCATGCGGTGCTGGCTCTCGATCTGGCATCTGGCGCGATGGGCACAGTGACGGTGACGACGCGCTCAGAATATCGCACGGTGGTCGAGGTAACGGGGGAAACCGGTGTGATCTTTTGCGAGAACGCGTTGACGGTCGACCATCCGGTCGATGTTGTCCTGCGCCGTGGGTCGGATGTGATCACGAGCCAGCACGTCTCGAATGCCGACGCTTACAGCCGGATGCTGGATGGCTTTTCCTCGTGGGTAGAGGGACTGGCCGAGTATCGGGCTCCGGCTGAAGACGGGCTGCACAACCAGCGCGTGCTGGACGCTGCGTATCGGAGCTGGCGCGACGGTACGAGGCAGTCGATCGCTTAGTCGCGGCTTCGTTCCGGTAGATTCGGCGAGACTGTTTCAGAGGTGCAGGGCTTTCGCAGTTAACCCTCAAACTCCACTTAGTTAGTCACTTCTCGGTTCGCTATCCATCAGAACAATTTCTTCTGCGCGAAAAACAACGAGCGCACCCCAGGTAGAGGTGCGCTCGTCGGTAACGCGGGCCAGGCTAGGCCTTCGGCTCTTCGCCTTCGGCCGGCTGCTGCTCAGCAAGCTGCTTCTGCAGCTCTTCGCGGCGCTTGGTGCGCGCGTCGGCACGCTTCTGGCGCTTCTCGTCGAGAATCTTCTCGGCTCCGAGGAGCTCGATGTAGGCCTTCTCCGCTCCGTCGCCCTTCTGGAAGCCGGTGCGGACGATGCGCAGGTATCCGCCGTTGCGATCGCCGTACCGAGGCGCGACGGTGTCAAAGAGACGCGTGACCGCTTCGCGCGTCTGCAGGAAGGCTAGTGCCTGACGCCGGGAATGCACGTCGCCCTTCTTCCCCAGGGTGATGAGCTTTTCAACGTGAGGGCGCACGGCCTTGGCCTTGGTGATGGTGGTGTGGACGCGATCCTCAAGAACGATGGAGGTAACCAGATTCCGCAATAGGGCGCGGCGGTGGCTAGTGTTCCGTCCGAGTTTGTATCCTGCATTGCGATGACGCATGGCGAATCTCTCTTAACGTAAGGTCTATCTTGAAGTCGCGGCTGAGAGCCATATGGTCTGCAGCCGCGGAGTTGGACTTAAAAGTTCTCAGTTTCGTTCTGCAGGGCGAGGTCGTCGTCAAGTTCGTCGTCCTCGTCATCGTCGTCGAAGTGGCCGTAGCTGGCGGCCAAAGTTGCAGCTGGCAGCACGCTGGTCGGTCCGGGCACGGCATTACCATGCTCGTCGATCTTCATGCCGAGCGACAGGCCCATCTGAGCAAGGATCTCCTTGATCTCGTTCAACGACTTGCGGCCGAAGTTCTTGGTTTTGAGCATTTCGGCTTCGGTCTTCTGCACAAGCTCGCCGATAGACTGGATATTCGCGTTCTTGAGGCAGTTGTAGCTGCGCACGCTGAGCTCCAGCTCTTCAACCGAGCGGTTCAGGTTTTCGTTGCGCAACTGCATGCGGCCTTCTTCGGAGTGACTCTCGGCTTCGATCTCTTCCTCAAAATTGATGAAGATGCTCATGTGGTCCTTGAGCAGTTTCGCAGCCAAACCGACAGCGTCAGCCGGGAGCACCGAGCCGTTGCTCCAGACTTCGAGCGTGAGCTTGTCGTAGTCGGTAATCTGACCGAGACGGGCGGCATCGACAGCGTAATTTACCTTGCGAACCGGCGAGTGAACCGAATCCACAGGGATGAAACCAATGCCCAGGTCGGAGTCAAAGTTCTTGTCGGCGGATATGTAGCCACGGCCGCGCTTGAGGCGCATTTCCATGTCCAGCTTGCCGCCTTCGCTGACGGTGGCGATATAGATATCCTTATCTAGGATTTCGACGTCTCCATCGGCTTCGATCATGCCCGAAGTCACGACACCCGGCTGGTCGGCGCGCAGATACAACGCCTTGGGACCCTCGCCGTTCAACTTGAAGGGAATCTGCTTCAGGTTGAGGATAATATCGGTCGCGTCCTCGACGACTCCAGTGATGGACTGGAATTCGTGCAGAACGCCTTCGATCTTGACCGCGGTGACGGCTGCGCCTTCGATTGAAGAGAGCAGCGTGCGCCGCAGCGCGTTGCCAATGGTGGTGCCGAAGCCGCGCTCAAAGGGCTGAGCGCTGAACTTCCCGTATTTCTCTGTAAGCGTTTCTGCTTCTACCGCCAGACGCTTGGGTTTTTGAAATCCTCTCCAAAGCATATCGATTCACCTCTCATGCGCAGCGAACGCCGCGAAGCATTCTGCAACGGCTGCGCCTGTTTCTCCTTCGTTGAAAAGTAACCCGCTGATTGCGGGGACTGCATTTACGGTTACTTACAACATGTCACCCTGACCGACGGCCAGTCCTACTTGCTGTAAAGTTCGACGATTAGCTGCTCGTTGACGGGCAGGTTGACGTCTTCGCGCTTCGGCAGCACCAGCACCTTGCCGGACAGCCCGGCGCGATCTACCGACAGCCATGCCGGAGCCGGCTGGTGGCTCGCGAATTCGCTCGCACCTTCGACGACGGTGAGCTTCTGGCTGTTGGGACGAATCTTGATCTCGTCCCCCACACCGACCTGGAAGGACGGGATGTTTACCTTGCGGCCATTCACTTCGACGTGCCCGTGGCGAACAATCTGACGAGCCTGACGGCGCGAACTTGCAAACCCGAGACGGAAAGCAACATTGTCCAGGCGGCGCTCAAGCTGCTGCAAAAGCAACTCACCGGTGACGCCGGGCGTGCGAGATGCCTTCTCGTAATAGGCGCGGAATTGACCTTCTAGAGCGAAGTAGATACGCTTCGCCTTCTGTTTTTCGCGCAGTTGAAGGCCGTAGCCGACGATCTTCGCCTTGCGGTCGCGGCCGTGCTGGCCGGGGGCGAAGTTGCGCTTCTCAATCGCGCACTTATCGCTGAAACACTTGGCGCCCTTTAAAAAAAGCTTCATGCCTTCGCGACGGCAAAGGCGGCAGACTGCTCCCGTATAACGTGCCACTTCATTCTCCTGCGTCCGGGCTTTAAGCCGGACTGTTCTTCAGAGGCCGACTGGTTTACGGATGGCAATCCTTCGTCCCAGTCCATCTCCTATTTTAACCGCTTTCTGCGACTCTTCGCAGCAAGCGAGTTTATTTCATGCCTTGGCGCGCGGTCTGCGAACCAGTTCTCCGCCGCAGTTCGGGCAGATACTCTGCATGTTCACAGCGCATTCCGGGCAAAATGTGCACTCAAAGGTGCAGATAAATGCTTCGGATTGCGGCGTGAGCGGCGCTGAGCACCGCTCACAGGTACGGCGCATCTCCAGAGTCATCAGACGCGACGGCGCTTGGGCGGACGGCAGCCGTTGTGCGGGATCGGGGTGACGTCACGGATGGAACGCACCTCGATGCCGGCGGCAGCCAGCGCACGAACAGCCGACTCACGGCCCGAGCCCGGACCGCTCACACGCACATCGACCGAACGCAGACCATGATCGCGCGCCTGATTGGCCGCGTTGACGGCTGCCTGCTGGGCGGCGAAGGGCGTGCCCTTGCGCGATCCGCGGAAGCCGAGCGAGCCTGAGCTCTTCCAGGAAATCGTATTGCCCTGGCCGTCGGTGATGGTGACGATAGTGTTGTTGAACGTCGCCTGAATGTAGACCAGACCATAGGGTACATTCTTGCGCTCGCGCTTCTTGAACTTCTTATTCTTGGCGGCTTTTCCGGCAGCGCCCTGCTGTGCTTTTGCCATTAGGTCTTCGCCGTCGCTTTCTTCTTGCCTGCTACAGTGCCCTTACGTGGGCCCTTGCGGGTGCGCGCATTGGTGTGCGTGCGCTGTCCGCGCGTGGGAAGGCTGCGGCGGTGGCGAAGTCCACGATAGGACTGGATGTCGATGAGGCGCTTGATGTGCATCGAGACATCCTTGCGGAGATCGCCTTCGACGTCTCCCTCGTTCTCGATAACCTGGCGGATACGGTTTACCTCGTCTTCGCCGAGATCCTGGACCTTCTTGAATGGGTCAACATTCGCAGCAGCCAGGATACGCAGCGCACGCGGGTTGCCGATCCCGAAAATGTAAGTGAGCCCGATCCGAGCCTGCTTGTTGCGGGGCAGATCGACGCCAGCAATACGTGCCATGCTTTTTCCTTCGTTGCTCCTGGAAGCTTCGCCCCCGGGAGCGGTTATGCCAACGTCATGCATCGACCTTGGCGGTGATTGAGTCGGGGTTCATCGCAAGCCTTGACTTCGGCTAACTAGCCCATGCCCATACGGGCCGACTCGGTGTTTCGCGACAAAAGTGAGGCCAGATTACCCTTGACGCTGCTTGTGCTTCGAGTTCTCGCAGATCACCCGCACCACACCACGGCGGTGGATGACCTTGCACTTGTCACAAATCTTCTTTACTGATGCACGAACCTTCATTGAAACAGCTCCCTAAAACGCTAATGACTAATGGCTCACTTATAGCGGTAGACAATCCGCCCGCGAGTGAGATCGTACGGGCTGAGCTCCACTGCCACGCGATCACCGGGAAGAATGCGGATAAAATTCTTCCGCATGCGGCCCGAAACATGCGCCAGAGCCTGGTGCTTGTTTTCAAGCTCCACCTTGAACATGGCATTCGGCAACGTCTCGACGACCGTTGCCATCACTTCAATCGCGTCTTCCTTCGACAAACCTTATCCCGATCCGCCAGCTCCACGGCCGGCTCTTCTCGAACGACTTACTGCGTCAAGATCACTGCGCCTTCGGCGGTAACCGCTACCGTATGCTCGAAATGCGCACTCAAACTTCCATCCTGCGTGACTGCCGTCCAGCCATCACTCAACACCTGTACATCCGGCTTGCCGGCGTTCACCATGGGTTCAATCGCGATCACCATGCCTTCGCGGAGCTTTTGGCCCTGACCACGGCGGCCGTAATTTGGAACCTGCGGGTCCTCGTGCAGGCGCGTGCCGATTCCATGACCTACAAACTCGCGAACCACGCTGAAGCCGCCGGCTTCAACCACTTCCTGTACTGCAGCTCCCACATCGCCCAGCGTCGCTCCGGGTTTGACTTCCCGAATACCGCTTTCGAGCGAGGCCTGTGTTACAGCGAGCAGGCGCTGAACGCGCGGGGCAACCTTCTCGCCCACTGCCACCGTGATCGCCGAATCGCCGAAGTAGCCGTCGATGATCACACCTGTGTCGATCGAAACAATATCTCCGTCCCGAAGCACACGCTCCGAGGAAGGAATCCCGTGGACAACCTCTTCATTCACCGAGGTGCACAGTACGCAAGGGTATCCACGGTAACCCTTGAATGCCGGCTTCGCACCCAGTTCCTTAATCTTCTCCACGGCGGCGTTCTCGAGGTCCTGCGTCGAGGCGCCGGGCTTTACGAACTGCCGGACATGCTCGAGAACCTCGCGTACTACCTGTCCGCTGCGCCGCATCTTCTCAATCTCCTGCGGCGTCTTGATCATGATCGGCATGCGATCGCTAGCTCCTCAAACGCAAAACAGCCTGCATCACTTCGGCCGTTACCGCGCTCACCGGCTGCTCCCCGTTTACCTGCTCGAAGCGGCCCAGCACGCGATAATGGTCCACCACCGGAGCCGTCAGCGAGTTATAGGCCCGCATCCGCTCCTCGAAAACTTCTTCCGTATCGTCTGAGCGCCGCGCCAAGGGCGTCCCGTCAAGATCGCACAATTCATCGACCTTCGGGGGCTGCAAGTAAATGTTATAACTACTTTTGCAGACGGGGCAAATGCGCCGGCCGGTAATACGGCGCAATAATTGATTATAACTGACTTCGATACTAACAGCAATCACTGGCAGCGAGTCTGGATTCGATGCCAGATGCCGGTCCAGCCAGTCGGCCTGACCGAGCGTGCGCGGGAATCCGTCGAGAATATAGCCGGCGGGAGTATCGGGTTCCTTCAGGCGCTCAGCGACCATCGCGTTCACGAGATCGTCCGAGACAAGCTCGCCCCGGTCCATGATCGCCTTCGCCTGTTTTCCGAGAGCGGTGCCACGGCTGACGTTGGAACGCAGTAGATCGCCGGTCGAGATCTGGGGAATGCCCCAGGTAGCTACCAATTCTTTTGCTTGGGTCCCCTTGCCAACACCGGGCGCTCCCAGCATAAGAATCGGGCCAGGAACGAATTTCAGAGACTCGTTACTACTCGGATGTACGGCGACGTCGGACAATGCCACTTACCAGGCTCGCCTTCCGCGGATACGCCCACTGCGAGGCGAAAAGCCTTCATAGTGGCGCATGATTAACTGCGATTCAACCTGATTGGCGGTATCCATGGCGACACCGACGACGATCAGCAGGGATGTACCGCCGAAGTAGAAGTTGAAGCCCAGGCCGTTGGTCACCCAGAGCGGCAGGTGCTCGAAGAATCCACCGACGACCGGAATGTGGTTGAAGTGAATACCGCTGATCAATAACTGCGGAATGGTGACAATGATGATCAGATAGAGAGCGCCGACTAGAGTAATGCGCGTCAAGATGTCGTTGATGAAATCAGAAGTGCGCTTGCCGGGACGAATACCGGGGATGAATCC
>JBAVYX010000040.1:0-3817 GCA_049588475.1 Silvibacterium sp. | reverse complement strand
GTCTCCGTTTGTTGAATTTCCCGATCTGTTCGGGTCACACCAGGCGGAGCCAAGCGAGGGGCCCGGCTCCCAAGGCCGAAGCTCTGCATTTACGGAGGGTCCGGAGAAATCTTTTCGGCGTACTTTCGGAACAAGATTTCAACGGAAACCGTAACCCGACGGGTGGCGCAGCCAAAGCAGAAGAGGGAGCTGCCGCCGGGCGCCGGACAGGCCCTGAAGCCGTGACCGAACAGAAACCGGGATACGGAACGCGAGACACGCTCCGGAACATAGCTCTCATCCCGCTCCCGGCCCATGAAGTCTGCCGCCTCTGCTGCTCGCTCCGCTGGTCCTTGGCCGATCGACAAAGAAGGCGATTCCCAGACCGATTCGTCCTCTATCGATTCCGCAAGCGTTCGCAGATCGTGCTGAAGCGACACGCAGGGTATAGCAGCCGGAATGGCAGCCTGGTTCGGCATTGAAGCCTCTCTGATTCGGGTTGTTTGTCTAGCTGAACGCTTGGTCAGCCCGGAAACGCACGATGGTCAATCCCAGAGGATTGACGGCCAGTTCATTGTTCTTCACGTTGTCGCGGAAGACATAGGTGACGCTGGCGGTCCACCGCTCACGTTTGATCTCGGAATGATCCGCAGGGTTCGTAAACACCTTTTCAAATTCGATTCGCGCTGAATATGGCGACTGACGAAGATCGTCGAGAACAACGTTCTTGATCTCGACATCGACGTACGGAAGCGAGCTGTCCTTGATATAGGTCTGGATGACGTTATCCTTGCGTTCCTGGTCGATGACCGCGCGCTGAACATCGCCATTCAGGAAGTAGAGAGAGTTGGTCTGGTCGCGCTCGATGGTGAAGCGATTACGGCTGAAATAGAGCTCGTCCCAGCGTGACAGGTAATATTTGTTCTCCGCCTCCTGAGGGCGGTATTGGAAATTGCGATAGTCGATAGCCTCCGCACGGCCGACATCGTTGATGCGCACGATCATTGGGTGCATCTCTGCTAACGCTCGCTGGCTCTTGTAAACGAGGCCGGCCAGAAGAATGGAGACTCCGGCGAGGACCAGGATCGTGACCTTCAAGTAAGTGTTCATCACGATCGGATCCCCATACTGTTCGAGGTAGCGCTCGGCAGCCCGAGTGATTTCGTAAGACACATCATTCGTCGCGCTTTTCATATTGGCCTCCTTAGCTGATCAAACCGCGTGCGGCAAACGCAGTCGCAACACCAAAACCGGCATCATGACCTCCGGTGTGACCGGAGAAGAGGGTGGCGGTCATGGCGGGAATCTTGAGCAAAATAAATCCAGCGATAAGGCACAGAATCAAGAGACCGGGCATGAGATAAATGAGCCTTTGAGGATCGTCCACATTCATCGCGCCACTTGTCAGATAGGTGATGAGCAGATGACTAAGGACGCTCATGGTGGCAGCGGCGACCACCTTGTAAAACTCAAAGCCCAGGAATGCCTTCAGCCAACCCCAGAAGAGAAAATCTGTCTTGCTGAAAACCATCCAGGGAATAAATACAGGACCGAGCAGTCCAATGATGGTGGCTCCGATGGCGCCATAGGCCAAGATGACCGCAATAAGAGCGGTCAGAACGCTCAGAACGATTTGAACTGTGTATGTGCAGAGAAGCATATACGGCTCCGTCAATGACGGCGATATGCTTCCGATCTTGCTTAGAGCTGCGTGAACCGTATCCTGGACCTCCTGTGTCGAGTCGTTGCCGATGTAATCCACAAGGCTGCTAGTTCCGCCACTGACAAAGCCTTTCAGCGAATAGCCGATCCCAGGAATCGACCCGTCGTAAAACCTGACGAAGCAGTATGCGAAGGTGATCAGAAGGAAGAAGTTGAGGAATTTCGCTACGTTGAACCCCGGCCCACCCTGCGCGGACGCGAGTGCCTCCTGGACGCCGAACCACACGAGCATGATGGTGGCGAGGGCAATTACCATATGCAGCCCCAGCGAATCGACCGACGGCGCAACGGTTGCGGTGAGGTTGTCGCAACCGTTCTTGATGAGAATGAGGAAATCCATAACGGCCTCGCGCTTCGATCAGTAGTGAAATGCCCACTGTGTTCCGGCGGTCGTCTGCTGCGGAGTGATAGAGTTGAAGCTCTGCTGATATCCGTTTCCAACAAGAAATAGGGATTTAAGATTGTCCTGCTGAACCTTTTGGCCAACCATCTGCTGCAAAGCCTGCATCTGCAGCATCTGATTGGTTTCCTGCTCGGTGCGCAATTCGATGAGGAGCGCCTGGTTGATCCGTTGCAGCGTAGCCATCTCCGTGTGCTGGGCAGGATCAACGGAATGCGTCGCCGCCTCGAGCTGGCTTATGTCCGCCTCCCGTTGGGCCGCATTCGCCCGAATTGTGCCGATTGTTTGCAGACTGCTCGCGTTTGCTGAATCGTAGAGATCGACCGTGGCGCCGTGTGCGGCAATGACTTGCCGTCCCTGAGCGCTTAGCGAACCATAGCCGATGATCTGCCCAATGCGCGGAAGACTGGCCGCCTGGTTTGCTCCGGCTGCTCCATAGCCGGTCAAGGCGGCATTGATCCATTGGGTCGAATTGCCATACGTATTTGCAGGCTGGGTGAGCAGCGTCCACTGCTGACGGCCGAGATTGGTAAACGATGTGTAAAGAGATTGCGGAAGGTTCGCCATCTGCCGGGCAAGATTGTAAGCAGCAATCACCTTCTGCTCGGTTTGAACTGTGGTTGTGTAGAGCTGGTTAGCCTGCAAGATCTGATGGACTGCGTGCGCCGATTGCGTCGGATCGTAGACAATGCCCGAACCGAACTGGGCGCGTGCCAACGGAGACGTTGCGCAAAGGGCCAGGATCGCAACCAAGGATGTGGTTCTCATGGTTTGTTCTCCTTTTCTCTTCCTGTTCACTTTGATTTTTCGGCCTGAAGCTGTTTCCAGAGATCGTCCATCTGTTTGGCTTCGTCGACACATTTCTGGCTGAACTGAGGCTGCGCTTTCAGGTATTGGTCGCCGCAGTCCTTCTTGTATTGCTGGCTGATGCGGTCATGTTCCCTTTGGAGAGCATCAATTTTTTCCTGATGACTTTGGCACCCCGTCAGAGCAATTGTGATTACTCCGATAGAGAAGATTAATTTTGCTTTGCGATGCATGCGTATCTCCTAAAATGTCTGAGGGATGGTGTGGGTTTCGTAGGCAGGCAAAAGCATGTCCTGCGTGAAGTAGACCTTTACGCGATGTCCCTCTCTGATGGTGATGTTTGGAGGGATCTGCATGAAGCGGTCCATGATGGTGGTTGCAGATTGGGAAACGGACGAAGCTGCGCCGTTGGTGAAGGCCTGGGGACCTGAGCCGCCGTAAACGCCGCCACCTTGAGTGATCTGTGCGGCGCCGGCAATCACCCCCAGAGCAATCGAAGTTCCAAAGATTTCAAGGTAATGGTTGTTGACCTTATCTTTTAAGCCTTCCTCTCCGATCTGATCGAGGCCGTGAAACTGATCAAGATCGACAGAGTACCCGTCGGGCATGATCATGCGGTGAAAGACAACGGCCAGACGGCGCTGCTGGCCGAATCCAACGGAGCCGATCTTTCGAGCTTCTCCGAGCACGATCGTGCCGTCAGGGATAAGCACGTGTTGGCGGTCGTGCGAGTAGACCGGATTTGAGACCAGAACTTTGACAGGTCCCACCGCGTCACCATCGAGCCGGTTCATAAGCACCGTATCCATCGTCAGGCCCTCGTAGATTACGTACGGCTGGCCCACAGCGGAATCGATGTTCACCTCGGGATTGTGTTTGACCGACGGTGAATCGGCTGCCTGTGATTGC
>JBAVYX010000039.1:0-3359 GCA_049588475.1 Silvibacterium sp. | reverse complement strand
GGTCAAAACCACTCTTGTAGAAGCCGTGTCGCCGCGTCGGTTGCGAAATACGTCGTACCATCGCGCACCAGGGTCCGCCGACCGTCTTGCAGAAAATCAGCTAGTTGCACCACGGGCGGCTAGGGGTAAAGACAGATGGCGAAGAATGATCTGCAGGGGACTCTCGAACTGCTCGTGCTGAAAACGCTCTCCCACACAGGTTCTCTGCACGGCTACGGCATCGTGCTCCACATCCAGAGAGCGTCCGATGAACTGTTGCGGGTCGAAGAAGGTTCGCTGTATCCGGCGCTGCACCGGATGGAGCAGAACGGATGGATCGCGTCAGAGTGGGCGCTTACAGAGACGAACCGGAAGGCAAAGTATTACAAGCTGACCGCCGTCGGCAGGAAGCAGTTGCAGGGGGCGGAGAAAAACTTCGAACATCTGGTGAAAGGCGTCCGCGCCATTTTGCGCTACGCATGAGGTAGCACCATGACGCTGTTTCGTCGAATTTCGAATCTCTTCTCGCGGTCGCGTGTGGACCGGGAGATCGATGCGGAACTTCGGTCGCATATCGAGATGCGGTTTGAAGACAATGTGGCCGCAGGGATGTCTCCGGGAGAAGCGCGACACGATGCGATGTTGCGTTTCGGAAACCTGACGAAGACCAGGGAGCACGTGAATGCCGTAGACGCGGTACTGGCCGTCGAAAGCATTTCCATGGACGCGCGCTACGCGTTTCGGCAGCTGGCCAGGTCGCCCGGTTTTGCGGTCGCTACGATTCTGACGATCTCGCTCGGCGTCGGCGCCAGCACCGCCATCTTTGGAGTGGTCAACTCTGTCCTGATACGGCCGCTCGCGTATCCCCATGCAGAACGGATTGTTCAGACGGAGAAAGTGACGACTACTGGGTTAAGCTACACGGCGTCCATACCTCTGTTCCTGTACTGGAGGGACCATAGCCGGACCTTGCAACATCTGGCCGCGTACTCAGTACTCCCTGTTGGATTCAACCTAGCGGAACGAGCATTGCCGGAACGCATACCTGGACTTCGGGTGAGCGCGGATTTTTTCCGCGTGCTCGGAGTCGCGCCTCAATTGGGGCGCAACTTCACCAAGGAGGACGATGAACCTGGGTCGCAGCGCGTCGCCATTCTTGGAGAAAGCCTCTGGCATCGCCGATACAACGATGACCGCGAGATTGTCGGCAAGTCGATTCGGATCGATGGAGAGCCTTACACGGTCATTGGAGTTTTGCCGCGGGGATTTCAGTTCCTTGGCACCATGCCGACGTCAAGCGCAGTTGAAATCTGGACCCCGCTCCAATTGCCGGCCGCAAGCCGCGATCCACGCAGCGTACTCGAATGCATCGGGAGGCTGAATGATGGAGTAACGCGGGAACAAGCGGCGTCGGAAATCACATCTCTGAGCCGACGGCTAGCTGCGGATCTATCGACAGTCTTTCCGTCTGCAGGATCGATCGCCCTGCCCGCCCTGCAGCAGCGGGTTACCGAGGACGCGCGACCAATTCTTATGCTGCTCTTCGGCGCGGTTGGATTCGTCCTGCTCATCGTCTGCGCCAACATCGCGAACCTGCTGCTCGCGCGTATGGGCGACCGCGCCGGTGAGATTGCGGTCCGCAGCGCTCTGGGTGCGAGCAGGCTGCGCATCATCCGCCAGCTTCTTACCGAGAACCTCTTGCTCGCGCTTTCAGGAGGGGTACTCGGGATGCTCGTCGCGTGGCTAGCCAACAAGAGTCTCATTGCTGCGGCCCCGGTTACCATCTCTCGATTCGGTGCGACCTCACTTGATTGGCGTGTGCTGTCGTTTGCGGTCGGCGTTTCCCTCTTCACTGGAATCCTGTTCGGCTTGTTACCTGCCGTGCGCAGTTCGAGTATGGGCGTCCGCAACGCGCTGCATAGCAGTTCATCGCGCGCTTCGACTTCAACCAGAAGTCATCGAAAGGTTTCGAGAGCACTGATCGTTGCGGAGACCGCGTTCTCGCTCATGCTGCTCTTCGCAGCTGGATTGCTGATTGCGAGTTTTCTAAAACTGCAGCAGTTGAATCCGGGATTCAATTACAACCAGCTGACGACCTTCGAGACCACTCTTTCGGTCGATCGATATGGGAGCCCCGCTTCCTTGCAGCGCTTCCTGCAGGAGGCCTTGCTGCGCATACGGAAAGTGCCGGGCGTAGAGAGCGCGGCGAGCGTGACCAGTCTCCCCACCGAACCTACTCTCGATTTCCCTTTTACGGTCATGGGCGGCGCGATCCCTCCGCGCGGACAGTCTTCCGGGGACAGCTGCTACCTGATAGTAAGCTCCGACTATTTCCAGACGATGAAGATACCCGTCCTCAAGGGCCGGCAAATCGAGCAATCAGACTCCGAACACTCGCCGGGGGTGGTTGTCATTAACCAGGCGATGGCCCGTCAATATTTCCGGAACGAAAATCCGATCGGGAAGCGGATCGTTATCGCGCAAAACCTGGGTCCGGATTTTGCGGACGAGCCACGGGAGATTGTCGGAGTGGTCGGGGACGCAAAGGCAGACGAAATAAACGATTCCGCGCCACCGTCGATGTACACGCCCTTCAGCCAGGTTTCTCCGCACTTGGCTTCCTTGTTGGTCGGGACAATCCCAATCCGCTGGGCTGTTCGCACGAAATCCGATTCCGAGAGCCTCGCCAAGGAGCTGGCCACTGCGATGCTGCAAGTGGATCCAGAGCAGCCGGTCGCCGAGGTAAGAATGATGCGAGAGTTGCTCTCGGACGCACTCGGGCGCTGGCGCTTCAATATGCTTCTTCTCGTCACCTTCGCCGGTATCGCGCTTTTCCTGGCCGCTGTTGGCATCTACGGAGTCATCTCCTATAGGGTCGCCCAACGGACACATGAGATCGGAGTCAGGATGGCGCTTGGGGCGGGCCGCGCATCGGTCCTCTGGATGGTGCTCAAGGAAGGTGGATTTCTACTGGGCGGCGGTACGATTTTCGGGCTTTGTGGCATCGCCCTCATGAGCCGGCTCCTCAAGGGATTCCTTTACGGCGTAACGGTTGGTAATCCAGTGATACTGGCAGGTGTGGTGGGCCTGATCTGCTCGGTAGGTCTTATCGCCACGTGGAGACCCGCGTGCAGAGCCGCTTCCATCGATCCGGTACAGGCACTACGCAGTGAATGAGTATTTGGAAACGGGTATGTCGAGGTCCATGCGACGGTCGATCATTCGGCAAAATTCACGTGTGTCCGGCGAATTGGCAGTGTCGGAAGCAAGTGAAAATGTCCGCTTTTGAGAACAAATGAAGTGTCCGGTTTCATAAGTTAGTAGCCGTAGAGGCGGTGGGAAAGTGCGAATCCCGCGCAGTGTGCGGGATTTGCAAGTTG
>JBAVYX010000038.1:0-3850 GCA_049588475.1 Silvibacterium sp. | reverse complement strand
GGTGCCAGGCGCGAGCGTGACGCTCAGTCCTGTCACCTGGATCGTGTATTCGGTCAGACTGAAGGCGGCTCGGCCTGTTGGTGTGCTGGTGGCCGGGGAAATACCGGAATCGACTACAACTCCAGGGCTGCCGGCGATTACTTCTTCATTGATCGACCAGTAGGCCACAGAGGCGGGCAGGGTTCCCTGGTCGAGGACGCCATAGGTGGACAGATTGTTGGTGAAGAGTCCCGTCACGTCCCATGTCTTGCCCGCGGGCACGGTAAAGGGGATCCAGACCGCTGCGCCATACGGGGTTCCGGGTACGAACAGCGTATTCTCGTTGGCCAAGCCATTGGCAAGGAACGGCGGGTAGAGAGGGTTATCGAGAAAATCGCCGCCATAAAACAGGCACGCGGCCGCTGGATTGCCGCATTTCCCGCTGGCGACAGCAGAAGAAACAGAAGTTTCGGTGGTGGTGGCCGGCTTGACGGCGGTGGCGGGAAACGGTCCATAATCCTGGATCGTCGGCTTGGGTGTTCCCGTGTAGTTCTGCGCTGCCGCCATCTGGGTGAAAGGGACCAGGGCTGCCGCGAGCGCGATTAAACCAAATCCTCGTCCTAACATTTTGTCTCCTTGTTGCCCCCAGGGGCTGTCCCCGATCCTTCGATCAGGGAATCCAAACGGGTTTCAATCCAACGGTTGCGAGTGACATGGCCAATTCGTCATGCATTCGTTCCGTGTCAGACGTTGCAATAAGCGGTTCCGTCTTCACTTCTCGTAGAATGGGCAGTCCTCCTTTGTTGAGATCGCTCGAGCGTTGAGTTCGCCCGTGCCGCCAATCCCAGTTGGCGAAATTCCAGTTGTCCAATCCCGGTTCGCTCGATCTCACTTGAGAACGTCGAGCGTGACCTGAATCGTGCGCGGTATTCCCACGCCCGTAGCGTTGATCGTGATGGTGTGGTCTCCGAGCGCGACCTTCTTGTCCACGCTAATTTTCAGGGTGGACTTACCCGAGCCGGGCGCTGGTATGGTCACAGGGCTGAAGCTCACGGTCACCCCGATTGGGTAGCCAGTTGCCTCCAACAAAATGGCCGAGTCAAAGCCGCCGGAAATAACGGAGGTGATCGTGGTTGTGCCGGAACTGCCCTGGTCGACGCTGATCGTTGTGGGCGATGCGCTGATGGTGTAGTCAGGAGTCGCTTTGGTCACCGTCAGAGTGAGTACAACAACTTCCGTGATGCTGCCGGAGGTTCCCGTGACTGTAATGCGATACGTGCCGGCGGCAACCGAGGCGCCCACAGCGAAGGTGATCGTTGAAGTTCCAGCTCCGGTTATCGAGGTTGGGCTGAAGGTTGCGGTCATGCCCGCGGGCTGGCCCGTCGCAGACAGAGAAATGGCCGAGCTAAAGCCGTTCAACACCGTGCTAGTAATCGTCGACGTTCCCGAGCTGCCCTGTACCACTGAGACCAGAGTGGGCGAGGCCGTAAGGCCAAAACCAGGAGTCTTAATTGTGTTGATCAGCCCAGTGATCAGGTTGCTTCCGTTCGGACTGCCCCAGCCAGTTGCCAGATCATAGCCGGTGGTGGCTGGATAGCCGTTGTTGCCACTGATGATGTCGTGGAAATCGGTGTCGTAGCTCGAGCCTAAACCAATGTCATAAAGAGCCGGATTGATGAAGCCGAGCGTGGGCTCACCGTCAGCCACTGCCTGTTGATTGACTAGAGCTAGGTAGCCGGCCCACATGGGCGCCGCGAAGCTGGTCCCGCCATACAAATTAGCCGTGCAGGTGGTTTGATCGGCGCAGACGTAAAAAGTAAAATCCGCATTGGCCGAAACGTCCGGGCCGTTGCGATAGTTGTGGGAGCAATCGGAGCAGCCGCTGGCTGTCGTCGTCTGCCAAAAGGGAATCGCAAATTTATCTGGAGAAATTCCGCCGCCGCCATCCACCCAGGCGGTCTCCGAACTCCAAGTGCCAGCAGGCCCGCTGGTCTCTAAGTCTGTCCCGCCGACCGACGTTAAATAGGCGTTATCGGCGGGGTAAATCTCCGAAGAGGAACTCCACGCCCCGCCGTCGCCGGCCGCCTGAAACAGATTCTGCCCCTGAGCCGCGAACTCCTGAAAGTACGGATTATCCGTGCTCGGGTCCGGCGGGTACCACGTCCACGAAGAGCTCAATTGCGCGTTCAGCGGACTGGCCGTGGCCATTGCGTTGAAAATGGCCGCATCGCTCGATCCGACGTACATTACAAGGCTCGAAAGACCTGGAGCCATGCCAAGAGCCTGAGTCATGTCGATGGTCTGTTCGGTGTCATCGCAGTCCGGGTAAGTGCAGCTGGTGCTGGTCCCGTCCGTGGAGAGCAGGGTTATAGGCACACTGAGGGTCTGACCGGCGTTCGCATAGTAGGTTTCTAGATCCGTCAAATCAGTGCCGGCATACTCCAGCAGACCCAGCGATTGGCCGGAGCCGGTCAGAGATATGCCTTGGTAATAGGCCGCTCTCATGTCGCTGCCGCAGAAGGACTGATCGGGGCAGGAGCCTGTCGTGGCCTCGGTCTTCACCTCCAGAGCTTTGCGTTTCACGGCAGGAATCGGTATCGAATAGTTGTCCAGCCCTGCAATGTGCCAAAGCTGGAACGGCAGGTCCACCGTGGGCTCGCGATCCGGAGCATAAAAGGAGCGGTTTTCCATGGGGTGCCGGTAGAGACCCATCTTCACGTGAAATGCGCTCTCGATGGTAGCCACTGACCCCGTCACGTCCACGTTCATGCGATTGCGGGACCTGGCGGCAATCGTGAACCCGTTGATTTCCGCCCAATGCACCACATCGTCGTAGTCTTGCTGGGTCGGACCAAACATCTCGGTAAATTCTTCCACCGTGAGGTATTTGCGGTAAGACGGGCTGGAAGGGTTGTAGAGCTCCTTCAGGAATTCTTCCAGGCCCGCCTCATTGCGGAGAGGCAGAACAATCACCAGCCGCATAGGCTGGTCTGCGGAGAGGCGACCGACGAACCGCGTCTGTCCGGTGACAGTCTCTCCACGCACATGACGAGTCAACAGGGGCCGTGGCTGCGCGTGGGAAACGCTATTCGCGATCGACACGACCGCGAAGAATGTAAACAGAGCTGTGCCCAATCTTCGAAACACAATCCCCCCTAATCTCAGGTACCAGAACCTGGCTTCTGGTGATGGATCGACCGTGGTAATGCAGATTAGGGACCAAGGCTTACGACATTTGGCGCGGGGAGACGCTGGATCAACCGAGGTGGAGTCGGCTGCTTGTCTTCGACTCCAGTTTAGAGCATTCCAACACCTCGGCACTTTCTTTGATGAGTTGCAATTCTGCCACCATTTTTCTCCCAACGCAACAGTCGTGGGGCCAATTTTTCAAGGATCAAACCCAGGATCGCGTGCCTGAGGACTCGTTTTGGGGCCTGGAATTTGAGACCTGAACAGCACGAACCTTGACCCTCCCGTGCTGTTAAGACTCCAATCCAGCGTCACCAAAAATCGCCAAAGCGCGTTTCGCCGGGTTCGCCGGTGTTGGAAACGTGGATCGGGTGGCAGCATGGGATGATTGTACGGTTGGCAGAATTGATTGCATTCAACATCGACCAAGGTTATGCATGACAAAGGACTATCATGCGTGAAATTCGTAAAAAGTACGAGTGGATGGATGTACAAAGCCAAAAAGGAAATTCCGGATAAAAAGGTATCAGATTCAAAGATCTTTGTGACGAAAAACGTTCCCACCGGTTGTTCGTTTCGGCTAAGCTGATCGCCTCTGCGGTAATGGAAAGGACGCAGCCCACATGAAAACAGCTTTGCGAGGCCTGGCAGCTTTAACAGTGTGCTTTCTCACACTGGTTGC
>JBAVYX010000037.1:0-5918 GCA_049588475.1 Silvibacterium sp. | reverse complement strand
GCTCGTGGATGGGATGCTCTGGGCAAGCATCAGTTCACTTGCAGAAGATCCCGGCGCTCCTGGTTGGCTTGTGAAGCTCGACCCGAAGAGTGGGAAGATCCTCGGACATCTCGACGTGCCGGAACAGTGCGAAGGGCGTCAGATTGAAATCCTGCAATCCGGAGAACCTGTCATTACGGCTGGGAACGGGTTGCTCTTATTTCGCTCGCGATAAAGTCGAATCCGCTCCTAAAGCGGTCGTCGGGCCCGTCGTGGTGGGCCGGCTCATCGCTTGATCAGCCTCCTGGAACGCTTTACTTCGTCGGGCCTGGAAACCTCAATGGCTGTTGAGACCACACCTGACGCACTATGACCACCCTTCACTGCTCCATCCCATCTCAAAGCGCAACATCATGCCTATCTCCACTTCTTCCTCAGATCTCTGCACCCGATCAGACCGATTCAAAGTACATAGGCTTCCATGAGGGCGGCTTCCTTCAAGTCGCTGTATCAGAAGCGCCCTCTTTGACAGCAATAATCCGTCCACTATTGCGTGGGGGCGCTCCAGATGTCGGGTAAGGGAACGGCATCACTGCCGCTCCCTCCCCTCAGGTAGGGTCGAGAGCAGGCGCGCGCACGTTAGGCGCCGGTGGTGATTTCATCGCTTTCGCGAGGGACCGCAGTCCGGCAACCATAGTCACGTTTCCAGCTCCCGCCACGTCAAACGCAGCGTGCGGTTTTCCCGCACTGCGCTTTCCTGTTTGCTTCGTGTCAGGGGTTATGGAACCTATCACGCTGGGAGCGCTTTCGGCACAGATTGACGACGCACCCGATAGCCGTTAAACAGCTTTAGTTCGTCGTACAGCCAGCGCCTACTCCACCTCTTCCAGCCGAAGCCGCGTCGGTTCCGGGATCGCCCCATGTGACGCCGGATCTTCTTCTCTACCCAGTCTCTAATGAAGCTGAAGCACTCGCTGGAGTGTCCGACGGCGAAGTAGTTCACCCAGCCCCGCAGGACCGGATTGATCAATTGCACGACCCGATCCACAGGCTGTGACTGGTATCGCCGAAACACAGCCTTGAGTTTGCGCAGTAGCGCCGTGCGCTTCTTCATCTTCGGCGTGTAGTGCGCCCGCCACACCTGCCTCCCTATACTGCGCAGGCGTCGGAAATCGAACCCCAGAAAACCGAAGCTTTCTGAGCATTCCAGATCCACGATGCGACTCTTCTCTTCATTGATTTCGACCTGTAGTTTGGCGAACTCTTCACGAAGGCGTTTGCTCACCGCCCCCAGCATCCACGCATTGCGCGGATGAGCATCAATCAGCGCGACAAGATCGTCAGCAAAGCGGGCATATTCGACATACGTGTACTTCCCGTAGCGCGTGGTCTCTTTCGCTCGCTCAAGCATGCGATCCACCTCGGTGAGATAGATGTTACTGAGCAGCGGTGAAATTACCCCGCCTTGCGGTACGCCTTGTCTACCCGATGCCGTCAACATCAACTTCAGCAGACGCATCACCTCATCGTCATTGATCCGGCGTGCAACTTTTCCAAGCAGCAGATGATGTCTGACTGTGTCGAAGTATGCTCGCAAATCCAGATCTATCACGCGGGTTTTCCGCTGAACGATTGCCGTTGCTACTCGATGCACCGCCTGATGCGCAGTGCGTTTGGGACGATACCCATACGACCCTGATTGAAAGTCCGCCTCGAAAATCGGCTCCATGATGAGCTTGAGCGCGCCTTGTACCACTCTGTCACGGATAGCGGGGATCGACAGAACGCGAACTTTTCCTCCGTCCTTCGGTATCTCCCGCCGCCGTGCTCGTAGCGGTACATAGGTACGATTCCTCAGTTCGCCCTGTATCTGCTCAAGGAACTCCTCCACGCCCTGCGCCTCGATGACCTCGAACGTCACCCCGTCAACTCCCGGGGCGCCGTTGTTCTTCCTGGCCAACGTATACGCCTCGCGCAGTGTCTCCATCTTGCAGACATGGACGTACAAACCCCAGAAACGCCAGGACGGTTCAGCCTTCGCCTTGACGTATATGTTCCTCCTCAGGTCCTGCAAACTAATGGGTGTGTTTATCATCCACCCTTGCCTCCCGTTTTGTTGGAACCATTGCAAACAGAAGGGCCCCTTTGCTCCACCGGCATTACCCGGCTTCCTCGCTACTGCGGACCCATCCGCCACCCTCTCGCCTTCAGCCCACTTCCCGGGTTCACCGGTTATAAGGCCTACCTTGCTCCGGCGATTTCGCACCGGGGCGAGGAGGGCTTCTCCAGTTTCTTAGCATGTCCTTGTCATCGTGCCGTCGCTTCCACCCCGCCGAAGTGAAACAGCCGCATCGGTCAGATTTCGGCTATCCATGCTGCCTTCGCCCTCACGGTTGCAGGCTCGGCCTTCGGGGATCTTCACTTTCGAGGCCACATCCACGTTCATTTTCATTACGGCCCGATGACTTGCACGTCTCCCGAAGAGACAGTCGTCGATAGGCTTCAGAAATTCAGTTTCCCTCCTCTCTGCTATCCAAGCTACGAGGCTTCTGACTCTTGCCTCGGCAGGTTTGTCTCCTGCTGAACATGCCAGCCTTCGCTGGACACACAACCGGACTTGATGGTTTCCCATCATCCGGCTCAAGCCGTGTGTAAGCCCCACACGAGTGGAGCCGGTGTCACAACGCATTTGGATCAGCGATGTTTGCTGGTCAGCTTGAGTCTCTTTCGATCCTCGAAGTATCCGTGCCAGTGAGGGGAGAACGGGTTAGCGTCCGACTTCACCTTAACGTGTCGCTCGATGGGAGTCTTGGTGGGATCAACCAGCCTAGACACCAACGTCTGCGAACGTTGCACGTTGGAACCAGCCAATACAGCAAAGCACCACTTACGCCTTCCGAACCTGTGCCAGTACCGATCTGCGATCCAGGTAGCGGACTTCTTCGGATGACGGCGCTTTGCCCATCGCCAGAGCAAGTTCCAGAGGCCCATCCCTACTTTCTGATACGCCGAGGACGCCACGATATGACGGTGATAGTTTGCCCAACCCCGGATCATCGGATTGAGCGCCCTTATCAAGTTCTCCTGCTTCGCAGTACGATTCTGATGAATCGCATCACGTACCTTTTCCAGAAAAGCATGCATGTTCTTTTTGGAGGGTGTAATCAGGAGTTTGCCGTTATATTTGCGCAGGTTCTGCCCCAGGAAGTCGAACCCTTGGTCGATATGCGTGATGCAGGTTTTCTCAGGTGAGAGCTGCAAGCCCCGTTCGAGCATGAACTGCTCTACAAGAGGCTTGACCTCGTCTTCCAGCAACTCTTTCGAGGTTCCGGTGATGATGAAGTCATCGGCATACCGTACGAAGTTCACCTTCGGGCTATGCACCTTCCCTTGGATGACCTTCTTACGAAAAGTCTCCTTGAGAAGCCGTTCCAACCCATCCAGTGTCAGGTTCGCCGCCGTGGGCGAAATAATTCCGCCCTGCGGTGTACCTGCCTCCGTAGGAAACAGTGTTCGATTTTCCATGAAGCCCGCCTTCAACCACTTTCTCAGCACCTCTTTATCGGTGGAAATATGGTCGAGCATCCATGCGTGACTGATATTGTCGAAGCAGCCACGGATGTCACCCTCCAGAACCCACTGTGCGCTGGTCTTATGGGACAGCACGATGAAGCACTGACTGATGGCGTCGGCGGTCGAGCGTTTCGGACGAAAGCCATAGGAGTTGGGGTCGGCAGTTGTCTCCGCGACGGGGAGTAGCGCCAGCAGATACAACGCCTGCATGGCGCGACACTTCATCACGGGGATTCCCAGCGGCCGCAGTTTTCCGTTGGCCTTCGGGATGTAGACACGTCGCAGCGGTTGCGGCTGATAGCCACGCCGTCGCAGCGTGTCGATGGCCCTATATCTGGACGCCGGTGTGCTCCAGATCGCTCCGTCCACTCCCGGCGTGTTCTTGCCCTTGTTGTGCGTCACTCGTTTCACAGCCAGAGCTCGACCGTAGAACGAGTGGGTCAGCAACCATTGCAAGGATTTCACCTTGCCTTGACGGCCTTCCTGTGTTGCCTTGACGATACGCGCCTGCAGTCTCCTGACCCTGAGTTCACACTGAGACCAGTTGATCTGTTCCCATTGCTTTCCAGGATCGGAGGCTGCACACATGGTTGGTGCCACGTTCATTTGCAATTTCCTCCCGCGAAGATTCTGTAAGTTCTTTCGTCGACCACGACCAGCGGGAAGTCTGCCTGCTTTCGCAGCGGAGTGATATTGCAACCCCTATCCGCTCCATTACAGAGCAGCATTTGCTTTCTCCAGCCTCCTTTACCCGCTGCCCCAACAGCGTGCCTTACGGCACCGCCTGCCCCCGAGAGGGCGGAACATCGGGCTTACCTTGTTCCGTTTGAATGACACGAATGACGTAGTCCCTGCCTATACACCGGCAGCCTTTTTGTCCGTGTGCTCCCATGCTGTGAGGAAGCAACCGGCTGCATGCCTTTTTGGCCAGAGCCTATTAGCGTCTTTGGCTCTTTGTCCTTAACGATGCCTAAAGCAGTTCACTTCTGTTGGACATATCATTCAGCCTGACCCTCTCACCGCCTTGGCGCTGGCAGTGCGGCAGATCTCCTCGCAGAGTTCTTCCTACCCGTCAGGGAAGAGGTGCGTTGTCTCGACAGCTTTCGACCCAGCCGTTGCCAGCTACGCCGATGTCGATAGGTTACTGCGGACGGAACCGCAGGTTCACTCCACTTCTTTCGTGTGAACAATCATTCAAAACGACTTCAAGTCGCACACAGCACTAGGACTTGTGAGGACCTATCGATTTTCCGTGAATGCTTTGGCGATTTGGCACTCGCTGATGACAATTCACTACCGTCGTCGGTTGTCGATAACCCTGTTTCTCGGCCCAGTCGATTATTTCGGATCGTCCGCTACTGCTACATCCCAGCGGCTAACGAACAGCGAGGCAACCGAGCCGACATCCGGATTCAGTCCGGCAGCGATTCTTCGCTCGATGCCGCGCAGGTAGGCCTCGGCGGCCGCTACATACTGCGCGCTCGAAAACAGGAGGGTCACATTGATCGGAACGCCCTGTCATCGTCAACTGAAAAATCCCCAGTTTTGGGCGTTTGAAAATTCCCCGGCAAGGGCGGGTTAATTAAGGTTGAAGATCAGGCCGGGAGTGTGCGGCGGAGGGCGAAGCCCGGAGCCGCATACTCCGAGCGCTGGTTCAGGATGGGTCAGGCTCCTTCCTTGCTAGTGGTTTTGGCGGCGATTACGCCGGCCTTTTTCTTGTCCTTGAGCCGGTAGCTCTCGCCCTTGATGTTGATCGTCGTGGAGTGGTGCAGCAGCCGGTCAAGGATGGCCGAGGCGATGACGTTGTCGGCGAAGATCGCGCCCCAGTCGCCGTAGCTCTTGTTGGAGGTCAGGATGATGGAACCTTTCTCATAGCGTTCGCTGACCAGTTGAAACAAGCAGGTGGCGGCAAACGGATCCAGCGCCAGGTAGCCCATTTCATCGAGAACCAACAGCTTCGGCTTGACCAACAGGGTCATCCTTTCCTTGAGCTTGTTTTCGTCGCGGGCGCGTTGGAACTGGGCCACCAGGTCCTGGATGGTGACGAAGTAGACGGTGTTGCCGGCGACGATCGCTTCGGTTCCCAGCGCAATCGCCAGGTGTGTCTTGCCCACGCCGGGCGGCCCGAGCAGAAGCACATTTTCCTTGCGCTCCAGGAAGGCCAGGCTGGCCAGCTCGCGCAACTTGCGTTCGTCGACCGAGGGCTGGAAGTCGAAGTCGAACTGGTCCAGGCCCTTGTTGTAGGGGAAGTGCGCCCACTGGGTCTTCAGGCGCACGTTCCTGGAGTGCTTGGCCTGGCTCTCCGCTTCGAGCGTCTGCTCGAGAAAATCCAGATACGGCAGGTCCTTGGCCGAGGCCTCCTCGGC
>JBAVYX010000036.1:0-38617 GCA_049588475.1 Silvibacterium sp. | reverse complement strand
TCTTCGGGTTGTGCTTGGACAACACCTTCGTGATCGCCGCCGTCAACGTCGTCTTCCCGTGGTCAATGTGCCCGATCGTCCCCACGTTCACGTGCGGCTTCGAACGATCAAATTTCTCCTTCGCCATACTGGTTCCTCTTTCGTTCCTTCGGTCTTGCTCTATTGTTCCGAGCCCATCGGGCTTGCGATCTAATTTCGCTACTTGCCCTGGTTGCGGCTGATGATCTCTTCCGAGATCATGCGCGGAGCCTCTTCATAACGCGCAAACTGCATGCTGTAGGAAGCGCGGCCCTGTGTCGATGAACGGATGTCGTTCACGTATCCGAACATCTCCTTGAGCGGCACCATAGCCTTGATCACTTGCGAACCGCCCGTGTGCTCCATGCCCTCGATACGGCCACGGCGCGAGTTGATGTCGCCGATGATCGTGCCCATGTGCTCTTCCGGAACCGTGACTTCGACGGCCATCACCGGCTCCAGCAGTACGGGGCTTGCCTTCTTTGCAGCTTCCTTGAAGGCCATCGATCCGGCGATCTTGAAAGCCATTTCGTTCGAGTCGACATCGTGGTAGCTGCCGTCGTAGAGCGTGGCCTTGAAGTCAACCACCTCGTAACCGGCCAGCACGCCATTGTGCAGCGCCTCGCGAATGCCCTGCTCGGTCGGCTTGATGTATTCCTTCGGAACCACACCGCCGCGGATAGCGTCGATGAACTCGAAGCCTTTGCCCGCCTCGTTCGGCTCCAGGCGAATCTTGACGTGGCCGTAGTTGCCCGAGCCACCTGTCTGGCGGATGTACTTGCCTTCCGCCTCAGCGGTTTTGCGAATCGTTTCACGGAAGGCAACGCGCGGCTCGCCCACATTGGCCTCGACCTTGTGCTCGCGCTTCATGCGATCGACAAGAATTTCGAGATGCAGCTCGCCCATGCCGCTAATGATTGTCTGACCCGAATCGATGTCGGTGCGGACCTTAAAGGTCGGATCCTCGTCGGCCAACCGGGCCAGCGCCATGCCCATCTTTTCCTGGTCGCCCTTGGTTTTCGGCTCGACCGCAACCGAAATCACCGGCTCCGGGAAGTCAATGGCGCTCAGCGCGATGGGGTGCTGCGGCGCGCAAAGCGTATCGCCAGTCTTCAACTCTTTCAGGCCTACGCAGGCGCAGATGTCACCGGCATAAATCTCGGTGATGTCCTCACGCTTGTCGGCGTGCATCTTCACCAGGCGGCCCACGCGTTCCGTCTTGCCCGTGCGCGGGTTGAGAACCGTATCCCCTGTCTTCAGAACGCCCGAGTAGACACGGATAAAGCCCAGCTTGCCGAACTGATCGTTGATCAGCTTGAAGCCCAAGGCCGAAAACGGGGCGTCGTCCTTGGCCTCGCGAATCAGCGTCACCGTCGTATCGTGCGGATCGATGCCCTCGACCGGAGGAACATCGAGCGGGCTGGGCAGATAGTCGACAACTGCGTCGAGCAGCGTCTGCACGCCCTTATTCTTGAAGGCTGAGCCACACAGAACCGGGAAGACCTTCATGCCGATGGTGGCGCCGCGCAGAGCTTTCTTCAGCTCTTCAGGAGTAGGCGTCTCACCTTCAAGAAACTTGTGCAGCATATCGTCATCGTTCTCGGCGACCGTCTCGATCAACTGCATGCGGAAGGCTTCAGCCTTCTTACGCAGGTCGGCGGGAATTTCTTCAATGGTGTACTTCGCGCCCATCGTCTCGTCGTTCCACACAATGGCGCGCATCTCGATCAGATCGACCACACCCCGAAACTTTGCTTCTGCGCCAATCGGAATCTGAATGGCAACGGGCCGCGCGCCCAGGCGCTTGCGGATGGTTTCGATCACGTGCTCGAAATCGGCGCCGGCTTTGTCCATCTTGTTGACAAAGCAAATGCGCGGGACCTTGTACTTATCGCCCTGACGCCACACGGTCTCAGTCTGCGGCTGTACGCCGGAGACGGAATCGAACAGCGCAACCGCACTATCCAGAACACGCAGTGAGCGTTCCACCTCAGCGGTGAAATCCACGTGGCCGGGAGTGTCGATGATGTTGATGCGGATGTTGTTCCAGGTGCAGGTGGTGGCAGCGGAGGTGATCGTGATGCCGCGCTCCTGCTCCTGCTCCATGTAGTCCATTGTCGCCGTGCCTTCGTGCACTTCTCCGATACGGTGCGTGATGCCCGTATAGAAGAGGATGCGCTCAGTCGTAGTCGTCTTCCCGGCGTCGATGTGCGCCATAATTCCGATGTTCCGGCAACGATTTAACGGTACTTGACGGGCCACAATATCTCTCTCAAACTCTCGCCGGCATCTTCAGCCTGCGGTTTATGTTCGCTACTCTTGAGGGCTCCAAACCCCAAAACCTTCTGCTATGTTTTCTTTACCAGCGATAGTGCGCGAATGCCTTGTTGGCTTCGGCCATACGGTGGACATCTTCCTTCTTCTTCATCGCAGCGCCACGACCGTTGGCCGCATCCAGCAGTTCGTTGGTCAGTTTGTCGATCATGCCCTTTTCACCGCGGGCACGACCGTAGGAAACCAGCCAGCGGATGGCAAGCGACGTACGCCTTTCCGGGTTCACTTCGATCGGCACCTGGTAGTTTGCGCCACCTACACGACGAGTCTTCACCTCGAGCAGCGGCTTACAGTTCTCAACCGCTTTCTTGAAGAGCGTCAAGGCCTCGGCGCCGCCCTTTTGCTCCAGGTTCGTCATCGCGGTGTAGAAAATCCCTTGCGCTGTTGACTTCTTGCCGCCCCACATCATGGAGTTGACAAACTTAGTGACGAGCGTCGAGTTATAAACCGGGTCGGCAGCGACCTCACGCTTGGCGATATGACCTTTTCTCGGCATAGATCCTTTAATCTCTTTTCACTGCAAACTTGTTTGACTGCCTTGACTCTAAGCCGCGCCGAAACGCGCTATAGCCTGGACGGCTAGTCTATTTCTTGCCTGCGGCCGCTCCGGCCTTGGCGCGCTTGGCGCCATACTTCGAGCGGCTCTGGGTGCGCTTGACTACGCCTACCGAGTCGAGCGTCCCGCGAACGATGTGATAACGCACACCCGGCAGATCCTTCACGCGGCCGCCGCGGATGAGCACGATCGAGTGCTCCTGCAGGTTATGGCCCTCGCCGGGAATGTACGACGTCACTTCAATGCCGTTCGTCAGGCGGACACGGGCAACCTTGCGAAGCGCCGAGTTCGGCTTCTTCGGCGTCTGCGTGTACACACGCGTGCAAACTCCGCGCCGCTGCGGCGATCCCTGCAGTGCAG
Organism: Silvibacterium sp.; assembly: GCA_049588475.1. Taxonomy (GTDB): domain Bacteria; phylum Acidobacteriota; class Terriglobia; order Terriglobales; family Acidobacteriaceae; genus Silvibacterium. The sequence continues at coordinate 35,349 of JBAVYX010000036.1, read as the reverse complement.
GGGAGGCCGTCTTATACCGCGGTGCGGTGCGACCCTTCCTTACCAGCTGACTGAATGTAGGCAAATCAAGCTCCTTACCAATCCAAACCTATTCAATTCCAGAGCGCGAGACAGGAACCCGCCCGCACACGAATCGAAGCGCTCAAAAGCGCTTATCCGTGCGAAGTCGCAATCTTCCTGCTTCGCGTCCGCCTTGCCTTAGTACCAGACGAGAACCCCGACGGTGGCCGAGCGTAATTTCAAATCCGCTTTGCGGCGGATTCAGAAAGTAGCCAACTCCGTTTCGCTGGTTCCGGCCTGCATAGCCCGCCAAGGTGGCGAGTGTCGCAGGCACCGATGCGATCAGTCCTTACCGCACGAGCCCGGCAAGGCTTCACAGAACTTTCCAGACCCACCTTTTTACTGCCGCGGGCTATCTGTGACTCTGTACAGCGTGAGCCTCTGCATTTCCCATCAGGCACAGGAAAAATGAGCACACTCGTGGAACCTTTTAAGAATAACAAGAGGGGGGCCTGTCGTCAAACAAAAGAAGCCGGGTCTCAGGAAAAATCTCAGTCGAGGGCACCGCCTCGCAGTTTGTTCGTTATGAAACTTCTGTACCGTTTGCCCGCTTGGTAGCATTGCTAACTATGAACGTACGCCGCCTTGCTCCACCCCTGGTTTGCGCCCTTAGCCCCGTACTCAGCGCCGTCCTCGTTGTTTCAGCATTTTGCCAGAGCGCGGCGGCCCCCGCTCATGATCCGCGTATTGACCAGATTCTTCATACCCTGGAACAGGTCCGTTCCATCCACGAAACCGATCTCTCGCCCGATGGCAACCTTATTGCCTGGAACGTAGACGGGCCCAAAGGCGGCATTGAGGTAACCCCGCTCAATGACCCCGCCCACCCGCGGCAGATCACTGCCTGCGCGGCTGACACCAAAGGCACAGAAAGCGGCCTCGCCTGGTCGCCTGACTCAAAGCATCTGGCGTTCTTCTCAAACTGTACTGCCGATCATAAAGCAGCGATCTTCCTTGCGGAGCCAGCTTTAAACGCAAGGCCGCACCTGCTCGCTCCGCTCAGCGGCTTTGCGAAAGACCTGCACTGGTCGCCCGACGGCAAATCCCTCAGCTTTCTCTATGTAGAAGGAGCCACCCGCCCGTCTGGAGCCCTCGCCGCCATGAAGCCTCCATCCGGCGTCATTGGGGTTGAAGGACTCGAAGTCCAGCGCGTCGCCGCCGTAGACGCATCCAGTGGCAGCCTCACACAGATCACCCCCGCCAATCTTCACGTCTACGAATTCGACTGGTCGAGTGACTCGAAGAACCTCACGTTCATCGCGGCGCCGCCGCCGGGTGAAGACAACTGGTGGACCGCGAAGCTCTACATCAAGCGCGTCGGACGCCTGTATCAAGCCGCCAGTAGCCAAATTCCAGAAGAATCCCTCGTCCGCGATGAACCTCACATCGTCTTCGACCCTACCATCGGCCCGCTCCACGGCCTCCAAATCGCCGTGCCCCGCTGGTCTCCTGACGGTTCGCAGATCGGCTTTATCGGCGGCCTGATGTCCGACCAGGGCTCGACGGGAGGCGACATCTACGTCATCCCCTCGACCGGCGGCGAAGCAAAGAATGTCACCCCCGATCGCCAATCCAGTCCGTCATGGTTCGAGTGGCTCGACCAGCACCAGCTCGGTATTGCGGAGTTCAAGGGCGGGTCCTCGCACCTATTTGTGTTTGACATCTCGACACAGCAGGAGTCCTCCGAGCACAACCTCACGCTGCCTGATACCGTCGGTGCAGGCGGCCTCGAAATGCGCATTTCGGTGTCGAACACCAACAACATCGCTTTCGTTCGCAGCTCGTTCTCGCGGCCGCCCGAGGTGTGGGCCGGCGAGCTCATGGACCTGAAACAAATCACACACTTTAACGATGACCTAAAGCCGATGTGGGGCAAGGCTGAATCCGTCGAGTGGAAGAACGACGGTTTCGATGTGCAGGGATGGCTGCTATATCCCGGTAACTACGACCCGGTCAGGAAGTATCCGATGATCGTGATGGTGCATGGAGGACCCTCGTCCGCCGTGCTTCCCCGTTGGCCGGGGATCGGGTTCGGGGGTGCGCCGTTCTCCGCGCTTGGCTACTTTGTGTTCATGCCAAATCCGCGCGGCAGCTACGGTGAAGGCGAACGCTTCACGCAGGCCAATCGCAAGGACTTTGGCTACGGCGACCTCAAGGACATTCTTGCCGGCGTCGATGCGGTTACGGCCAAGCTCCCCGTAGATCCGCAACGCGTTGGCATCACCGGCTGGAGCTATGGCGGATTCATGACCATGTTCGCCGTCACCCAGACCGATCGCTTTCGCGCGGCGGTCGCGGGAGCAGGCATTTCCAACTGGCAGAGCTACTATGGCGAGAACTCGATCGACCAGTGGATGATTCCTTTCTTTGGCGCGACAGTCTATGACGACCCGGCAGTCTACGCCAAAAGCTCCGCCATCAACTTCATCAAGCGCGTGAAGACACCGACCTTAGTCGTAGTCGGCGATCGCGACGGGGAATGCCCGGCGCCGCAATCCTTTGAATTCTGGCATGCCCTGCGGGATCAAAAAGTGCCTACAAAGCTTGTGGTCTATCCCAACGAAGGCCATGGCTTCGTTAATCCCGAGCATCGCCGCGATGTGCTGGAGAGGGCTTTGGCGTGGTTTGAGCTGTATATGCCTTAAATGCGTGTTGTGATAGGGCGCCCTCCCCTGGTCCGCTTGCGACCAATGGAGTTTTGCGAGCCGCGACGCCTACAGATTGGAGAAGTCTCTTCCATCCTGTCGAGGTTCGGGTAATTTCTCTTTTTGTTCACTTGATTTCAATATGCGACCGATATAGTCTCAGTTTGCCTAAGGACAGATTCTTTAAGACCAGTTCAGCTCAGGCGCCACCTTGAGGCCCAAAAACACACCAGATCCCTGTGGATGTTCTCTTGGCGGAGACACAGGACCTGGTTGACGACAATCGAAAGGCTCGGATTGCCTTCACTAAAGGCTTGCCGCCCTTTCCAGTTCAAACCGACATCCAGGTCTCAAGCCTTGCCTGGTTCTAATCTTAGGAGCGCACGTGAAGCACGCTGTGACTGCCGCATCGAGACGGATAGCTCGAATGTGGACTTCTTCTTTTCTGTCTGCTGTTGGTACACACACACCGTCGATAGCAAGCCGTGTCATGGGTGTGTTTGCTCTCCTTTTCCTTGCAGCGGCGCTGTCGTGGGCGAGCGTGGGGGGAAGCATTTCGGGAACCGTGAAGGATTCCCGCGGCGCGGTGATTCCCAAAGCAGCCGTGACCGTGATCAACACCGATACTGGCGCGCAGCGGAGCCGGGATACGGATAGCAATGGGACCTATACCTTTCCGGCGCTGCCCCCAGGGCACTACACAGTTGAAATTACGGTTCCGGGTTTCAAGCTCTATCGGCGCTCGGATATCACCCTGGACGCAAATAGCGCGCTGGTGATTCCTGTATCGCTTGTCGTGGGAGGGGAACACGACACGGTCACGGTAAGCGAGAGTGCGGTCCATGTGGATACCACGAGCACGCAGATGGGCGACGTGATCTCCAGTCACGAGATGACCGCGGTGCCTCTGAACGATCGCAGCTTCACGGATCTGCTTGCTTTGCAGCCGGGTGTCGCTCCGGCTACCTCGATCACTTCGAATACGGTTCAGGATGTGGGCGCAAGCGCATTTTCGCCTTCCGGCGATTTGAATCCGGGGACGATTTCGATCAATGGGCAGCGGGAATTCGCCAACGCCTTCATCGTAAATGCGAGTGATGCCGAGGAAGACGTGAATATGGGGACGTCGATCATTCCGAATCTCGACTCGATTGCCGAATTTCGTATCCTGACCAACAATTTCGACGCTGAATACGGCGAGTTCAGCGGCGGTCAGATCAATGTCGTGACCAAATCTGGCACGAATGCGTTTCATGGGAATGCATTTTGGTTCCTGCGCAATACGGACCTGGATGCGCGCAATTATTTTTCTCCCACGCGGGGCACATTTCACCAGAACCAATTTGGCGGAACCTTTGGTGGACCGATCCGGCACGATAAGCTGTTCTTCTTTGCCGACTATCAGGGCACGCGGCAGACCCAGGGCATTGATACCGGCACGATTCCTGTGCCGTCCACACAAGACCGTGCCGGCAATTTGTCAGATCTGGCGGATGGCCTGGCAGGCGTTGTCAGTGGACCATACTTCGCCAGCCTGCTGACGCAGAAGCTCGGCTATGCGGTGGCTTCCGGCGAGAGCTATTACACGCCCGGATGCGTGAGTCCTTCGCAGTGCGTGCTGCCCAATGCGGTCATTCCGCCGAGTGCATGGTCGGGGCCGGCGCAGCATTTATTGCCTTACATCCCGCCACCGAATGTTGGCGCCAGCTTATTTGCTACGTCAGCCTTCGATCAGATATTGAACGATGACAAGGGCGCGGCTCGGGTTGATGCCAATACACGCTGGGGTTCGATGTCGGCGTATTACTTTATCGATGACTACACGCTGGACAATCCTTATCCGGTGGCGCAGGGCGGAGCCAGCGTTCCAGGCTTCAATGCGCTCTCGCTGGGCCGCGCGCAGCTCGTCAGCCTGAGCCACACGAAGACGCTGGGCGCGAATGCCGTGAATGAATTCAACCTAAGCTTTATTCGTAATGACAGCGAGCTTGGCAAACCAGTGGGCGGTGTTGGTGTGAGCCTCATATCTCAGGGATTTGTGACTGATACCGGTGAGCCTAGTATCGTGCCACTCGCGCCACAGCTTGAAGGAGTACAGAACATTGACTTCAACAATTTTTCGATCGGCACGAACACCAACGAATTAAGGCAGGTGAACAATACCTACCAGGTGTCAGACAATTTCTCCCGGGTATGGGGAAGGCACATGGTCAAGCTGGGCGGAGCGTTTCACTACGACCAGGTGAATGCGAACCCGATTGCCCAGTTCAATGGAAACTTTGCGTTCACCGGAAGCGAGACCGGGGTTGATTTCGCGGACTTTCTACTGGGCGCTCCGAGCCTATACAACCAGAGCCAGCTGAATTTCTTCTACAGCCGGAACAAATATGCGGGAGCGTACGCGCAGGATAGCTGGCATACGAATCCCAATCTGACGCTCAACTATGGTCTGCGCTGGGACCGGATTGAGCCGTGGTATGAAAAGTACAACCAGATTTCGACGTTTGCGGTGGGCAGGCAGTCGGTTGTCTTTCCGAGAGCGCCGGCGGGCATACTGTATCCGACCGATCCGGGAGTGCGCCGGACAATAGCGCCACCCGGAGATGAATTCTCGCCGCGCATCGGCCTTGCCTACTCTCCCAGCGCGAGCGGCGATGGTTTTCTGGCCAAGCTCACTGGAGGGCCCGGGAAGACGAGCGTGCGAGCGGGATTCGGCATGTTCTACACGGCAATCGAAGCGCTGACAGTCTCAGTGGCGGCGGGCAATGCGCCCTACGGCACCACTTATAGCAGTCCGGCTCCGCCGCTCTTCAACAATCCCTTCATCACGACTTCGAGTGGGCAGGACTTCGGGCAGCCTTTTCCGGTTGATCTTGCGCCGCTCAATGTATCGAGGTCGAACCCGGATGCGAATATCAACTGGACGCAGTACATACCAATCAGCGGCATTCCCGCTTACCGAAGCACCAACAGGATTCCTTATACCGAGGAATACATGCTTTCGCTGGAGCGCCAGCTGGGAGGAAGCACGATAGTCAGCGCCAGTTATGTGGGGAACTCAGGGCATCGTCTTCTGGTGCTGGTGGAGTCGAACCCCGGAGATCCGGCGCTATGCCTGAGCCTAAGCCAGCCCAGCCAGGTCGCTCCGGGAACGGTTCCTTGCGCGCCGTTCGCTGAAGGGAACGTCTTCACGACGGCTTCCGGACAGACTGTGAATGGAACGCGTACGGTGTTCGGACCGAACTTCGGCAGCAATGCCAATCAGTCGACGAGCGGCATTTCGCATTACGACGCTTTGGAAGTCAGCGTTCGTCGTACGAGCGGCGGGTTGGACCTGTTCGGCTCTTACACCTACGGCAAGTCGCTGGACCAGTCGTCCAATCTAGGCGACGCGGTAAATCCAATCGCTCCATCGCTTAGCTATGCCCTGTCTTCTTTCGATATCAAACATAATTTCGTTTTGAGTTACGACTATCTGCTGCCGTTCGAGAGTCTATTCCGTGCCTCCAATCGCTGGACGAACGACTGGAGACTCTCGGGAATCACGCGCTTCAGCACGGGTTTTCCTGTGACCATGGTGAACAACGGGGATAACTCCCTTCTGGGGACGAATCCGAATGGCGTGAACAATTCGAGCATCGATGAGCCCCAGTACACGCGGGGATCGCTCCAGTTGAACAAAAATCCGCGCAACGGCAACAGCTATTTCAATACCTCGCTGTTTGCGTTGCAACCGCTGGGCACTCCGGGCAACTCCAAACGACGCTTCTTCTATGGGCCAGGGTCAGATAACTACGACATGGCGCTGGGCAAGAACCTGCCGTTGAAGGAGGACAAGGCGATCCTCTTCAGGATCGAGGCGTTCAACGTGTTCAACCACGCTCAGTTCTTTGGACCGTCTTCCGTAAACGGAGTGCTGGGGAGTTCCTCGTTTGGACAGGTGGTGAGCGCGACTCCGCCACGTATTCTGCAGGCAGCGGCCAAGTTCAGCTTCTGAGATTTTGAGGGTGGGAATCATCGACTTGACAGAGCCCGTCTACCTGCCGGCGTTGGCTTGTTCTTCAATCGCCTGGTTGTAGTGCTGGCGCGCGACAGGCAGCGGATGGAGCTTGTAGAGGACGAGCTGGTTGCGGTCGGGGTCGTCGAAAGCATGAAAGGTGGCGGCCCATTCAAGCGCGTACTGGGTTCTGAGATCTTCAAGGGTGCCGGGATCGAGCTCGTTCCAGGCGGCATACCAGCCGGGCCGATAATTATGGATGCGGAGGGGAAGATCCCATGTGCCGAAGTCGTCGCAGATGGCGGGCAGATGGGTGATGAGGGTGATATTGTCTCCGCTGATCGAGAGCAAGAGGCGGTTGCCATTGGGGTGATGGTCGATATAGTTCGTCAACTGATTGGCGGCGCTGATCCACGTGTATTCGGGGTGGCGTGTCCAGTGGAGGATCTGGCGCAGGCCGGCGATGCTTGAGAGCATCGCGATGGCAACAACGGTGAATGCCAGCGGGCGGCTCAGCTTTCCCGCTTTGAAACCTGCTTCGGATCGGCCATGGCTGCGTGTTGCCGAGAAGAGCGCTTGCGTGGCAAGAGCGATGAAGAAGATCAGCGGGTAGGCCAGGACCTGGTAGTAGCGGGGCTGCATGTTGTTATGCCACCCGATGAAAAAGATGTATCCAATGGAGGCCACAAGCGAGGCGTGGACTAGCGGGTTGCGCCAGAGACTGCGGAATAAAATCACAGAGAGAACAAGCAAAGCCGCGGCCTGCGAGCAGAGCCAGGGGTCTATCCAGAGCGCGCCGTGCAGCGCGTACCAGAAAGCAGCAAGATGTCCGGATAGAGTGGTGGGCTGCTCCCAGACGTTGGCGGCGAAGAGGTACTGGTAGTCGTAGACGTAGTGCGGGTGGACGAAGAGAAGGTAGTAGACGCCGAAAGGGATTGCTGCCGACAGGGCCACGGCCATGACGGGTACAAGGCTCTCTCGTAACTTGTAACCGTATGCGTAGCAAATAAGAAAAAACGTCGACGGCAGCAGAAAAAGCGCTGTGGTCTTGGTGAGGACCATGAGGCAAAGCAGCAAGCCGATAGCGATGAGGGACATCACCCGCCGTGCGGCAGTGTCGATCTGCAGCAGGCGGAGAGCGAGCAGCCAGGAGGCGAGCAGGAAGAGCATCATGGGCGTCTCGAGGATAGCGAGACGACTGAAGGCGTAGACGAAGGCGTTGCACACGAGCAACGTAATGGCGAAGAGCGCGATCGGGCGTGAGGCTTGGGTGCGGAGGACGAGGTAGGCGAGAAACAGATTCAGCGCGAAGATGGCGAGGATGAGAAGGCGCGCGGCTACCAGGCTGACTCCGCTGAAGTGGAAGAGGGCGAGCTCGATCGCGGGCAGAACGGGGAGCGCGACGGAGGGGTTGAAATCTCCGTGGACGTACCAGGAACCGAGGACGTAGTGCTCGATGGCAGCTTTGCCGTACCAGCCTTCGTCGGTGTACTTCGAATAGTCCATCCAAGGGGAGTTGTTGGGGAAGTCGGCGCGGAGATGGATGGCGTGCAGAACGAAGAGCGCGACGAGGGCGGCTAGCCAGAGCCAATAGAGAGAGAGCCGGATTGTGCGCGTCCGCTGCATAAGCTAAGGCGTATTCTGTCGGAACCTGAAATGCTGGCAGAAGTTGCGCGGGCGAAAAGTGCTGCCCCAGGCGCACGTACAAATACAGCTAAGGAGATTGAAGAGAGTATATACAGACTCTTCGCTTCGCCGCGATTTTTCTTGAGGCTTGGTGTCGACGGCACCAACTCGCTAGTCGTAGGCGAGAGCGTCGATGGGATCTTTGCGGGCGGCTTTCCAGGCGGGGTAGACAGCGCCGAGAGTTGAGCCTATCAAAGCGATGACGGCCCCACGGATACGCCAGTCTGCAGTGATGGGGAAAGGCAACGTCGGAAAGCGGTAGCCGAGGATGACCCTCATGACCTCTGTAAAGAAGATGCCCACGACGATGCCGGCGATGGTGACGATGGCGGTTTCGCGCAGGACCACGTTGACGATGTAGGCCTTGGATGCGCCCATGGATTTAAGAATGCCGATTTCGCGGGTGCGCTCAAGCACGGCGGTGTATGTGGACTGGAAGATGACCAGAAAGCCGACAATCATGGCAATACCGATGACAGCGCGGAGTGCGATGTTAAAGCCGGGAAGGTGCTCGGGAGTCATAAGCGACATCCACTCCTGGATGGTCTGGACCTGGTAGAGGCTGAGGCCAGGTGTGGCGAGGATTTCCTGGCGAATGAGCTCCTGGTTCTTAAGGTCGTCGCTCTTGATGTAGAAGAGCGAGGCGTTGTCCGGGCTGCCCATGAGTGCGCCGAGCGTGTGGATGGGCAGGAAAACGCGGCCTCCCTTGCCGTGCTCGACGATACCCGAGATGCGGAAGGGATGGCCGAGTATCTGAATGGTAGATCCGACGGTGCGCTCATGACCGGGACCCTTGGGAGCGGAGCGGGCGTAGAGATCGTCAACGATGACGTCGTTGGGGCCAGTGAAAGGACCACCGGCGAGAAAAACAAAGGGACGGAGGGCGTTGTAGCTGTCGAAGTCGATGCCCCAGATGGTTTCAACTCCGCCGGTCATGTTGAAGTCGGTAATGGTAGGAGCAGCGACAGTGATATGGGGCAGCTTGCGCAGGACCTCGGCAATTTTGGCGGGAACGGGCGCGCCTCCCACGGAACTGATGAAGCTGGCATTGGGGGGACGAACGATGATGTCTCCGCCGATACCGCCCGTCTGGCGGCTGGCATTGGTGACCTGACCGATCATGATGGCCACGATGGAGAGGATCATTACGACTTCAATACCCACGGCAGCGATGCTGATCAGGGTGCGCAGGGGACGATGGAGAAGATTTCCGAGAACTAGCTTATTCATGAATTAAAGACGGATGGCGGTACCGGGGAATACTTTATGGTGTGCTGAAGTGCGGGGCCTTTTGAGGGAATCCTAAAGGCAAGTGTAGCAAAATGGGATTCAGGAGGGTGCCGGGTGCTGGGAGTTGAAGAAAATAGCAAAACCGGTCGATAGTTGTGCCTGATAAAGACGGGCTCCGGAACCATGAAAAGAGCGGGAAAACGCGATTTTTTCTTTGACCTTACAGTGCAGGCGGTTTTATGTTTGCCTTAACCTCTGAAATCCTCGCATTTTAGCTATAAATGTCGTGAGGTTCGGAAGTATGGGCGAATTTGGTAACGAGTTGCGCAGGGCCCGGGAAAGCCAAGGCATCCGGCTGGAGGAGATCAGCGACTCGACAAAGATCAGCAGCCGATACCTGACCGCGCTGGAGCAGGACCAGTTCGAGCAACTACCGGGCGGCGTTTTCAACAAGGGCATCGTGCGCAGCTATGCGCGTGTGGTGGGCCTGGATGAGGAAGACTGCGTCAGCCGCTACATGGAGGCATATCAGCAGAGCGGCCATCTCAAGTACGACGACGCCGATTGGATTGCCTTCGCAGAGAACGTGGGGAAGAGCCGCGAGCATGAAGGTGTGCGTCCCGATATGCGGTTACGCTGGGCCGGCGTTGCCATGCTATTGCTGCTGCTGGTGGGTCTGGGCTGGTTCGTATGGCGGTATGTGCGCAGCCGGATCGCGGAAGAGGGTTCTCTGCATCGGCCCATGACAGTGGTAGCGAGGTTGGTTGAGCCGCCTCAGGATATTCAGGATACGAAGACGGTTCGCGATCGGTAGCGCCGTTCGCGGCAGGCAATTCCCCGCTGGCCAGCTTGTTTTCCCCTTTGGAGTATTGGCTTTGCCCGCGGAGCATCGGTCTAGTACCATTCCAACAGATGCTTTATCCTGGTTTTGCGCCGCCGCTCCCGATTCGCCCAAAAATCCTGACAGCGATTGAACTCTACTGCGGCAGCCAACTGCAATCCATACATGGAGGAACTCGCTTTGTCCGCACGCGATAAATTTCTGTTTACTTCTGAGTCGGTGACCGAAGGACACCCGGATAAAATCGCCGATCAGATCTCCGATGCCATTCTCGATGCCTGCCTGGAGCAGGATTCCTTCAGCCGCGTGGCCTGCGAGACGCTGACGGCGACCGGCCTGGTGGTGATCGCCGGAGAGATCACAACGAGCGCTTACGTGGACTTTCAGTCTCTGGTGCGGGGCGTGGTGGCGGCTATCGGGTACGACAACGCGCTGTACGGCTTCGACTCAAACACCTGCGCGGTGATCTCCTCGATCAACAAGCAGTCGGGCGATATCGCCATGGGCGTGGATACGGGCGGCGCCGGCGACCAGGGCATGATGTTCGGCTATGCGACGAATGAGACCGAAGAGCTCATGCCGGCTCCTATCTCGTTTGCGCACAAACTGGCGCGGCGGTTGACGGAAGTTCGCAAGAGCGGGCAGCTGGCCTACCTGCGACCCGATGGCAAGAGTCAGGTAACGGTGGAGTACGACGCGAACAACAAGCCTGTCCGCATCGACGCGGTGGTCATTTCGACACAACACGCCGAGACGATCTCGACCGAAGAACTGCGCGCCGACATCCTGAAGCACGTGATCCAGGCGGTGCTGCCGGAGCGGCTGCTGGACGAGAACACTAAGTACCACATCAATCCCACGGGCCGGTTTGTGATTGGCGGGCCGATGGGAGATACAGGCTTGACGGGCCGCAAGATTATCGTCGATACCTATGGCGGCATGGGCCGGCATGGCGGCGGCGCCTTCAGCGGCAAGGATCCGACAAAAGTGGACCGCTCAGCGGCTTACATGGCGCGCTACATCGCGAAGAACATTGTGGCCGCCGGTCTGGCCGACCGCTGCGAGGTTCAGCTTGCCTATGCCATTGGCGTAGCCGAGCCGGTGAGCGTACTGGTGGATACTTTCGGCACCGGCAAGGTGGATTCGAACAAGCTGCAGGAGCTGGTGCGGGCGAACTTTCAGCTGACTCCCAAGGGAATTATCGAGAGCCTCAACCTGCGGCGGCCGATCTATCGCAAGACAGCGGCCTATGGACACTTTGGCCGCTCCGACAACGGCTTCTCATGGGAAGCAACGGACAAGGCAGCAGTGCTCAAGGAGCAGGCGGCAACCAGCAAGAAGGCTGTCAGCTGAGAGGCGGGCAGCGAAATTTGCGGCTAGCAAAAGGCAGGCTTCGGCCTGCCTTTTGTTTCTTGACGGCAGAGAGATCCAGATACGGATTTCTTTCTGACGGTTTCTTTACCCGGCGGTATGTTCCCTAACTGTTTCATTGCTACCCGCTTCTTAGCTACCCGGACTTTTAGCCACCGCTTTTTAGCTGACCGGACTACACCTAAAGTACACTCTCCCCCATGGACCACCTCTGGACACCGTGGCGCTACGTTTATGTAACCGACACCGACGCCGATATGCGCAAAGGGGTTCCGAAGGAGCTGGCGGCGTGGACCGGCGACCTTGGGTGCGTCTTTTGCAACATGATTGCTGCGGCGGATTACGCGATCGAGCATGGCATGTCCGTCGACGATGCGGAGCGGGCAGCAGGGGTGGTCGTGCGCGGCAGGCAGGCGTTTATTTGCCTGAATCGCTACCCTTACAACTCCGGACACATAATGATGGTACCGTATCAGCACCAGGGTTCGCTGGCAGCGCTGGAGCCGGAGATTGCGCACGAGCTGATGGATCTGGCGCAGGGCGCGGAGCGGGCGCTGGGCGCGGTGTATTGTCCAGATGGCTTTAACCTGGGGCTGAACCTGGGTAAGGCAGCGGGGGCGGGCGTTACCGGGCATTTGCATTTGCATGCATTGCCCCGCTGGTTTGGGGACACGAATTTTATGACCACAATCGCGGAGACACGTGTGCTGCCGGAAGATTTGCAGGTAACCTGGCGACGGCTTCGCGAGGCCTTTGCGGCGGTCAAGTAAGCAGCAGTCTGCTTGTTACGGCTAAGTTCGGTGTAGCCAATTTCCCATTCTGCATCCAAGAAAAGTAAGAGAACGGCGCGAGAAGACAGCAATCCAAGGGACGAAGCACCTGGACGCGGCAGGTCGCGGGTCTTCGTGGCCTTCAGTCGTTTGGGAACGACTGGGAGGGTACTTCCATGGCACTGAATCTGAGAGCAACTATGCGTTCGCGTGCGGCATCGAGGCCGGACGTAGACAAGAAAGCAGAGGAACGGCTGGCGAGCCGGCAAAACGCTCCGGCGAGCGTGCAGCCGCTGGAGCCCGAAGACGCGTACCTGACGGGGGGAAGCCGATCACTGCAGCGTCGGCTGTTGGGGCTCAATATCGAGAGCGGTTCTGGAAAAAAGCACCCTGCATCGCCACCAGGCCAGCATGCGACGGGATCGTTCATCAAGGTAGAATCGGCGGACGCTCCGAAGCCGAAGCGGTAGAAAGAAATCGGACGGCCGCCTGGCTCAATCATCCGGGCTGTGAGCGCGGAGGTCATTGTCTGTGACAGTGGCTGCGGGATCGGATGAGGCAGCGAGCTCCAGTAGCGGCTCCCGTTCGTCAGGCGTCTCTTCGAATAGGTCACCAGGTTCGCCCGACATGGCCAGATCGAGCATTGCGGACGGTAGCGCCTTGGTTGGTTTTAGCCCCTGCCTCTTCAACATTTCAGCCTGGTGGATTACTCCTCTTTGCCCGGTCAGTTTTTTGTACGCCTCATCGTAGCTGCTCCGCGCGGCGTCGAGACCTTTTTCCACATTGGTAAGTTCCTTCGCAAAGGCAGCCAACTTGTCGTAGAGTTGTCCACCGCGGCGCACGATGTCTTTTACCTTCTTGTTTTGCTGCTCCTGATGCCAGAGATTGTCCACGATGCGAACGACGAAGAGCAGTGTGCTAGGGGTGGCGAGCAAAACGTTCTTGCTCCACGCCTCTTGCCAAAGCTTGCCATCGCGGTCGATCAGGTTCAAGGCTGACTCGATCGGCACGAACATGACAACAAAATCCAAGGACTGGATGTCGGGTAGCGTTTGGTATTTCTGGTCGGACAAATCCTTAATGTGCCTGCGGACAGAAGCCGAATGGCGAGTGAGCGCAGCTTGACGAATCGCTTCATCGTTACTGTTGCAATATTCGGCATAGTCGAGGAGTGAGACCTTTGCGTCGACGATCAGCTGCTTGTCCCCAGGAAGATTGATCACAATATCCGGCCGTGCGCGCCTTTTGTCTTCGTCATCTTCCCGTGAGAAGCTTTGCTGGGCGAGGTAATGAATGCCCTGTGTGAAGCCAGATCTTTCCAGAATGATCTCGAGGATCTTTTCGCCCCAATCACCCTGCGTTTTCCCAGAACCTTTGAGCGCGTTGACTAGATGTGTGGCTTCCTCCGAGAGGCGTTCATTTAACCGCTCTAACCGCTCGAACTGATCCTTGAATTGCGTGCGGCCTATTAGACCTTCGTCGTGCAGGTCCGCGACCTTTTGCTGGAATTCGCCAAACTTATCTCTAAGCGGACCGATGAGGGCGTCGAGGTTGCGCTGGTTCTGCTCGGTGAATCGTTTGGATTTTTCTTCGAGGATATCCGAAGCCAGCGATTTGAACTGATTCGAGAGCTCTTCGCGTGCGGAGGTCAGCAAAGTGAGTTTTTCTTGGGCGCTTTTGCGCTCGGCATCGAGTGTCTTGCTTAGGCCAGCAATCTCCGCCTGTTGTTTTGCTGCATCGTCGCGCAGCAGGTCGCGGTTGGCCTGCGATTGCCGTAGAGTCTCGGCCATCTCCAGTGCGTTGTGGCGTAAATGCGAATTTTCGGTTTCGAGACTGGCAATTTTCTGCCCCTGAGCGGCCAGTTGTTCGGCATGCAGGCGTGTTTTGGTCTCGTGGGTTCGGCTTGCGCGAACAAGCCAGAAGATGATTGCGCCCGCGAGAATGAGGACGACAAGCACAATCGCTGTGAGGAGGAGCATGCCTGAATATACCGCCGGAAAATCCGCCGCGTCGCCGGCGGTTGTGGAGACGGTGTAAATCTCTGAGCAATAGGACGCGCAGGAAGTTCCGGGCGATGGGTGACGAGATGGCTGTTTACTGATAGGAATTTGCTATGGATGCCAAAATCCATCGCCCGGCGTGGAAGACTCTGCTGGCCTTCGCGATTATTTACTTCGTGTGGGGGTCGACGTTCCTCGCGATTCGCGTCGGTGTCCATGAAGTTCCACCGTTCCTGTTCGCGGCGATGCGCTTTCTGGTGGCGGGGCTCGTTCTTTACGGCTGGATGATCGCGAAGGGCGCACGCTCGCCGGGCAAGGGTCAATGGTCCTCCGTACTCCTGATCGCTCTGCTGATCTTCGTCTTCGATTACGGACTGCTGTTCTGGGCCGAGCAACGCGTCCCGTCGGGCATTGCCGCAGTCATGTTGGCGACGATCCCGGTGTTCATGGCTCTCTCGGAAATCATTCTCCTGCGCACGCAGAGGCTTACTGTCCGGCTGACGGTGGCGCTTCTGATCGGGATTTGCGGAGTGGCAGTCCTGGTGAGCCACACGCTCAACCTGGGTGGCGCGCCGATTGATGCGAAGGGCGCCGTGGCGCTTATTTTCGCGTCCATGAGCTGGTCAGTTGCGTCCGCCCTGACGCGCAAGCTGCCGCTGCCGTCATCCAAGATCATGAGCTCTGGAGCCCAGATGCTCGCCGGAGGAGTGCTGCTGACGATCGCAGCGGGCATGCTGGGGGAATTCCGCACCTTTCACCCGGCGACGGTCTCGCGCGGTGTATGGTTTTCGCTTGTCTATCTGATCGTCGCGGGCTCCATCATCGGATTTACCGCTTACTTGTGGCTGCTGCATCATGAATCGCCTACGAAGGTCGGGACCTATGCGTATGTGAATCCCGTGGTCGCCGTGCTGCTTGGTTATTTCCTGGGAGGCGAACCGCTTGGGGTGAGGACGATCCTGGGGACACTGTTTGTGCTGATCAGCGTAGTGGTCATTACGACCACGCCCGCCAGCAAACCGGCAGCTGTGCTCGCAGTCGAAGACGCCAGGTAGCCGAATCTCCCATCACCCGGAAATTAACCACAAGAAAGGGCTTTTGCTTTACACGGTATGGGGTGGTCAGTAGACTTGGAATTTCGGAGCGAGGATAAGCCGGGCTTCAAAAATCACGCCGGGCCGAGGCGGCTTCTGCCCCGATCGGTTTCAGCATCAACAAGTATAAGAGCAGCATCAATTGAGAGGAGATTACGCATGGCAGTGGACGAGAAAGTAAAGCAGATTATCGTCGAGCAGTTGCAGGTGGATGAGGCCGAGGTTACGCCGGGCGCCTCGTTTCAGGAAGACCTGGGCGCCGATTCGCTCGACGTTGTCGAGCTGGTGATGCAGTTTGAGGAAGCCTTCGACATAGAGATTCCGGACGAAGACGCCGAGAAGATCAAGACGGTCAAGGACGCAATCGACTATATCGAGAAGAACTCGAAGGGCGGCAAATAACCTTGCAACGGCGCGTTGTAGTTACGGGGCTCGGGCTGATTTGCGCGGTGGGGAACACCGTGCCCGAGGTCTGGGACAATCTGCTGGCGGGTAAGAGCGGGATGGCTCCCATCACCAGCTTCGACACGACGGGTTTCTCCGTCACGTTCGCGGCGGAGGTGAAGAACTTCGATCCCCTGAACTTTGTGGATAAGAAGGAATCGCGCAAAATGGGGCGCTTTATCCACTTGGCGCTGGCGGCAACGCATGAGGCGATGGAGACGTCGGGTCTGAAGGTCACCGTGCAGAATGCGACGCGCATCGGCGTACATATCGGGTCGGGCATCGGTGGATTCGATGTTATCGAACGAGAACACAGCGCGATGCTTGCCGGCGGACCACGCAAGATCTCTCCCTTCTTTATCCCGGCGGCGATTATCAACCTCGCGGCCGGGCAAGTGAGCATCAAGTACGGCGCCAAGGGTCCGAATGAGGCCACTGCGACGGCCTGCACGACGAGCGCACACTCGATCGGCGATGCTTACCGCATCATCCAGCGCGACGACGCGGATGTGATGATCGCGGGCGGCGCTGAGGCGGCGATTACGCCGATGGGAGTGGGCGGCTTTGCGGCAATGCGAGCGCTCTCGACCCGCAACGACGATCCCGAGCACGCTTGCCGCCCTTTCGACAAGGACCGCGACGGCTTTGTGGTCGGCGAAGGCGCGGGTATTCTGATTCTGGAAGAGCTGGAGCATGCAAAGGCCCGCGGCGCGAAGATTCTGGCCGAGGTTATTGGCTACGGGATGAGCGCGGATGCGTACCACATCACGGGCATGCCGGAGGATGGCGACGGCTGTTTCCGCGCGATGGAAAATGCGCTGAAGAGCGCCCGTCTTGCGCCCCATGACATCGAGTATGTAAATGCGCATGCGACATCGACCCCACTAGGGGATGTGACGGAGTCGAGGGCGATCCAGCGGCTCTTTGGCGAACATGCCACCAGCCACAAGCTGTTGGTGAGCTCAACCAAGTCCATGACAGGGCATTTGCTGGGCGGGGCAGGCGGACTGGAGGCCGGCATTATGGTGATGGCGCTGATGTGCCAGACGGCTCCGCCGACTACGAACCTGGACAACATCGATACCGGATGCGAGCTGAACTATGTTGCCAACAAGCCACAAAAGGCGGCGGTCCACACGGCACTCTCGAACTCGTTCGGGTTCGGGGGAACCAACGGCTCGCTGGTGTTTCGCCGTTGGGAAGAATGATAGCCGTCCAGGCACATGCGCTTCGCGCAATCACACTTCAAGAGGCACAGCCGCGCTGTGCCTCTGTCGTTTCACAGCGCTTGTATTAGGACGTAGCGGCGGTGATCCCCACCCCCACCAGCACCAG
The DNA here is from genome assembly GCA_049588475.1 of Silvibacterium sp. GTDB lineage: Bacteria > Acidobacteriota > Terriglobia > Terriglobales > Acidobacteriaceae > Silvibacterium. The sequence goes on along the minus strand of JBAVYX010000036.1, from coordinate 17,876 downwards.
GATCAACCACCAGCCGATGACTGCGACTGCTGCCTTGCCATGCGATACTTTGGCGACGATGGCGACACCGATGGTGGCAAGAACCAGCGACCAAATCTCAAAGATGTCGAGGTGGATACAGAGAGCCGTCAGCCATTTAGGCGCGTCAGCGCTGAGAAAGTACCCGATGTTGGTTCCAACGGGGTTCTGGATGAGGAACGAATCCGGCGCGAGCCCAGCGAACAAAGCGATCGTGGCCAGCAGGTATTTGATGTTCATTACCAGAGTCGCGTACATGTTGACCGCATAGACCTGCGAGTATTTTGCCGTTCCCGCAAAGCCAAAATTGACCGTCACCCAAACGAGTAGTGTGGTGAGCGCTGTGATGATCAGGACGATTACGGTGTAGATGTAAGAGACGATTGCCGTGATCTTCGCAGAGACTAATTTGGCGCTGGCCGCCTGATCAGGTGGCATCTGTGCGAAGCGTTCCTCTCCCTTGGGGCTCTGGTGCAGGATGTTGTCGTAAACCTTGTCCCATCCGATCTTCTGCTGGACGGCGAACGAAAAGCCAATGCTGACGAGAATCATGATGAGGAGCGGGCCCCAGAAGGTGGCCTTGCGCAGAATGTCGGTGAAAGTTTTTGACGGTGCAGCAAAGGTGCCAACGACACGCTGAACCTCGGTCAGCGGCGGCGCGGTCAGCTCTGGGGATGCGGCTGTGGAATCTTGCATGAAACCTCCGGGATCGGTTGGGCGGCTGCGATTTTTGTTTGGCGGGATTGTACCCTGCCAGCGAGGCTGTGCGGTATGAAAATCATCCTTTTAACTACGCATCAAGCCAGGTGCGGGATGGTCGCCTGCATGGATCGGCGGATCTCCCGGAAGGCCTGCCATCCGTAAACAACGAGTCCAACGACGACACAGACAGCCAAGACGGCGGCGGTGATCTGTATGGATAGGTTAACGACTGCGGCAACACCTGCCCCTTGCGAGCTAACTGGCAACACATAGGCTGGCGCGTGCAGAAGAGCGTTGACGATCCAGGCGCTGAGAAGCGTGGTGGCAATCTTGAACGTCGGGGGAAACCAGGTGAGATCGGGACGCAACAAGCGGACGACGTGTTCGAAGACTCCAGCAAGGGCGAGCACCACCAAGGGCCAGTAGACGGTCTGCCAGATGGGGGCGCCTTTCACAAGATACGCCGCCGGGCCGATGATCAGGAAGGGATAGTTGGGAATTGCCAGCAGCCACAGGAGTCCGAAGATCCCAAAGACGATGCCGGCGACGGCGTTGCAACGGCGCTTCATCGAGGTTTTAAGCTTTACCTTAGGCAGCTTTCGCGGATCCCACTCGCTGCATCCCGTCGACTTCACCGAGACGCGATCGATGGCTGCGAAGACGAGCGTGATGATGCCGAACTGCGTGAAGACGATGGTCCACAAGCTGCCGAGTGAACTCCATTCGCCGGCCAAGTGAGCCGCCATCTCCGTGCGATGGAAAAGCAGGATGCCGAACCAGACCAGCAGCCACGGGATGACGTAGCAAAGAGCGACGATCTTGAGCACGAAGATATAGATAGGGTACAGTGCTGGGCCGATGAGGCTGCGCTGGGGCAGGAATTGCCCGGCAACCAGGATGGGGCGGCCACGCTGTTTCAGCAGGTCCGACACTTCGGATTCGGCCAAGGCGCGGCCGAGTTCCGCTTCGCGGTCCTCAAGCTGGGAGCGCAGGTCTTCGGAGATCTCGGCAAGAATGTCCTGCTTCTGGTCGCGCGGCAGCCAGAAGCCGACGGCCTGCAGATAGCGGTCAATGAGGTCTGTGGATGGTTTGGTCATTGCAGTTGTTCCTTTGTCTCGAGCGCTGTGGACTCAAGCGCGGTTTGGGTTGCCGAGCGTGGTGAGGGGACGGGCCCCATGATTCGGTCGATGGCCGCGCTCATGGCTTCGTGCTCATTCAAAAGCTGATAGAGGGTGATTTCGCCTTGGGGGGAGAGCCGGTAGAAGCGCTTGTTGCGCTTGTCCTCCTCCCGCCAATGGCTGACGAGCAGGCCCTGGGTTTCCAGGCGGCGCAGCAGGGGGTAGAGCGTGTTTTCGTCGATGGCCAGGCCGTGGCTCTCGAGAGCCTTGCGCAGGGCATATCCGTAATGTTCCGTCCGGAGCTGGGCGAGGACGGCGAGGATCAGGCTGCCGCGGCGAAGCTCAAGGCGAAGGTTCTCAAAGATTTCGTTGTCCATGTTCGTCACACACTGTGTACAAAACAGTATGCATGGTACACCGTATGCGATGCGGGTAAGGTTGTCAAGGGAAATTTTTGAGGAAATTTCTGAGGAAAAGGGCCCATCAACAGTAGGCTCTTGCTGAGGGGGAATGAATGAACATCCCTGAAACCTACGATTACCTCGTTCGCGCCCGGCGGGACCTATGGGCCACGCTGAAGAGCGTGCCGGACGAGGTTTTGTCCCGGCCGTTGCTGGACGGCTCGCGGTTTCACTGCATCAAGGACATCGTGATGCACATCCCCGACGTGGAGGACGGTTGGACTCGCGGGGACATCCTGCGCGACCAGATGGCGCAGAAAGACTTTCCCACCTTGATGAACACTGAGGGTGGCCCGGTTTACGCGGAATTCCCGCTCGAGTTGCTATTGGATTACTGGCGGGCTGTGGAGCAGAGCACCCTCGCTTACCTCGCCACCCTGACGGACGATGAGCTGAAACGGCTTGTGAGTATGCTCGACTGGCCAGAGGAGCGGCACACGGTGGATGAACTGCTGTGGCACGTCATGATTCACGAGATGCGGCACACGGCGCAGATTGCCCTGCTCCTGCGCTCGCAGGGCATCAAGCCGCCTTCTCTTGATTTGTTGAATTACCTGCCGTCCACCTGACCTTGTCCCAAGAAAAGGCGGGAACCCCCGACGCTACTTTCTTTTCCGGCTCGGGTTCAGTAATCTCAAGAAGCTCTGGACAGCTTCTTAACCCCAGCAAGCCAACATCGGGCTCGCCGGGGACCCCGGTTCTTCGCGGTCCACCTAATGCGTGGTCTTCCATCTGTCTTCGTTCTCGCACTGGCTTCGAGCCTCGCGTTGCCTGCCGCAACGGTTTCGCACAGTCAGAGTGCGGCTCATCCGCGCACGTATACCTTCCAGCCAGCCACCTATCACGGTCATTCGGCGGGACACCGCGCCGGGCGTGGCCACCCTAGCCATGGCGCGAAGCGCGCATCGCTGCACCGCCCTGGGAGTCGATCAGTTGCAGGCCACCATCATGCCGCGCTCGCGCCAGAGACCCGCACTGTTAGCGCCATGATTCCTCCCAAACCATTGATAGACATGCATCTGCCGCCGCTTGCGGGGTCCCACGAATCGCTGGTGAGGCAGAATGAGCGGACGGAAGCCGACGGCATCGAACGTATTGAAGACGATTCTCAGTTGAACGAGTTGCGCCGGGAGAAAGCTCTGGTGGCTGTGCCGGTGAGTGCATCCTTGCACATCAATGAGGGTTTACCAATAAACCGGCGCTATTGCCGGCCATGGACAGCGAAATTTCTGACCGACCTGGCGCGGGCGCATTATGCCCGCTTCCATCGCTACCTGCAGGTAAACTCGGCGGTGCGGACTGTCGAGTATCAACGGCAATTGATCGAAGTGAACGGCAATGCCGCTCCAGCCGATGGCGATATTGCCTCGCCGCATCTGAGTGGCGCGACGATCGACATCGCGAAAAAGGGTTTGTCGACTTCAGAAGTCGCCTGGATGCGAGGCTACCTGCTGCCTCTGCAGATGGCAGGCAAGCTCGACGTAGAGGAAGAGTTCTATCAGTCGTGCTTCCACATCACTGTGTACAAATCGTATGCACCGCCGGTGCAACCGAAGACTCCAGTACGGCACAATTCGGCAACGCTGCTGGCGGAGCGGGTGCGATAGAGCTGCCCAGTCCTCGCGCCAAGCTACGATTGCTGCCTGATGCAAATTCCTGCTGAACTATCACGATGGACGACAGTCGCAGCGGCGATCCTTGCGTTTGCGCCGGTGCTGGCGTTCGGGTTCTGTGGCGCAGGGCTGATAGGGCGCGTACGTACATTGCCGACCGCAATTCAGCTCACGCTGCCCGCGCTCCTATGTCTTCCCTATCCGCTGGCAACGTTGCCGCTGGGACCGCCGGGGCCAACAGGTGGATTTCGCTGGGATTGGTTCACGCTCTACGCGCTCCTCCCGGTCGCCGTCGCGGCGTCTCTGCGGCTGGTGGTGAAACTCGATCCCGACCAGCGCGGGCATTGGCTCGAGTTTATGGTTCTGCTGGCCCTGGGGCTGGCGGTCGACTTGCGCTGGTTCGAGGGCGCATGGCCGCACCGGATCGTCTTTATGAACAAACTGTTGCTGCTCGATGCCGGGTTGTATGGATTTCATTGCGTGCGCGGGCTGACGGGCGTGGGGTTTGACCTGCGCCTGCATTGGAATGACTGGAAAATCGGGCTGCGCGAGTTGGCCTACTACACGCCGATTGCCGTGACGCTAGGGCTCGTGCTGGGTTTTCTCCACTGGCGACCGCTCGTCGAGCGGCCGTGGATGATCCCACTAGCGTGGCTCTTTACCTTTTTCTTCATTGCATTACCCGAAGAGATTTATTTTCGCGGCTGGATACAGAATCTTCTTGAAAGACGTCTGGGCCGCACGGCTGCGCTGCTGATAACGGCGGCTATCTTCGGGCTCTCGCATTTCAACAAGCGGACTGCCTTCTTCAATTGGCGATATGCGTTACTGGCCGCGATCGCCGGAGTCTTCTACGGGCGCGCCTGGCGGGCCGAGCGGCGAATTGCAGCATCCGCAATTACGCACGCAACGGTGGACACGCTCTGGGGCGCGCTGCTTCGCTAAAACTTTCATCGATTGCCATGACGCTGGTGGTAATGCAGGTAACCCAGTCCGACGCGCATGTGGCGATGGACGTGATCCGGGATGGTAATCGCGAGACAGATTCCCAGAATGCCGTGGGCGAGCGCCAGCGTGTAGAGATTGCGAGAGCGCAGGAAGAACAGACAGGAGAGGGTTCCCCAGACGAGCGTGAGGAGTGTGAGTACCGGATTGGGGATGTGGGCGAGGGCGAAGAGCAACGCCGCCAGCGCGACGGCCTGCCAACGGCCGGGAACCAGGCGAAGCATGCGTGACAGGAAATAACTCTGCAGAAGGAACTGCTGCATGAGCGCCCAGACGAGGTATCCCCAGATATGGGAGAAGAGAGGCGCCTGGCCAAAGAGTGAATGCAGCGTATGCAGGCGGAAGGACACCCACACGGCGAGCGCGGACAGGGCGAATGCAAGGACGGGGATCCACAGTGAAAGGACCAGACCTGTCGTTCCAAGGCCCAGCGTCTTCAGGTCTTCGCGGCGCAGCAGAGTGAGGCCGAGGATAGTCGCAACGGTGATCCAATAGAGAATGCGCTGCAGCGGATTGGGAGTCCAGATGACAGTGAGGATGAGGCCATAGCCTACTATAATTTCGAGAAGATCGCGGGTTCGCGGCGAAATGCGGGACACGATTCAGAGTAAATCGGCACGCGTCTGGACCGAAACGATCGCAGCGAAAAATCAGACAGCTATTGAAACTGGCTCATGTCCATATTCAGCGAGTACTTTTCCCCGTGTTCCAGCAATTCCTCCCATGTGACCTCGTGGCCCAGTTGACCGGCCATTCGGCCCAGCATCGCGCTCAAGGCGCTCTCCACACCGAGAGCGGCCTGATTGTGGAATTTACCTGAGACAATGCTCTCGATAAAGCCGCGATCCTTCTCCTGATCGGCTAGAGCGAGATTGTCGGTAAACGCTCCATTTGCGGCAAACGACACGCCTCCCGCTACCGGCTTCGCGGGCGAATTGTCAGCCCAAGTCCATGCATTGTCACCGATAATCCGGAGCGGCCCGGAGTACGGCGCTTCAGCGATTCCGCGCGAGCCGAAGACCCTCTGAGAAACATCAAACCAGCCGTTCGTGCCGAACTGAGTGGAAGAGAAGCTCACATGCACATTGTCGGGATAGGTGAATATGACCTGATAGTTGTCCCAGTTATCTCCGAAGTGCGTGAGGACATTCCTTCCGCCCGTAGCTACTGCCTTGGTGGGGTGCGCCTTGAGCACCCAGTTACAAATGTCGATGACGTGAATGTTCTGCTCGACCAAAATGTCTCCGGACAAGGTGCGATCCCAAAGCCAGTTGCGCAGACGAATTTCGTCGGGAGACATCGTCGCAGGCCGATCGGGGTAAAGCGACGCCGGCGCATTATAGTGAGCGGCGATCGAGGCGATCTTGCCCAGATCGCCATTCTGGATACGGCGCACAATCTCCACAAATGGTGGCGCGCTGCGAATCTGGAAGCCCACGTCGAGGCTCAGGCGGCCCTCCACGCGCTTGCCGATCTCCAGCGCCTGCTTTGCCTGCGTCACGTCCACGCCAACCGGCTTTTCGCAATAGGCATGCTTGCCGGCGCGGACTACCGCATCGAGATGCTGCACATGGAACCACGGCGGAGTAGAGATTTGCACGGCGTCGACCCCATTCGACGAGGCGACTTCCTCGAATGCCTTGTAGCCGCGAAACATCAGTTTAGGATCGACGCCCGTGTAGCCTAGCGTGCCCGCGAGTTCGTCGAAATGCGCCTTTCCCTTCTCAAGCTGGTCAGGAAAAATATCTGCGAGCGCGACAATCCGCGCGCTGGTGTTCTTTGCGAATGACGTAGCCACCGAGGTTCCGCGATTGCCGCAGCCGAGGAGTGCCAGCCGCACCGCTGAGTTGGCTTCGTAACCGAAGGCCGTTCGGGAATTCAGAAGCAGTAGCCCCGAAGCCGCAGCCGTACCACTGATGAAGTCTCGTCTATCCACAGATTCTCCTTATGCGTGACTGCCTTGTACCTGGGCAATGATCCCTTCCAGATACACTTTCTCTTTCTTCACGTCTTCAATCTGCTGCGGGCCTGAGGTTTCACGTTCAATGGTGATCGCGCCGCTGTAGCCGAGTTTGTGAAGCCTGGTAAACACCTGCATAAAGTCGACTAAGCCGGTGCCGATCAGCACCTCCTCACCCAGCTTCATTGGATCGGTGGGCCATCTGCCGTCTTTCGCATGAACACTCTTCACGTGCGGGCCGATCATGTCGACGGCATCCACCGGATTGGCTTTGCCATAGAGAATCAGGTTCGCGGTGTCCAATCCTACACCCAGATTCGGCTGGTCTACGTCCTGAATGGCGCGCTTCATGGTGGTGGGAGTTTCCTGCCCGGTCTCCATAAGAAAGTCTTGCCCGTTCGTGGCGCAGTGCATGGCAGCCTCACGAATGGCAAGCACAGTCTCCTCATAGAGCAAATCTCTAGGATTCTCCGGAATGAAGCCGCAATGGGTCTGCACGCGCGGAACCCCCAGCAGCTTCGCGAAATCGGAGGTTTGTTTCAATGCGTCGATTCTGGCTGATCGACTTTCGCGCGGCACAAGGCCAATGGTCGAGGGTCCATCGAGAAAATCCCATACCAGCCGGCCCGGCCCCACGACCTCGACACTCGTTGCGACGACGTCATATTTATCCAGCAATGCCCGCAATTCCTGTGCAAGGGATTCGCTGAACTTGCCAAGATAGCCATCCAACGAAAGAAAGCAGTTGGAAAAGCCCAGTTCTTTCACCCGCGAGATGGCGGCCTCCGCTCCAGTCGCAGGCTGAATCATCAGGCCGAGCGCCATGGGCTTCAGGGCATTCTGCGCGGGCGGCGCAGCAATCGAAGACAACAGATTCGATATCCCGATTCCCCGGCCGGAAACGCGACTGGCAAACCCGCCGGCCTGAAGGATCGTCGCGCTCATCGCGGCTCTCAGGAAAGTTCTCCGATGCATGCCTCACCTCGCTGAACAACGTTCCAAGAGGAAAGCCTATCAGAGCGTCGTCGCATCGATCGGAAGGAGCTACAGCTATTGCGTCTTGCGCGCGCGGTGACCGATGTCTCGGCGGTAGTACATGCCTTCGAAATGAACCTTGCCCATGGCTTCATAGGCGCGCTGGAGCGCGCCGTCGAGAGAGTCGGCTGTGGCCGTAACCGCCAGCACCCGGCCTCCGCTGGTGAGATAGTTACCGTCGACCAGGGCGGTGCCCGCATGGAAGACTTCAACGCCGCTGGTCCGGGCAGCGTCGTTGAGACCGGTGATGCGATGTCCGGTAGTATAACTGCCCGGATAACCGTCTGACGCAGCGATGACAGAGGCGGATGCGCCGGGTTTCCAGCTGAACTCGGTTTCGCTGAGGCGCCCTTCTACGCAGGCTTCGAGAGCATCGACAAGATCGCTTTCCATACGGACCAGAATTGCTTGCGTCTCCGGATCACCGAAGCGGGTGTTGTATTCAAGCACCATCGGGCCGCGCGCCGTCATCATCAGGCCGCAGTAGAGCACACCGATGAACGGAGTGTCTTCCGCCGCCATTCCGTCGATGGTGGGCTGGGCGACGTGGTGTATCAGCCACTCCCGCATCTGGGTATCCAGAATTCGGTCGGTCGAATAGACGCCCATGCCGCCCGTGTTCGGTCCGGTGTCTCCTTCGCCGAGGCGCTTGTGATCCTGAGCGGGAACGAGGGGCGCGACGTGTTTGCCGTCGCTCAACAGGAGAAAAGACACCTCTTCTCCGCTGAGGAACTCTTCGATGACCACGCTCGTTTCCACACTCCCCAGCAGCTTGCCGCTGAACAGTCCGGTGATGGCCTCCTCGGCCTCGTGCTTCGATTCGCAGATGAGTACGCCCTTGCCGGAAGCGAGCCCGTCTGCCTTGATGACAACCGGCAGGTGAAAGAAATGGAGCGAGTCGAGGGCTTCCTGCGGGGTGGTGCAGACCGCGTAGTGGGCAGTAGGTATTTTGTAGCGCTGCATGAAGCGCTTGGCGAAGGCCTTGCTGGTTTCCAGCATGGCTGCGGCGCGGGTGGGTCCGAAGACCGCGAGGCCGCGGCGGGCGAGCTCATCGACCAGGCCGAGCGAGAGAGGCAGCTCTGGACCCACAACGGTGAGGTTGGGCGCCTCTTCTCCAATCACGCGCAGCATGTCGTTGAGGTCTTTGGGGCTGGCGGGGATACAACGTGCAACGGATGCGATACCCCCATTGCCGGGCGCACAGACGATATCGGTGACGCGCGGAGATTTGCGGAGGGCCCATACGAGGGCGTGTTCGCGGCCGCCTGCGCCGATGACAAGCACTTTCATGAGGGGGACGCCTTCCGTTTCGGGTGAATGATTCCTTGGCAAGCCTATCGCATGCCTTCGACGCCGCCAAGCGCGACATTATCCAATGCTATCCAGGAGGATAGTCCGACGCCGGCATATGAACAATTGTTAATAAAAGTGAATTAACTATAGTTTACAAACTTGGAAATCGTCCCTATACTGAGCGAAAGCGTATGGCCACCCCCACGACCCAAGCCGCCCGTCCGTCCCTGCTGCCCCGGCTGCGTAGCTCGGAATTGTGGTCGTACTTTGGGCCAGCGTTTGTGGCCAGCATCGCCTACATCGACCCCGGCAACTTCGCCACCAACTTCGATGGCGGATCGCGCTTTGGCTACAAGCTGTTGTGGGTGCTGCTGTGGTCGAATGCCATGGCGATTCTGATTCAATATCTGGCCGCCAAGCTGGGGATTGCCACGGGCAGAACGCTGCCGCAGAACTGCCGCGAGCGCTTTCCGAGGCCGGTGACACTTTTTCTATGGGTGGCGGCTGAGGTATCGGCGTTGGCCACGGACATGGCCGAGTTTCTGGGCGCAGCGCTGGGCTTCTATCTGCTCTTCGGTCCCTGGCTCCTGGGACAGGGCTGGAACAAGACAGAGATTCTGCTAGCTGCGGCGGTGCTTTCGGCTATCTGTGTTTTCGCCATCCTGGCGCTGGAACTGTGGGGCTTCCGCAAGCTGGAATACGCCATTATGGGGTTCGTCTGTGTGATCGGCGTCTGCTATGCGATCGAGATGCTGCTGATTCGTCCGCAATGGTCGGCAATTGCGCTGCACACGCTGGTACCGATAGTGGACGGGAAGAGCATCTACATCGCGGTGGGAATGCTGGGCGCGACGGTGATGCCGCACGTGATTTATCTCCACTCGGCGTTGGTACAGCCGCGCCTGCGCGAAGAGAAGGTAGCGAATGCGCGCCACAGGTATCTGTCCCGGCTAAGGCATCTGCGCTTTGAGACGATCGATGTCTTCGCGGCCATGAATGCAGCCTGGCTCGTGAACTCAGCCATGCTGATCGTCGCCGCAACAGCTTTAGGGGGCCAGGTGCTGGCGAACCCCATCGAGGACGCTCACCGGACGCTGGGACCGCTGCTGGGTGAGGCCTCTGCGGTTATCTTTGCCGTGGCGTTGCTCTGTTCCGGGCTCTCGTCTTCGACTGTGGGCACGATGGCCGGTCAGGTGATCATCGAAGGCTTTTTGAACATCCGCTTCAGCATCTTTCTTCGCCGGCTACTGACGCTCGTCCCCGCCATCGTGGTAATTGCCAGCGGACTCGATCCCCTGAAGATCCTGATTCTCTCGCAGGTAGTGCTGAGTTTCGCGCTGCCCTTCGCGCTGATTCCACTGCTTCTGCTGACCGGGAATCGCAAAGTGATGGGCGAATTCGTCAATCGGCGGACCACCCATGGGCTGGGGTGGTTGACTGTGAGCGTCGTTGTAGGGTTGAATCTCTTCCTGTTGTGGCAAACCTTCGTCACATAACCGGCTTTGCGCCCCACCCGCAATCGGCTGGCTCTTACTTCGATCAAAGGATCATCGATGCATACGTTGCGATTCCCCCATCCGAGTCTTCGAGCTCCGCTCTTCGCAGTGCTCGCCGCCGCCATCGCACTTCCGCTCTCAGCCCAATCGAGCGCATCCCTCTATAGCCCGATCACAACCGGAACCTCCCTTGAAGCCACCGCCGATCCTCTCGTGCCGCGGCCACATACCAAGCATTGCGAAGTCACACTGCTTACTAACCAGGCATTCGCCGACTTCAACAACAAGACTTTTAGCTTTGCGCCTCCCGCCGACTGCCCAGGTCCATGGGCGAAAGTCATTTTTACAGGTGACTTTTCCATCCAGGCGGGCGTCCAGTTCGACCGTACCGGACAGGTCTTCTTCGGCAACGTGAACATCTACTTCGGCACCACGGCTGAGCCTCTGCAAAACGTGACCGACACGTGGCATGTGGAGCGCGATCTTACCGACTACACTTCGCTCTTCAAGGCACCGCAAACGGGTTACGCGAGCCTGGGCAATATCGTTGGCGCCGATGGTTTGACCTCGACCATCTTCGGCACCTTCAAGCTGGAGTTCTACCAAGCGGACTTCGGCAACCCAGCCCCGATAACGGCGGACCTCGTATTGCCTTTACCCGACAATGGAAGCGCCCTGCTGAACGCCTCGACTCCAGAGCTGACTCAGACCTTCACTCTTCCGACAAATGTCGAGAGCGCGTACCTCGATGTAGTCGCGCAAAGCCAGAACGAGGAGGAGCAGTGGTTCTTTTGCCTGCCGAACAGCGTTGCGAGCGACGTGAACGACTGCGGTAACACCGCCTTTCGCCAGGTAAACGTCAGCATCGACGGCAAACCCGCGGGCGTCGCGCCGGTCTTCCCGTGGATCTACACCGGCGGCGTCGATCCCGGCCTGTGGATTCCGATCCCCGGCGTGCAAACTCTAAACTTGCTGCCCTACCGCGTGGATCTAACCCCCTTCGCCGGTGTTTTGAGCGACGGTCAACAGCACACGGTCGGCGTCGCCGTCTACAACGCCTTCGAATACTTCACCACCGTAGCTAGCCTGCTGGTATACGAAGACCATGGAAGCAAGCAGGTAACCGGGGCAGTAACAGAAGACACGCTCACTGATCCCAGTCCAACAGTCGTCAGCAATGTCGCGTTCGATTCAAGCGGCAACGGTGGAGGATTGGCGACCGTGACCAGCGCGCAGAAATTCACCATCGCCGGCTACGTAAACACTTCGCATGGGCGGGTCAGCACGAAGGTCGACGGTAATGTGAATTTCAGCAATGCCCAGACCGTGACCTCCACCGCAACCACCTTCGGCCAAGGAGTAGTGCAAACCTCGACGGTGGACCAGAAGACAACGACGCAGCAGGGCTTTCTCTCTACCACGAAGGAGAACAATTTCTCCTACCCCTTCACCATCAACTATCTAGAAACGCTTGAGAGCAACGGCAATATCGGCCAGGTCAGTACGGTCGATCAGAACTTTCAGCGCAAGGAAACCGATACCCTCGAAGGATTTCCCATCTTTCATTCCAGTGTGAGCAACGAGGTGACCTCCGGAGACACGGCGACCTTCGTTGCTTCACCCACCGGCTTCTCTCTCGGCGCCAACAGCGGGCAAAGCAGCAAACAAACCTATGTCTACAACGACACCCTCGGCAACTGCTATAGCCGCGAGTTGCAGGCAGCTAACAACGTCCTGAACAAAGTCACTGATGGACAGGGGTGCCACCGCTTTTAATCCGCTCCGAACACAGAAAAAGCCCGGTCAGCAGCCGGGCTTTTTCTTGCTCAATCGTTCGCCCTAATTTACACAGGCAGTCGCAATGCCGTGGCGTTCGCACACAGCGGATAACAGACCGTAAAGACCCGCAAGGATTTCTCCAACGGCCTCGAGCGCAGCGCGACGCTCTGAGTCCACCAGCTGCGCAATCTGTGCCGCTTCGACCGCAGCATGCTCGCGGTCAGCCTCGATGTGGACGGTGAAGTATTTGTAGCCGTCCGGATTCGAGAAACCATAGTGCTGCCTGAGACCTTGAATTTTCTTTTCCGAGACCGCCGGAATCTGGCTCTCGTACGCATAGAGAGCGGCCAGGCCTACTCCCGTCCCGCGATTGCTGCAGCAGGAGCGGAAATCCTCGATGAGCTTTTTCGTCGCGGGCCACTGCGCGCTCTGCCTGACCTCGGTACGGTCAAGACCGAGACTCTCGGCAAACTGAAGCCAAAGCTCGGGGTGGTTCGGCGTACCCGCTTCTTCATCAATAAGGTTCGAGAGGATATGCCGGCGCACTTCTGCGTTCTCGGTCTGAGCATGAACAGCTGAGAGATACGTCGGAAACGCGGCGACATGGTGGTAGTACTGGGCAGCGTAATCGCGCAGTGCTTCGAGGGAGAGCTCTCCGCGCGACCAGGTCTGGTAGAAGGGGTGCTGGAGCAGATGCTGTCGGGCGACGCGCGCATCGATCTCATCAACAATTTGGGGTTTGAGTACAGATGTAGATGTATGGCTCAGATTCAGGCTCATGCTCGCCTCCGGAGATTGGGTAAAGTTAGCGTACTACTTCGGTGCTCTGAATCGGCTTATAAATTCTGGTCGCCGATCACTCTTCTGTCCATGTTCGGACACTTTCATTTTCTTGGTGAACGTTTTTAAGTTTGCTACGTATGTTATGCATGCGCGGAGCTGCGCGCGTGGACCATAATCCTGCGACGACCTGGGTGCACGATGCAGACTCTGCTTCAGAATGTCCGCTATAGTCTGCGCGTTCTGCTCAAGAATCCTGGCCTGACTCTTACCGTATTGCTCACGCTGGCGCTGGGCATTGGCGCCAATACCGCAATCTTCACCGTGGACTACGCGACTCTGCTGGCACCGCTGCCGTATCCGCATCCCGAGCAGTTGGTGGTCGTGTGGTCGAAGATAAAGACCTATCACAATGGAGTTTCGGCGGGAGACTTCACCGACTGGAGAAACCAGAACACGGTATTCGAGGACATGTGTGCATGGACAGGCGGTTCCTTCAATATCGCCACCCATGACCAACCCGAATACATCGAGGGAAGACGAACGACCCCGGGTTTCTACAAAATGCTCGGGTATCGCTTTCTGATGGGCCGCGACTTTCTGCCCGAAGAAGGCCAGGTGGGCAAGGACCGCGAAGTCATTCTGATGTACAACCTCTGGAAGCGGCTGGGCAGCAACAGCCATATCGTGGGCACGACCATGACGGTCGACGGAGAACCGCACACTGTAGTTGGCGTGCTGGCTCCGGGCATGGCGGATCGTGGCCAGGGAGAGATGGTCACGCCGATCGCCTTCCGCCCCGAGCAGCTCAATCACGACTTCCACTGGCTGCTGGTGATGGCGCGGATGAAGCCGGAGGTAACACTGCAGCAGGCCCGGGAAAACATGAACGCCGTGACGGCGGCCATCGCACAGGCCTATCCGAAGAGCGACAAAGGCTGGGGATCGTTTGTCGAACCGCTCAAGAATGACTTTCTGCCCAGCGAGCGCATTACGACTCTCTGGCTGCTTTTGGGCGCGGTTGGATTCATCCTGCTTATCGCCTGTGTCAATGTTGCCAACCTGCTGCTGGCCAAGGGCATGACACGGCAGAAGGAAGTAGCCGTCCGCAGCGCGATGGGTGCGATGCCGAAGACGATCTTCGCCCAGTTAATTACCGAAAGCCTGCTGCTGGCAATTGCCGGCGGGGTCCTGGGCGTGGCGGTAGGTTATGGCATGCTGCGGGGACTGGTTGCGGTCATGCCGGAAGGCACGATCCCGAGCGAAGCAGATCTAAGCCTCAATGTTCCCATTCTTCTGTTCACGCTGCTGGCGACAACGCTCTACTCTTTGGCTGCATTCCGGCGTGGTATGCCTCGCGCGTCGATCCCGCCGAGACCCTCAAAGAGGGTGGACGCTCGGGCACCGGCGTGGGGCGCCACCGCCTCCGCCGCATCCTCGTGGTGGGAGAGTTCGCACTGGCTCTCGCGCTGCTTGCCGGAGCAGGGTTGGCCATCCACAGCTTCTTGAATCTGTCGCGCGTCGACCTGGGCATCCAGACCGACCACATTCTCACCTTCTTCCTGCCGGTCCCGGACACCCGCTCCAAAGAACCTGCACAGATTACCGCCTACTATCGGCAGATTCTTGCCCGCATCGAAGCTGTTCCTGGAGTCTCCCACGCTGCGGCGCAGACCGGAATGCCCCTTTACGGGGCGGGCTTCGGTATGCCTTTCACGATTGCGGGCGGACCCTCCTATGCAGACCCGTCGCAGCGCCCGCTATCTGGCTTCGGCATGGTGACGCCCGATTATTTCCAGACCTTCGGAATCCACCTGACTAAGGGCCGGACCTTCAACGGACAGGACACGGCCGCAAGTGTAAAAGTCGCCGTGGTCAACGAAGAGTTCGCCAGCAAGTTCCTCAAAGGAACCGATCCTCTGCAACAACGCATCATGGTTGAGCAGCTGATTCCCGGAGTTCAGCAACTTGGGCCACCCATCGAATGGCAGATCGTCGGCGTATATCACACCGTCCGCAGCGGCGGACTCCGCGAAGACTATCCGGAGATCCTGATCCCTTTCTGGCAGATTCCGTGGCCGTCCGCCGGTATCGCAGTGCGCACGGGCGAAGACCCGGCGTCGATGACCAAGAGCATCGCGGCGGCCGTTCACAGCGTCGACCCGCAGATCGCGCTGGCTACGCCCCGCACCATGGACCAGGTGCGGGACGAAGTGTTGGCCAATGACCGCTTCACGGTGATCCTCTTTGCGAGCTTTGCCGTGGTGGCGTTGCTTCTAGCCGCCCTGGGCATCTACGGTGTGATGGCCTTCTCGGTGGCGCAACGCTCGCACGAAATTGCCTTGCGCATGGCCCTGGGCGCAACCCGGAATCGCGTAGTCGGCATGGTTGTGCGCGAAGGCGTGCTGTTGGCCTGCATCGGATCGGCCCTCGGGCTGGTCGGCGCTTACTTCGTCGGTCGCGCCATGCGCAGCATGCTCTTCGGTGTAGGCGCAATGGACTTCGGCGCGTTTGGTGCAGTGGGATTGGTTCTGCTGGCGGCGGCTGTACTGGCTTGCTACCTGCCAGCCCGGCGGGCGGCTTCCGTCCATCCAATGCAGGTGTTGCGGATCGAGTAGGCGACGATAGAGTGCCGCGCATATCAACCTGCGATAGATTGGAGCTGATCGGCGCGGGCTTCTTCCCGCTCGCTATGTGAAGGGGAAGTCGGATTCCGGCCACGGCCATATTGCCGTGGCGAACAGCCCATCATCCTTTTGAAGGCTTTCCCAAAAGCGCTTTCGGATTCGTAGCCGAGCGAAAGAGCGATGCCGGAGAGCGGATCACTCGAATTCATCAGCCTGTCCCCGGCCAGCATCATGCGCCAACGCGTCAGGTATTCCATAGGTGTCGCCCCTACCGTCTCTTTGAACCTCAGGGCAAAGATTGATCGCGACATGCGGGCGCGCTCCGCCAGCTCCTGTATTGTCCAGCGATGCGCCGGATCGTCGTGCATACAGGTGATCGCCGCGCTCATCTCTTTATCGGCCAGGGCGAAGAGCCACCCAACGCCACCTCTTACCCCTTCCTCCAGATGCAGTCGCAGTGCCTGAACCAGCATCAGATAGGCGAGCTGTTGTATGACGAGAAATCCGCCTGGCTGTGGATCGCGCAGCTCCTTCATCATCCGCTCCAGTGACCAGCGCATCGCCGCCTTATCCGATTCTTTCCGGATATGCACGATGGGCGGCAGAAACCCCAACAGAATGTCGGCATGGCCGCCGGTAAGAACGAAGTGCCCGCCGACAAGAAAGCAATCCCCGCCACCGTTGTGCGAGACCGTACTACCATTCGGCTTTGCCGAAAGCAGCGTAGAGAAGTCGACCGGCGTCAGCGTCAGATCGGTCGCCAGGTTGAAAGGCAGCCCGCGCGGCAGAAGGAAGCAGTCCCCCGCCGCAAGGCGCACCGCGTCGGGAACACCGTCCACCGACAGCCAGCACTGGCCAGAGACCACGGCATAGCATTTGATGCCTTCATGCTTAGGAAATTTGATAGCCAGGTCTCCACCCACATCAAAGCCACCGGACCTGTAACTACGCGGCTTCAGCAATGACAGCACATCTGAGAGCGGATCCATAAGCCATACTCCAAAAGCCACCCGGACGATCGGACCAAAAATAAGGACTTCCAGTATAGATCGTATCCCGGACGTCTTCCATCTCTTGTAACAGGACACGAAGGCGCCCTTGTTCAAGAAGCAAAGGAGATTGAGATGCGTATTTTTGTCACCGGCTCTACAGGTTTTGTCGGTTCAGCCATTGTTCCGGAACTCATCAACGCGGGCCATCAGGTGCTCGGACTGACGCGCTCCGATGCAGGCGCCAAGTCTCTCATCGCCGCTGGCGCCCAGGTTCATCGAGGAGATCTCGAAGACCTCGAAAGTCTGCGTAGCGGCGCTGCTGAATCGGACGGCGTGATTCACTGCGCTTTTAATCACGACTTCTCGAAGTTTGAGGCGAATTGTGAGATGGACAGGCTCGCCATCGAGGCGCTCGGCTCTGCGCTCGAAGGCTCCGACCGCCCACTGCTCGTCACCTCCGGACTCGGGCTGCTGGCGCGCGGCCGCGCAGCGACGGAGGATGATATGCCGCCACCGCCCAACCCGGCAACCTACCCTCGCGCCTCCGAAGCGGCCGGCGCCGCGCTGTTGGCCCGCGGTGTAAACGTGTCGGTGGTGCGACTTCCTCAGGTCCACAACACGGTCAAGCAGGGCCTCGTCACCTACTCTATGGCAGTAGCTCGCCAGAAGGGCGTCTCGGCGTACATTGGCGACGGACTCAACCGCTGGGCCGCGGCCCACGTTCACGACACTGCCCGCCTCTACAGGCTGGCGATCGAGAAGGCAGAGCCGGGCGCAAGGTACCACGCTGTAGCAGAAGAGGGAGTCTCCGCTCGAGACATCGCCGAGGTCATTGGCCGCGGCCTCCATGTCCCGATTGCTTCCTTGACCCCGGAAGAAGCAGCCGGACATTTCGGCTGGCTTGCCATGTTCGCGGGCCTCGACATTGTGGCCTCCAGCGCGCAAACGCAGGAGCGCCTGGGATGGCACCCGACCGGGCCTGGGCTGATTGCCGATC
>JBAVYX010000035.1:0-23627 GCA_049588475.1 Silvibacterium sp. | reverse complement strand
TCTTCGGGTTGTGCTTGGACAACACCTTCGTGATCGCCGCCGTCAACGTCGTCTTCCCGTGGTCAATGTGCCCGATCGTCCCCACGTTCACGTGCGGCTTCGAACGATCAAATTTCTCCTTCGCCATTTCCTTCTCCTAAGAAATACAAAACCCATGTTTGGCAGCCCTTAGCAGGCTGCGCTAAATCCGTGTCCGCTTCAGTAGTACGCGTACACCTTCAAAAACTTCGACCGGATGGACAGATCAACCTTCTCCACCATGCTCAGGTACTGCTCGCGCACCTGCCCGCGGTCGGAATCGCCCAGTGCAGCGTACTTCGCAGGCGTCTCTGCGCCGAGAAGCCCATTCGCCAGAACCGCCTCAAACTGCCGCGCGCGCAGCTTGGCTCGCTGTACCATGCGAAGAAAATCTCCAACATGCCCAGGGTTAAAAGCCTCTTCCAGTGCCCTATGCACTTCGGCGAAGGTCTTCTGGTCCTGTATGGGGAGCACTGCCTGTTCGAACATCTTCTTGCTACCTTGTGCGCTCAGCCAATGGCTATTCGCTTACCTTCCTGCAAACTCTGGAGCGGGAGACGGGAATCGAACCCGCGACCAACAGCTTGGAAGGCTGTGACTCTACCACTGAGTTACTCCCGCCGGATG
The DNA here is from genome assembly GCA_049588475.1 of Silvibacterium sp. Taxonomy (GTDB): domain Bacteria; phylum Acidobacteriota; class Terriglobia; order Terriglobales; family Acidobacteriaceae; genus Silvibacterium. The sequence goes on along the minus strand of JBAVYX010000035.1, from coordinate 22,982 downwards.
CTACAGGCCGACAGCCAAAGCCGTCGGCCTAAAACCACTCAAATTCTGGAGCTGATGACCGGGATTGAACCGGTGACCTCTCCCTTACCAAGGGAGTGCTCTACCAACTGAGCTACATCAGCGTTGCCAACCGCCTCAACAATTAAAACCTAATCCGGATGCTCTGTCTCATCGTACCGCGAACGACCTGCGGTCAGCGCGATGCGAAGAGCAAATCCGCCCAGCAGCACGAAGACCAGCAGTCGAATCCTCCCCGCGTCCAACGTCTCCCAGGCTAAAGCCGCCAGAATCGCAATCCCGGCGAGCGCCACGAGTTTGCGCTTTCCGCCTTCGAACCGCATTCTGACGCCTTCCAAAACCTACCTCAATCTCTGGTGCACAGGGGAGGTTTCGAACCTCCGTAGCTCCAAGGAGCGGCAGATTTACAGTCTGCTGCCATTAACCACTCGGCCACCTGTGCACATCATTCGAGGGCTATGCGGCAAGCCGCTTCGCTCTCTCGCCTATTCAGCGTCATCAAGCCACTACCGATCCCCAGGACCGCGCCGAAGGCACCCTTGCCTGGAGGGCCAGTCCCCAGCATTCCGGAGCCGAACTCCGGCAAAACTTAATGCGCTGGCTTAGGGATTTCGCTGCGGAGGGTGACCGGCAACCCTGCTCACGTCTGCCTTGCCCTGGAGAATCTGGAGCTGGCGAAGGGACTTGAACCCCCGACCGCCTGATTACAAATCAGGAGCTCTACCAGCTGAGCTACGCCAGCCCAACACTGCCAATACCTATTCACGCTCCAGACACACGAACACGTCTACAGCGAGAGGGGTACAAATCAGGATTTTAGCACGGCGGAAAGAGCGCTGCAATGGCGCGCCACGGCCCTTCGTGGCCTAGCGTTTTCTCCCAGGGGTAGTTTACGGGATCGCGGATTCGCCTGTCGCAATCGGCAACACCCAATTCTCCACCGGAGTTTTCGCGACCTTCAGATCGCGGATGAAGCGGACGAGTCGATCTGTATCGATGCCAGTCGCGTCGGTGGCTCTCTGCTTAGTGAGGAATCGTCTGGTAGTACAAGATTGCGAGAACGGTTGTGGCTGCGTTCACGCAGGCCGCGTTCCTACAGGCGCTCAAAGGAACCAGATAGCGCACTACGTTCGATCGGCTGCCATTTTGATATCCGGGATCGCAAACTGTGGATGTCACGCAGGTCCCCACTGGACCAGTCTCTTTCGCAAACGGGCCCTTGGAGCTCCAACCCTGCGGCTGCAGGCGATTGTCCTTCACCTTGTGATCGAGAGCAATGAAACTCGTTGTCAGGAAGCCCTCCGGGTTGACTGCCAGTTCTTCGTAGATCTGGACCTGGTCTTCGCGCGTGATCGGGTTTTCCTCCCAATGATGCCCCTGAAAACGCTGCTGCGTTGGAGTAAATGTTTCGGTCAGCAGGGACCGACCGCTCCCGTCCACGATGAGTCCCTGCGGCGTGACGTCTCCGGATGCCCATGCGACCTGACTACCATCCAGAGTGCCGCCAACTTTCGGGGCATTAGAAAGTAGTGGGATTTTAAGCAGGGCTCTGTCAATGGAGAAATGATTCTCGATGAGTGTTCAGAATGAACCGCTTGGTTTCTCAGTATGATGAACCGATGAAAAATCTCACCCGTCGCGATCTTTGCTCTACTCTTCCAGCACTGGCGTTGCTCGGTGTCGCATTTCCAGACAGTACCCTCGCCGCCGCGCAGACACCAACCGCGGCCTCGTCGTTGCCCACCCAATCGACGACATTCTCATTTGACAAGCTGCCCGTAACTCGTTCGCCCAATGGAGCAGCCACGCGGCCGGTGCTGAAAGGAACCCTATCGACCGGAGAGACTATTGAATTACATGAAACCACGCTCATGCCTGGGCAGATGCCGCATCCCGCTCATAAACATGTGCATACCGAGATGATGCTGATCCGTGAAGGTACCGTCGAATTCATCATGGACGAAAGGCGAGAACAGATTGGCCCGGGCGGGGTCGCTTTTGCCGCTTCGAACACGATGCATGGACTGAAGAATGTTGGCAGCATTCCGGCGAATTACTTCGTAATTGCGATCGGTGTTGAACCGGCACATGGCTGAGAATTCCCGGACCACGCAATCTCTTCTAAAGTAACCGTTCGCAATTTCGCACGCCTGTGCTGTAATGCGCACAAAGGACCATGTTGCGTGAAACTTCTTGCCAAACTCAATCTACTGCTCATCCTTGTTTTTGGCCTTGGACTCGTACTCATCGCGATGAACGCGCGCAGCTTTCTGCTGGAAGATGCGAAGAAAACAGTGCTGAATCAAGCGGAGCTTATGGCGGCCAGCTCCAAAGCCACTCGCGACTACACGGAAGAGGAAATCAGCCCGATTCTCGAAAACACGCCCAACCATAAGAACGAATTTCTGCCCCAGACCATCCCCTTTTATGCAGCGACCGTTACATTTAACCGGCTGCGGAAGACCTTCCCCGATTACACCTATAAGGAAGCGACCCTGAACCCGACCAATCTCGTCGATCGCGCCTCGGACTGGGAGGCCGACATCGTCAACGATTTCCGCAACCATCCGGAGAAAGCGCAGGTGGTGGGCGAGAGAAACACCGCCGTAGGCCAGAGCCTGTACCTGGCGCGGCCCATCGCGGTGGAGGAGGGATGTCTCACCTGCCACAGCCAGCCCAGCGTTGCTCCTGCGGCATTGGTAAAGCGCTATGGCACACAGAACGGCTTTGGCTGGCACCCGCATGAGATCGTGGCAGCGCAAATCATCTCTGTTCCAATGTCGGTACCGGTCAAGATGGTAAATGAAGGCTTTCGCAACCTGCTCATCACACTGGGAACCATCTTCTTCGCCGCCATTGCTCTCATCGATATCGGGATGTACTACCTCGTGATCCAGCCGCTGCGCCGGGTTAGCCAGTCAGCTGATCGCATCTCGACCGGAGAGATCGATTTGCCGCCGTTGCCGGTGAGCGGGAAGGACGAAATTGCCCAGGTGACAACCTCTTTCAATCGCATGCACACCAGCCTCAAGAAGGCGATGGAGATGCTGAATAACTAGGGCCTGTACGCGCTCTTGTGCACGAACTTAGAGACAGCAATACCAGCGAATTGCCGCCTTTCGTGCATCAAACTAAACTTAAATGATAGCCCGGACATGATGCGGGTAACGTTGGACGGGCGCAGCTCGACGGGATTATCTTCGATCTACGGTGTGAGGGATGAGTGGCGGTGCATTCGAATGAGTCGATGCGTGCCCAGATTGGAATGCTCATCGTCGCTACGAGCATCATCCAGCTAGCCAATGGCTTCTTCAACACATTCATCTCCCTGCGGTTGGCGATTGGGGACTTCGGCGCGGAGCTGGATGGTCTCGTGCTCAGCAGCTACTTCGCCGGCTTCACGCTGGGCGCGTTGCGCTGTGGACAGATTATTGAGCGGATCGGACACATCCGTTCCTACGCCGCCTTAGCTGGCCTAGCCGTCGCAGCAACCGCGGCTATGCCGATCCTGACCGGACCGTTGTCCTGGATGTTGCTGCGTGCGATCGTCGGTATCGGCGCCGCCGGAGTCTTTGTCACGACTGAGAGCTGGCTCAACGCCAAGGCCCAGCCATCGGAGCGGGGTAGGGTCTTCTCGATCTACATGGTCGGCACCTTCGTGGCTCTAGCTGTGGGACAACTCCTGATCGGCGGGGTCAAGCTCGAGGGAGGGAAATCCTTCAGCGCCATCGTCGCTCTGCTTGCCGTGGCGCTGGTCATGGTGAGCATGACCCGGGCCGAGCCGCCCGTGGTGACCGTCTCGGAGAAACTGCCCTATGGTCACCTCCTGCATGCAGCACCCCTCGCCGTCATCGGCTGCGTAATCAGCGGACTCATCACGAGCGCGTTTTATGCGCTCGTTCCGGCGTGGTTGCAGGACGAGGGAACTGGGCGCGAAACCATCGCGCTGGCCATGCTCGTGGCCGTGATCGGTGGGCTCGCCTTCCAGGTTCCGGTCGGCTGGCTCTCGGATCGCTTCGACCGGCGCATCGTGCTGGCCGCGCTTGGCGTAGGCTTCGCGGCTAGTGCGATCTCCCTGGTCCTCCTGCCTCCTACTCTGCGGTTCGTCCTGCCCACCGCTGCTTTGCTTGGCGGCTTTATGTCGACCCTTTACCCGGTCTGCGTTGCCAACGCGCACGACCGCATGCCGGCCGACCGAGTCGTAGCGGTCAGCGGCCAGCTCATCCTCATAAGCGGGCTCGGTTCGGTGGCCGGGCCTCTTATCGGCACAACCGTCATGGCGCGTTTCAGCATCAATGGCCTGTTCTACTTTATGGCCTCCGCAGCGGCCCTTTTGTCCATCCTGGCCGTGGGGTGGAGTTTGATTACGTCTGCGCCCAGGCATCTGCGACGGACCTTCAGCATTCTTGCGCCGCAGGCGGCATCGCTCGCGCACGACCAACTCGACCCCGCCGACATACCCTCGGAACCTATCGAAGAGAGCTGATCCTCGTAAGTTGCCACACGACGGAGCCAACACTTTAGTTTCGAAATTTGGGGATGCGACTAGGGTCTGTTAATACAACTAGCTTCGCTTCGATTGCAAAAAACGTTGCCGGTCAGCTTCAGACGGGATGTGTGCAGCCGCCTCTTCATAGAGCCGGTCGAGATCCGAGCAGTTGGCGGCCAGCTTACGGATAAGAACGCTGGCGATGGGGCCGATGTAGACAGCAAGCTTCTTCGTGATGTCGCCCACGGGAAAACTCTGCGGCGTCGAATTTGCGGGTTGGCTGCCACTGGGCTGCTGAACCCGCTGACCGGAGCTGCCCGGGACCCGCACCTGCGTGGTGGCGACCGAATAGACGTCATCCATTCCTGCCGCGGGAACGGCGGAAAGTGCGGCCAGAAACTCCTGCGCGCTGGCAAACCGGTCTTCTGGCTTCTTTTCGAGGGCCGTGAGGATCGCATTCGAGAGCACAGCCGGCAGGCGTGGGTTCAACCCATTGGGAGCCGCAGGCTTGTCGATCAGGTGTGCACGCATGATTTCAAAATTGCTTCCGCCGCCCACCGGCAGCTGTCCGGTGAAGACTTCGTAGAGCGTCACGCCGACTGCATAGAGATCCGATCGGACAGTCGCCTTATCGCCGGAAATCTGCTCCGGAGACATATAGGTAATAGACCCGACGATGAAACCCGGGGCGGTGAGCTCCGACGAGCGATCGCTGATGGCGATGCCGAAGTCGAGCAGCTTGATCTCATCTTCGGCAGTAATCATAATGTTCGTCGGCTTGACATCTCGGTGCACTACTCCCCGTTTGTGAGCATACTCAAGCGCCGAGAGAATCTGCCGGGCATATTGCAGCACGTTGGGAACGGAGAGCAGCGTGCGGGTGCTCTTCGCGCGCAGCGTCTCGCCGGAGACCAGCTCCATCACCATGATGAGCTGTCCATCGTGATAAAAGGCATTGTGCAGCGAGGCAATGTTGGGATGGCTAAGCGCCCCCAGCATCTGGATCTCGCGGCGGAAGCGCTCGCCCATTTCCGCAGCCGCGCGTTGGTCGGGAAGTAGAACCTTCATCGCTTCGGCGCGCTGGGAGATGGCGTGCCGCACCTCATAAACCTGACCTAGACCGCCCGTACCCAGCACGCGAACGACTTCGTAGTCGCCGACTCGTTGTCCCGTTTCAAATGCCATAGATCGTTAGCATCATTCTGCGGGAAGAACGAACCGTTCAGCAAATCCCGGCATTTTCGGATACCGGAATCGCTTGAATAAACCAACCGAAGTTACGTCTTATTCATCGCGCAGCGTCGTCGCAGGATCGATTCCTGCAATTCGCAGAGTTGGGATGATGACAGCAAGGAGAGTTACTAATGCGAGCATCAACACGACTGTGACGATTGTGGGTGCATCATAGAGGCCCACTCCAAGACCTCGTCGCGCAGCAGTTCCCATTGCTCGCCGTTCACGTGGTGCCGTTCGTCGGAGGCCACCGGACCGGTGACCCGGGTGTAAATCGTGCCCATCCGTTCAGGATGCGAATAGGGATGGCTCTTCAGTATCAGCGCATTCACGATGAAAAAATCGCGGTGTTTGCACCGATCGAAAGCGCCAGCGTAAGGATCACAGTCGCGCTAAAACCGGGATTGCGCCACGATTGGCGCGCTGCAAATTTGAGGTTTTGCCCTAAAGCGTCCATCGATGATGCTCCTGGCGAGTTGGCAGAGATTGCCCCGAAGAGATACTCATCTGCCATACGTTGAGGTGCCAGAGAAGGTTCCGTCGCAGACCAGGTTGTGGAAGCTTCGCGATAATCCGTCACATATCGCGTGACAATATTTGCGGACAGACCGTCTCATTGCTAACTGAGGTGGGAAGCAATGCAGACCTTGCCGCGGGATCTTCGCTACGCGCTGCGCCAGTTACGGAAATCTCCTGGATTCACGTTCACGGCTGTCCTGACGCTCGCTCTCGGGGTCGGCGCAAACACGGCCATTTTCAGCGTCGTCTATGGACTCCTCCTTCAATCTCTTCCATTCCGCGACGCGGCGCGCGTCGTGAATATCTTTGAGACTCACCCGCAAGTGCCAGGAGGCGTCGAGGCAACCTATCCCGACTACCAGGATTGGCGAACCCAGCAGAAGAGTTTTGAACAGATTGCAGCCTATTCCACTCTGAATCCAAACACCGTTTCACTCGTAATGGACGGTCATTCCGAGCAGGTGCATAGAGTTCTCGCATCCGGCAATTTCTTCTCGCTGCTCGGAGTCTCTTCTCGGATTGGCCGCACGTTCGGCGAGCAGGACGACAAGCCGGGGAGCGATCATGTCGCCGTTCTGAGCGCAGGGGCATGGCAGCGCTACTTCGGCAGAGATCCTGGCGTCGTAGGGCGCAACGTCAATCTGAACGGAATCAGCTACAACATCATCGGAGTGTTGCCGCCGGGCGCTGCATATCCCGCCGAGGGCGAAGTCTGGCTGCCGCTCTCGCTGCTGGATCAGGCCACCCAGGCTTCCCGCGTCTGGCATTCCGTCAATGTCCTGGGCCGCTTGCGTCCCGGTATCGAATTGGCTGAGGCCAAAGCCGACATGCAGACCATCGCCGGACGCATCGCCGGAGCCAATCCGCAGACAAATCGCAACGTTGGCGTGCTGCTCACCCCGTTGCGCGAGCAACTGGTTGGAACCTTGCGGCCAGCGATTCTCAGCCTCATGGGATCGGTCGTTTTGGTATTGCTGATAGCCTGCGCGAATGTCGCTAACCTTCTGATGGTGCGAGCGACTGCAAATCGGCGGGAGGTGGCCGTCCGTCAGGCGCTCGGCGCTGACCGCATTCGACTCTTTTCTCAGTTTCTAGCTCAGACGCTGATTCTCTGTCTGCTGGGAGGTGCACTCGGAACAATTCTCGCCGCGTTGGCATTACCGCTATTACGTCTCGCTCTTTCCCACACATCCGGAGCTGATTTATCCCTGGTTCAGTCCATCAGACTCAGCGTTCCTGTGCTGCTGTTTACGCTCGGCACGTGCACACTGACCGCCCTTCTGTTTGGACTGTTGCCCGTGGTGAAGACCGTAACCAGCCTTGCAGAGGCCCTCCGCCCAGGAGATCGTGGGAGCACAGGCCGGCATGGCCTGAGCAGAGGTGCGCTGATCGCCGGAGAGATCGCCATCGCAGTAGTCGTGCTGTTTCTGAGCACTTTGGTCATCCGAAGTTTTCAGAAACTCCTCGCCGTCGATCCCGGTTTTCGCACGGACCATCTGCTCAGCCTCGAAATCACATTACCCGCTCCGCATTATCAGGACACCAGCCCCGAGACAAACCGCTTCTTTGAACAACTTCTCGACCGGATTTCCCAATCTCCAGGCGTTCTCTCCGTCGGCAGCACAACTCAAATCCCGCTGAACCCTTCCCGCGTGATGACGCGCTTTCTTGTCGAAGGCGCGCCTCCGCTCGCTCCCGGCGCCTATCCCCTGGCGCAGATTCGCTACGTCAGCCCCACATTCTTCCATACGATGGGGCTAGGTCTGCAGCAGGGCAGGCTATTCGAGCAGAAAGATATCGACAACCCCACCGGCTTCTTCGTCGTCAATCAGGCATTCGCTCAGCGATATCTCGCCGGAGGAAATCCAGTGGGCGCCGACATTCTTATCGGCGTGTTAAGTCCGAAGCCGACAAAAATCCCCGTGATCGGAGTTGTGGCGAATGCCCACGATCTGGGAGTGGAGACGGAGCCCCAGCCGGAAATTTATCTGCCCGGCTTCGGCGTGCATGAGGTGCTCTTGGTGCGAAGCGGTTCAGAGTCGCAAAGTATAGTGCCGGTGGTCAGGAACGCAATTCATGAATTGGACCCCAACCAGCCCATCTACCACGTCCAGACGATCGACGAAGTGCTTTCCGATTCGCTCGCGCGACAGAAAATGACAGCCGCTCTGCTCGGCATATTTTCGCTGGTGGCACTCACACTTGCAGCCATCGGGATCTACGGCGTCCTCGCCTACTCCGTCTCGCAGCGCACGCGGGAAATTGGCGTTCGCATGGCGGTAGGAGCCAAACGTGAAGATATTCTGCGTTTAGTCTTGAGCCAGGCCACCAAATTCGCAGTGGCTGGAATGGCAGCCGGTCTAGCCATTGCTTTCGCCGGTGCGCGTCTTTTAAGTGGTCTGCTTTTCGAGACCAGCACCGCGGACCCACTGTCGGTTTTCATCACCATCGGAGCTTTGGCTGTCATCGCTGCTCTGGCTGTCAGCATACCCGCGCGACATGCCGCCTCGGTCAATCCCACTGAAGCCCTGCGCGCTGAGTAAGAGATAGTTAAGTGCCGAGCATACGCCTTCACTGCGGTAATGAGATGATAGATGCGCGGGCGAAAGTGGCCCGTCCCAGAGCCTGTTATGAACTTTAGCGTGGCAGCGTTGCGAGCAAAAATCGCGCCAGACGAGGCGGAGTCCGCTGCGCATGGCGGGACTACGCGTAAGGACGACAACGAAGTATGACGCGATTTTCGCCGCAACCCGGAGGGGTGCCAATTTTCCCGGCTTCATTGTCGCTCGTCGCTCGAAGGGGCTCAACATTCGTCGCTCCTCACTCCGAGAATCCAGAAAAATTGGCTCCCGTCCCTGCCTACGCTAAAGTTCATAACAGGCTCTAAAATGCACCGGCGCACCAGGGTCACAATCGCGATCGTCCTAGTCGTTCTGCTGCTGCTGGCTGGAGCTCTCTACCTGCGCAAGAAGGCGCCTCCTGAAGCCGCGCGCCTGCTCCCTGAGTCCGACGGTATTGTCTATCTCAATCTGCGGCCCCTCCGCGCTGCCACGCGCTTCAATCAGCATCCTGTGCATCACGATTCCGACTACCAGCACTTCATCGATGAGACGGGCGTCGACGCTGAGCGCGATCTGGAGGAAGTGGCCTTTGCGTTGCATCGCATGCCCGATCCGAACGGGCCGAACGGGCCGGTAGCCTTCTCCGAGGTCTTTGTCGGCCACTTCGACGGACGACGTCTTTCGCGCTATCTCGCGAGCGTGGCGGGCAGCACTGAGACCTACGCCGGGCACGAGATTTACAACATTCCCAGCGACGGCCGCACGGTCCGCGTGACCCTGCTGGGCTACGATATGATCGCGGTGAGCAATACCCCTTCCGAGGAACAGATCCATTCGATTCTGGACCGTTATCGGACGGCGGCGCTGCCCTTTACCGGATCTTCCCTGTTGGCTGCGCATTACAGTGATGTCCCTCTCCTGTCGTTGGCCTGGGGAGTTGGTCAGATTGGCCTGCCGTTGAGCGATGCGGCGGGTAGCGTGCAGGTGATGGGCATGTCCTTGCCGCTCACCTTTGACGCGACATTCATCGCGTCGCTGAGTTGGACGGGGAAAACGCGGCTGCGCGTCGAAGAGATCGCTCCTACGGAGGCTGCGGCAAAGGCTTCAGCGGAATCGATCGGGAGCATTCTGACCCTCGCCCGCTCGGCGGGAGATGCGGCTCCCGCCGGCATGACCGATCCTGATACAAGGGCATTGCTGGACTCGGCGCAGATCGAGCACCACCGAGATCGTGTCGTGCTGACAGCGACCGTCCCATCGGGACTGCTCCAGCGGCTGGTAAGCGCGCCTGTGAATTTCGAGACTACGCCCGCGCCTGAGGCTTCGGACCGGAGTAAAAATTAGGAGAGTCCGCCGACGCGCGATGATCGTCCAAAGAGGAGTCGTTCCAGGAAACCGCTTGCGACCCTTGTCTATCCCTGCATCCAAATTACAGCTGGAGGAACAAATGCTGAAGAACCATTACCGTCTGCCGATCGTATCGCTGACTCTCGCATTCCTTTGCTGGTCGGCTCTTTCACTTTGGGCGCAAAGCTCGCCGAGCGACAACGTTATCACCGGCCAGGCGGCCTTCACCGACTATTCTCAGGAAAAGCCCGGTGTGCTTCGGAAGCTGACCGTCGCCGACCTGCCCGCTCCCTATGCCACGAAAGGCGTAGACAATGGCGCCCAGATGGTCGCGCGGCCAAACGATGCCTGGCCGCAGGCTCCCGCGGGCTTCAAGGTGGAGCAGTATGCCACCGGGCTGAACCAGCCGCGTCTGATTCGCACCGCTCCCAACGGCGATCTGTTTGTGGCCATCAGCTACTCGAATAAGATCATGGTCTTCCGCGGCGTGGACGCAAGCGGTAAACCGAAACAGGTGGAGACCTTCGCCGAGCATCTCAGCCAGCCATTTGGAATTGCGTTCTATCCACCGGGGCCGAATCCCAAGTGGGTGTATGTCGGCAACACGGATTCAGTAGTCCGCTTTCCTTACCAGAGCGGCGACATGAAGGCGAGCGGCCCGCCTGAGAAACTGACCGATCTACCCGGCGGCGGAAAGTTGCGCGGCGGCGGCCACTGGACGCGGGATATCGCCTTCTCGAAAAATGGCACGCGGATGTTCGTCTCAGTGGGCTCGCACTCGAACGTCGACGATCCGGATACGCACCCCGAGGAGTTCCATCGCGCCGATGTGCTCGAGTTCACCCCCGAAGGCAAGTTCGTGGAGGTCTACGCGTCAGGCATTCGCAATTGCGTCGGCGAGGCCATCAATCCCATCACCGGCGAGCTGTGGTGCTCGACCAATGAGCGCGATATGCTCGGCGACAACCTGGTTCCCGACTACATCACCCACGTTAAGGAAGGCGGCTTCTACGGCTGGCCCTGGTACTACATGGGCGGCACGCAGGACCCGAGGCATTTGGGCAGTCATCCCGAGTTAAAGAGCAAAGTCACTACCCCGGACGTTCTGCTGCAGCCACATTTCGCTTCGCTGGAGATGACCTTCTACGACGGATCGCAGTTTCCCGCCGAGTATAAGGGTGATGTATTCGCAGCCGAACACGGATCTTGGAACAAGGCAAAACGCGCCGGCTATGAGGTCATTCGTGCGCCCATGCATGACGGCCACGCAACCGGCGAGTACCAGGACTTCCTGACAGGATTCACAACCGCGGATGGGCACGTCTGGGGACGCCCCGTCGGCGTTACCGTCGCGAACGATGGATCGCTCTTCGTGACGGATGATGGCGCGGGCTCCATCTGGCACGTGATCTACACTGGGCATTAGCCAGGGGACGACGGCACGAAAAGCCGCAAGTCAATTGAAGAAGGGCTTAGTTTCGCGTTGGGTTTGCTGCCACAGCACTTGCAGCGGCCAGCTGATCCATCGTCTCGCGCAGGTATTTGTGCGGATTTACCGGTGTGTTGCGGATACGGACTTCGTAGTGCAGATGCGGTCCCGTCGTGCGACCGCTGGTTCCCACGTAGCCGATCACCTGGCCGCGCTGTACCTGCTGCCCCGAGGTGACAGCAAAACCGGAGAGATGTCCATAGAGGGTCTGGATACCGTGGCCGTGATCGACCACGATCTCCCGGCCATAACCGCTCTCTCGGCCTGCTGTGAGAACGACTCCATCGGCTGTGGCGCGAACCGCTTGTCCAAAGCTCGTAGAAATGTCGATCCCAGAATGGAAGGCACCCTCACCGTTGAACGGATCTTCGCGTTCGCCGAAGGAGCTGGTAATAGGACCGACGACTGGCCAAAGCGAAGGTGCATCTGCCATGTTTAGCCACCCGTCCTCGCTCGACGAGCTTAGACGCATCTCGAAGGTGCGGGAGAGTTGGCCCGAGAGAGCCGTGCTGCGCAGCGATGATAGCTGATTGAAGGATTCGGTGTAGGCTGCATCAGTAAAGTAGTCATTCGTATCCACGGCAACCGGCACTGCATTCGCAGTCGCAGCGCCCTTGGCCAGCTTGTTCTGCTTCAGGCCATAAAGGGCGGTCACTTCGCTGGCCAGGGAACCCAGCGAGGCAGCTTGCACTTCCTTCTCTTGGGCCACCTGTTCGAGCTGCTTGTAATCCTTTTGGAGCGCTTCGCGTTGCGAACGAACCTGGTTGAAGCTCGCGGTCTTTAACAGCATTCGCGTGTAAGAGCCGGCCATGCCGGTGATAGTGAATGCTCCAACGACGGCGGCGGCTACAAATATGTAGGCGTAGTGCAGAGGGACCGGAATCTTGCGAAGGCGTCCATCCTCTTCTCGTGCAACAAAAACAATGTAATACTTTTTACGCATTTCGCAGATCCCGGGAAATTCCACTTCATTGATTTGGATAAACTTTCAGCTCAGCTGAAAATCTCCAGTTCAGCGAATCACGACGATAATCACCGATCGTCCATCGAATGTTCACTGATCATTGATCTTTGCAAGAAGCTAACAGCTTGCCCGTAAGGGGTCAACCCAAAGATTGAGTTCCACAATGCAAATGACCATTTGCGAATTCGATTCGGCCCCGGTATTGCACTGATTCCAGTGTGTTTTCGCCAAATACAGCGCAATCTGACGCGATTTAGTATGCTTAGGGCGCTCGAATGAAAGCCTCACGCCGCGGATCGCAACTCCCGAAGTCGAATCGGACGCTGGAGCTTCCTATGGGCGAGCGCTCCTTGATCGCCGCAATCCGCGACCGCGCCGCTCCGCCAAAAGGAGCGCTGCGCGTAGGGATGGGTGACGACTGTGCGGTTCTGCGGCCGCGGGTGGGAGAAGAGATCGTCATCACCACCGATTTCTTGCTTGAGCAGGTCCATTTCCGGCGCGATTGGCATACCCCCGAGGTTGTCGGTCACCGCTGCTTGGCACGAGGATTAAGCGACCTTGCGGCCATGGGCGCGCGACCCGTGGCCGCGTTTCTCTCCCTCGCCGTTCCCAGCGAACTCGCCGTTCTCGGCCAGGGCAAAAGCTGGATTACCCGCTTTTTCGACGGATTGCTCGCTCTCGCCGATCGATACAAATTGCCGCTGGCGGGCGGCGATACGGCACAGTCTCCCGAGTTCGACCAGGGCGGCCGTAGGCACCCGGCACTGATCCTTGCAGATATCGTTCTGGTCGGCGGGGTGAAGCGTGGCCAGGCGCTTCTGCGCTCCGCCGCGCGAACGGGAGACGTAATCTACGTGACTGGTGAGCTGGGCGGTGCGGCTGCGGAATTACTGGCCCTGGGACGCAATCAGGAGCACTTTGCCGGCCTGACAACAGCAGAAAAGAAGCATCCACATCTGTATCCCGAGCCCCGCATCGAGGTCGGGCTGAAGTTGGCGTCCGCCAAAAAGGCTCATGCGGCCATCGACCTGAGCGACGGGCTCTCTACCGACCTTCTCCATGTGTGCGAGGAATCCGGACTGGCAGCGGAATTGGACGCGACGGCGATCCCGATCCATCCGCTCGCGCTGCAGGCCGAATACGACGGATGGGTTCCTTCAGCCATCGCTCTGGCCCTGCATGGAGGCGAGGACTATGAGATCCTCTTCACCGCTCCAAAATGGTCCACAATTCCCCGCAAGATTGCCGGAGTCAGTATCCGCCCAATCGGCCAGATGCAGCCCAAGCGCCCACGACAACCGCGCGTCATCCTGCATCAACCCGACGGCAACTCAACCTCCCTTGAACCAGGCGGGTGGGAGCATTTCAGCTAAGGTCCGGTTCGCTGGTGAAGTGGCAGCTAAGGTCAGGTTAGCTATGAAGCGATTAGCGAAGACCCGCTTCAGCGGCGTTTGGGCTTCCGCTCACCTTCGGATTTGTCTCCGGCAGCAATCCCGAGTGGGGAAAGCCTATCGCAGTCTCATCTAGCTTTGTGATGAAGCGAGCTCATCCACACAACGGATGAGCTTGCTTCATCACCCGCCCGTCCGGCCAGGACCGTCCGCCGCGAAGGCGCCGCCGGAGGCAGCCTTGATAAGCTCAGAACAGTTATGCACGCACATAAAACGCGCGTCCGATTCGCGCCCTCGCCGACGGGATTGCTGCATGTAGGCAATGCCCGGACGGCGCTTTACAACTGGTTGTTTGCCCGCCACACGGGCGGAGAGTTCCTGCTGCGCATTGAGGACACGGACCTCGACCGGAGCGAAGCGCGGCATGAGGCGCAGTTGATTGAAGACCTGAAATGGCTCGGCCTGGACTGGAACGAGGGGCCCCGCCTTGCAGGTGAAGGGGTGGAGGGGCCGCATGCGCCCTATCGCCAATCCGAGCGCCTGGAGATATATCGCGAATACACCGACCGACTGCTCAGAGAGGGCAAAGCTTACCGCTGCTTCTGCACGGGCGAAGAGCTGGAGGCGGAACGGGCAAAAGCTGTCGCTGAACATCGTCCGCAGGTGTATTCGGGAAAGTGCCGGAGCATCTCGCCGACAGACTCGGATACGCGCTCCGCTGCTGGCGAATCGTTTGCTGTACGGCTGCGCATTCCCGACCGGCCGCTGCGTTTTCATGACATTGTCCGCGGCGATGTGGAGTTTGCGAACGAGACCGTCAGCGACCCGATTCTCGTGCGCTCATCCGGCGTTCCGGTCTATAACTACGTTGTCACCGTTGACGATGCGCTCATGGAGATCACCCATGTGATTCGCGGCGACGACCACATCTCGAATACGCCTAAGCAAGTGGCGATCTATGAGGCCTTCGGATGGCCGGTGCCTCAGTTCGCCCACTTGTCAACGATCCTGGGAAGTGACCGTGAGCGGCTGTCGAAGCGCCATGGAGCAACCTCCATTGCCAGCTTTCGCGAGATGGGAATTCTGCCCGAGGCACTGGTGAATTATCTGGCGCTGCTCGGATGGGGCGCCGAAGGCGGCACGCGCGAGACCTTCACCCTCGAAGAGCTGACGCGCGAGTTCAAGGTGGAGCGGGTAACAGCGTCACCGGCGGTCTTCGATTGGGCCAAGCTGCACTGGCTGAATCGACATTACCTGAAGCAGTGCGAGCCCCTCAGGCTGGTGGCTCTGGCAGCGCTGTACTTTGAGAGCGCAGGATTCTTATCGGTAAACGCATGTGCCGCCACGGTGAGCTGGCTGGAACGGGTTGTGGCACTGTTTCTGCCATCGCTCGACCAGCTGGACCAACTCCCGAAGAAGGCGGCCTTCATCTTCCGCTTCGATCCCGAGGCCGCACGCGCACACGAAGAGAACGCGACCCTTTTGACGAGCGAAGCCGCACAAAAGGTGCTGGCGGCATTCGCCCAGCGCGTCCAAAATGCAACTGGCCCGGTAACTCCAGATCAGTTCAAATTATGGATGAACGAGATCAAGGCTGAAACCGGCGCGAAGGGGAAAGAGCTCTTTCATCCGGTGCGCATCGCGTTGACCGGCGCGCACTCCGGCCCGGAATTCGACAAGCTGATCCCGGTGATCGAGGAAGGCAGCCGGCTGGAATTGCCGATGCGCGTACTGAACGTGCACGAGCGCGTTGAGCGATTCTTGGCGGATTGATGAAAGACATCTATTGGATCGAGCATGACGAGCGTCCACATCTGGCGATCGTGGCACGTCCACGCGGGGACGACTGGCTCGAGGAGGATCTCGCGAATCTGAAGCGGGGAGGAATTGAGATTCTGGTATCTCTGCTCACGCCGTCTGAGGCAATCGACCTGGGTTTGGCGGCTGAGCGCGATCTTGCGGAGCGACTGGGCATCGAATTTGTCTCATATCCAGTTCTCGATCGCACGACGCCCGGTGATCTTGGCGGATTCCGGCTGCTGGCAGCCCAACTGGCCGCCGCCGTTCGAGCGGGTAAACACGTTGGAGCTCATTGCCGCGGCTGCATCGGCCGGGCAACGATCACAACCGCCGCCATTCTGATCCATCTTGGATATAAGCCTGCGGATGCGCTCGCCATGGTCGAGAAAGCACGCGGTTGCACAGTGCCTGATACACCCGAACAGCTTAACTGGATCATGAGATTCGAGCCGGGACGATGAAGACCCCCGCCATCGACCTCGCCTTCTCTCACACCTGGTCGGCGGAGATACTGCCCCAGCGGCCTCTGATTCTCCCCAAGGGGCAATTCGTGTATCCAAGGCAAGCCGAAGAAGTCGAGCGTGGCGCGCTGGAAGTGATGGTGCAGCCTGCAAACGCCGACCCGTTTCTTGCGACGTGCGCGCTAGGGTTTGCCGACCCCGCTGCGCCAACCGGGCTATGGAGCAGTCCCAGTCCAGACTGGCTGTGCGCGGTATCGGGAGGCTACGCCTACCTCATAAACACCGTAGCGCCGGAACAATTCGAGCAGGTCGAATATCGCCCGGTACTGGAGGTACGTGTACTCCCCAATCAGCAGCTACTTCTGTTCGTGGGGCATCATTCCATGCAGGCGTGGGGAACAAACGGCAAGGCCTGGCAGACAGCGCGGTTATCCTGGGAGGGAGTCGAGATTACAGGTATCGAGGGCGATCGACTCGACGGACTCGGATGGGACATGCTGACCGACCGCGATGTGTCGTTCAGCGTTGACCTGCGAACAGGTCTTCACACCGTTAAATCTGGCTAGTCGGTTCGAGCCGGTAGAAACTCAACGCCGCATCGCCCTGCTTCAACACCCGATACCGAACCAGCTCTCCATATCGCTCCGCCAGATTGTGCCTCTTCGAGGACTCCGTGATCACAACGGCATTCTCCGCGAGCAGCTGTGAACATTCTCCACCCAACAGACCCAACCCAATTTCATATTCGTCCACACTCGCATACGGCGGGTCGAGAAAAACAATATCTGCCGTACGCCCGGACGAGACCAGCTGTTTCAACGCCGCCGCGGCACTGCGCGGCTCCAGCGCATAGCCTCCTCTGATTCCAAGCGCCGCCACATTCGCGCGGATGGCCTTAAGAGCATGCTCGGCGCGCTCGACAAAAACCGCCTGGCGCGCGCCACGGCTGAGAGCCTCGATTCCGACCGCTCCCGAACCGGCGTAGAGATCAACAAAAAAGGCACCCTCAATGCGTGGCGCAAGCACATTGAAGAGCGTTTCGCGAAGACGGTCGGTGGTAGGCCGAGTATCCCAACCGCGGGGCGCAGCAAGCACGCGCGAACGATATTGGCCGGCAATCACGCGCATCGCATCTCATCCTAACAAGGCCCATGAACGCCTGACTCCGCCCGAACCTCTACAATAGAAGGCAGAGCCAGGAAACGGCGAGGAAGAGGACGGCAAGGAAGCACGATGCGAGGATGGTCATTTCCGCTGGGGCGCTGGTTCGGAGTGGATCTGCGCATCCACACGTTCTTTCTCCTGCTGCTGGGCTTCTGCCTGCTCTCGACCAGCGTGGCCGGCGTCGCGGCGTGGCGCGGCATCATGTTGTGGCTGTTGCTGCTGGTGGTTGTTTTCGTGCGCGAAACGG
The DNA here is from genome assembly GCA_049588475.1 of Silvibacterium sp. Classification (GTDB taxonomy): domain Bacteria; phylum Acidobacteriota; class Terriglobia; order Terriglobales; family Acidobacteriaceae; genus Silvibacterium. The sequence continues at coordinate 5,299 of JBAVYX010000035.1, read as the reverse complement.
CCCGGTTCATCACTGCCGCATATTACGATCTTCACCTCCGAAGCGTTCTGTTGCTGCCCATCGGCGGCCTGTTTTCCTATGCCACGCCGGAAAGCGCCGAGCGTGCCGTCGAAGGCCGGGTGCAGACCGTCCTGGCGCTGAGTGGACCGCTCGCGAACCTGCTCTTCGCCGCGGTTGTCGCCGCGCTCATTATGGGTGCGACCGCCGGAGTTCCGATCGCCGCACGGCCCTGGATCACCCCTACTCATCTGATCCGATCGACGATCTGGCTGAGCGCGATGCTGGGGTTATTACATTTCCTGCCGGCATATCCCCTCGATGCTGGCCGCATCCTGCGCAGCGTCCTTTCTCGAACACGCGGCACGGCGCAGGCCACCAAGGTCGTATCCGGCTTAAGCCAGGGCTTTGGGTTGCTCGCGATGGTTGCCGGACTTGCGCTGCTGGCCCTGCCCAACGCCGGGCTCTCGGCGGGTGTCAGCCCCTGGCTCATCATGGGCGGCTTCTTCATCTTCATCGGCGCACAGCTTGAAGATCAGGGCGTGATGTTCCAGTCTGTCGTCGAGACGGTGCTCATGCGCGACGTGATGCTGACCGAGTTTTCGACGCTTTCGCCCTCGGACACGCTTGCCGACGCGCTCTACAAAGCAATCCACAGTCTGCAGGACGAGTTTCCCGTGGTGCGGGGATCGAATCTTGTCGGCGTGGTTTCGAAGCAAAGCATTCTGGCCGCGCTGCGCAGCGAAGGCAACGGCTATGTGCAATCGGTGATGGCGCGCACTTTTCAGGTAGCGCAGCCCGACGATTCGCTCGGCCTGATGATCCGGCGCATTGCCGGCGGACGAATGGCACTCGTGCCGGTCGCCGTGGAAGGACGCATCGTAGGCATCGTGACCTGGCAGAACCTGAGCAACAGCATGGGCCTGCTGGCCGAGCACCGGCGCTTTGAACGCGAAAACTAAGCTGAAGATGTCGAACGACGATAACCTTACTCTCGACGCGCGGCAACGACCCCTCGCGCCGGGTCTCTATCTCGTCGCCACTCCCATCGGAAATCTCGAAGACATTACGCTGCGCGCTCTGCGCGTGCTGAAGTCTGCCGACTGCATCGCCTGCGAAGACACGCGGCAAACACAAAAGCTGCTGAACTACTATGGCATCACCACGCCAACCGTCAGCCTGCACGAACATAACGAGTCCGGACGCACCAGCGAGCTAATTGCTGACCTACTCGATGGCGAGCGGATTGCGGTCGTCTCCGATGCGGGCACACCCGGCATTTCTGATCCCGGAATGTTCCTGACGAAGGCAGCAATTGCGGCGGAGATCCCGGTCTTTCCCGTCCCCGGTGCTAATGCCGCACTCAGCGCTCTCGTGGCATCCGGGCTGGACACGGAGCGTTTCCTTTTTCTCGGCTTCTTGCCGCCCAAGACCAGCGCGCGTCGCAGCGATCTTGAGAAAGTGAAGGCCGGTCTCAATCAACCCGCCACGATCGTCTTTTACGAGGCCCCGCATCGCATCCTCGAGGCCCTCTCCGATGTAGAGCGGGTCTGGGGAGCGTCTTGCCGCGTCGTCATCGCGCGCGAACTGACCAAGCTGCACGAGGAATTCCTGCGCGGCACCGCCCAGAGAATTCGCGAGCAATTAGCTGGGCGGGAGCGCGTGCGTGGAGAAATAGTCCTGCTGGTAGACGCCCAGCCGAGCAGCGACGAAGGCGCATCGAGCGTGGTGACTGTGCACGAACGCATAATAGAGCTCCAAAAGACTGAAGGTCTCGACGAGATGGACGCGCTCAAGCGCATCGCCCGCGAGCGTGGCCTAGCCAAGAGCGAGGTCTACCGCGAGTTACAGCGCGAACGAAAGACTGGTCGCTAAAAGTTGCGTCACTCCGCTCTCTGCGCACAAGCGACGCGGAGAATCGCTTGCAGATCGGCCACAAAGCTCACGCTGCTCCAACCGGACAGCAACTGTGCAAGCGCATCTCGCTGGCCGTGGCCGATTTCGAGCAGCAGCCAGCCGCCAAGTTTGAGCGCTGCCTGCGCCTGCGGAATCAACCTCTCGTAGACATCGAGGCCAGTTGCTCCAGCGAAGAGCGCCGAAGGCGGCTCGTAATCGCGCACCTGTGGTTCGAGTATTTCATTCTCGGCAACATACGGTGGATTCGAGACAATCATGTCGAAGCTTTCACCGGCAACGGCTTCAAGCAAGTCAGATTCGCAAAACCGAATGTGGCCGCTGACGCTGTGAATCTCGGCATTGCTTCGCGCGACAGCCAGCGCCGCAGGAGAGTTATCGAGCGCCGTGAGATGAGCCATCGGCAGCGCATGCGCAAGCGCTACGGCAATCGCTCCTGAGCCGGTGCCGATGTCGGCGATGCGAAGCGGCGCATTGCGTTCCAGGCGTTCCAGCGCCGCCTCGACCAGGTGTTCGGTCTCCGGGCGCGGGATCAGCACATCCGGCGTTACACGAAGCTTCAGCCCGAAGAACTCCTGCTCGCCGATAATGTACTGGATCGGCTCATGGCGCTCGCGTCGCGCGAGCCACTCTTCATAGAGGGCAGCCTGCTCCGACGTTAACTGCGCCTCAGGATGGGTCAGCAAGTACGCCTGGTCGCGGCCGATTGCATGCATCAGCAACAGCTCTGCGTCACGACGGGCCATCGTTAACCCGTCAAACCGCGCAGCGCCGCGAGTCAGCGCAGCGCCGATCGTGTCAAATTCGGCCATAGGTATGGGCCACGCTTTACGCCGCCGTCGTCGTCGCTTCCGCCTTCATGCGCTCGGCGTTGTAGTGCGCGATGAGCGCATCGACAATGGGCTGCAGCTTGCCTTCCATGACTTCAGAGAGTTGATGGATAGTAAGGCCGATGCGGTGATCCGTAAGGCGGTTTTGCGGAAAGTTGTAGGTCCGAATCTTCTCGCTGCGGTCGCCCGAGCCCACCTGTTGCTTGCGTTCTTTGGCCTGCGCCTCGTGCTGCTTCTCCATCTCCACCTCATAGAGACGCGAGCGCAATACGCGCATGGCTTTCTCACGGTTCTTGATCTGCGACTTCTCGTCCTGGCAGCTCACCACGGTATTCGTTGGCAGGTGTGTGATGCGAATCGCGGAGTAGGTTGTATTCACCGATTGGCCTCCAGGACCCGACGAGCAAAAGGTATCGATGCGCAGATCTTTGGCTTCGATCTTCACATCGACTTCCTCGGCCTCAGGCAGCACGGCGACGGTGATAGCCGAGGTATGAACCCGGCCTTGCGTTTCAGTGGCGGGCACGCGCTGCACGCGATGCGTACCGCTCTCATACTTCATCTGCGAGTACACGCGATCGCCCTCAATGATGGCGATGATTTCCTTCAGACCGCCCACCGACGACTCCGAACTGGAAAGCACCTCCACCTTCCAGCGGTGCAGTTCGGCGAAGCGCGAATACATCCGGAAGACTTCGGCCACAAAGAGGGAAGCCTCGTCTCCGCCTGTCCCTGCGCGGATTTCGATGATGACATTCTTATCGTCGTTCGGATCGTTGGGCAGCAGCAGTACCTTCAGCGCCTCTTCGATCCCTGGCGCGCGGTTCTCAAGCTCGGTCAGCTCTTCCTGAGCCATGGCGCGAATCTCCGGGTCAGTCTCCTCGAGCATGGCCTCCGCATCCGCGATGCCCCGGGTAACCTGCCGGTACTCCCGATACTTCTCGACAATGGGTTCGAGGTCCCGGTGCTGCTTCGCGATCTTTTGATACTTCTGCTGGTCGGAGATAAGCTCCGGGTCGGCCATCTGCGCGCCGAGCGATTCATAACGGGCTTCGATTTGTTCCAGACGTTCAAACATGGTGTTCTCTCGCGGCGCGGTTGCGCGAATCTTGATGGAATTGGATTGAAAATGGGCAGAGGACGGATATAGGCGGCGGGAGCCGCTAGAGGAGGACGCCGTTAGTAAGCGTGAGTCGCATCTTCTGTAGTTTACCGTCTTTTAGATGCCACAGAAAGGGAAAAGGGAGCAAGTCGGCGTCTATAGTCATTTTGGGAACATTAGCTTGGACGGCGCCTTCCTCCAATTCGCTGAATTGTGCGACCGGCTCGCGGCCACGACCAAAAAACTTGAAAAACGAGCCCGGATCGCTGAGTATCTTCGCAGCCTGAGCACCGAGGATGCCGCCCGCGCCGCGCTTTATCTCGCTGGCACGCCTTTTCCTGAAACCGACCGTCGCACCCTGAACGCGGGCGGCACACTGCTAAGCCGTTCCCTGGCAGAAATCAGCGAAGCAGATCGCGCCATCATGCACGCGGCCTATCGGCGCCACGGAGACCTGGGAGCGGCGGCACAAGACCTGCTCGAAGCCCGAAAAAGCCATCCCGCCACCCTGACCTTAAAGCAGCTCGAAGAGACGCTCGCCAGGATTGCCTCGGCCCGGGGTCCGGCGGCGAAACTCCCATTGGTCCTGCAGCTATTGCGTGACGCAACACCTCTGGAGGCGAAATATATTCTCAAGCTTGCGCTCGGTGACATGCGCACCGGCGTAAAGCAGAGCCTGGTCGAAGAAGCCATCGCCACCGCATATGAAGCAGACCCTACCTCCGTGCGTCACGCCGCCATGCTGACCGGCAGTCTCCCCGAAGTGGTTGGAATGGCCGCAACGAAAACACTGGCCGACGCTTGCATGAAGCTCTTTCATCCCCTTGGCGTTATGCTCGCCAGTCCCGTCAACAGCGTTGACGAAGCCATGAAACGCTTTGCTGAACTCCCCGTAAGCGAAGGCCCGGACCACCCTTCCGCCGAAACTTTAATCCCGGGTCGAGTCTCCATCGAAGACAAGTATGACGGCATCCGCGCCCAGCTCCATTGCGGCGATCCCCACCAACCGGGCCGTGTTGAGTTGTTCTCGCGTAGCCGCGAAGACCTGAGCGAAGCCTTTCCCGAACTGCTCGAAGCTTTCGCGGGCATCCGCGAACCCGCCATCCTCGACGGAGAAATTCTCGCGTGGAGCCCGACCGGCGGACGTGCTCTACCCTTCTCGGCATTGCAGCAGCGTCTCGGCCGAAAACGTGTCACACGAGAGATGCAGGAGCAGGTGCCCGTAATCTTCATGGCCTTCGATCTGCTTTCGCTCGGTGGAAATCTGCTACTCGACGCTCCTCTCACCGAGCGTCGACGGCAGCTCGAATCTTTCGTTGTGCGCCATGCCGGAGCGACACGGAAATTCGAGCGGCGCGGACAGGCACTGCTGTTTGCGCAATGCGAAGATGTACAGACTTTCTCGCGGCTCATGCTGGCCGGCACCACCTATCTGCGCACCGCCGTGCAACTGGAT
>JBAVYX010000034.1:0-19497 GCA_049588475.1 Silvibacterium sp. | reverse complement strand
TCTCCTATCGCCCGAGCAGTGCGCCGAGCGGCGTTGAGCTGACCAAAGACAAGGGGTCGTTCGTCGAGGTGGTGGCCGAGGCTCTGGGTCTGAAGAAGCTGCGGGTAGTCGAGACCGGGGGCAACGCGTACATGCGGGAGCGGACGCAGTGGGACAGCGGCGCAAATCTGGTGTGCGCCTCGCCGGGCGTGGTCTTTGCCTACGACCGGAATGTGTATACGAACACGCTGCTGCGCAAGGAAGGCATCGAGGTGATTACCATCGTGGGCGCCGAACTGGGCCGCGGACGCGGGGGCGGGCATTGCATGACCTGCCCCATCATCCGCGAACCCGTCGACTACTAGCCAGACCAGACGGAGGCTTACATGCCTATAAAGGAACCGCAACGGGGGCTGCCAATCGCCTTGTCAATCGTCTGTCTCGCCGTTGGTTGTTCGACGCAGCAATCGGCTCCTACCGGGGAGGCCCGCCCCGTTAAGACGATGGTCGTAGCAGCCGGCGATCGGCCGACCGTGCGCTCCTTCCCGGGAAGGGTCGAAGCGTCGAAAATGGTCGACCTTGCATTCCAGGTATCCGGCGTGCTCGTCAAACTTCCCTTCAGAGAGGGGGAAAGAGCCTCCCGAGGCGCGACCATAGCACAGCTCCGGCAGGACGAATTTCAAGCACGGCTGCAGGCCGTGCAGGGTCAACTCGACCAGGCCCGAGCTCAGTTAGGTGTGGCCGAAACAAGGCTCGCAAACGCCAAAACCGAAGCGGAACGCTTCGGACGGCTGGTCGAGTCGAGCGCCGTCTCGCGTTCTGATTTTGATCTCGCTCAAACCACCTACCGCGGCGCTCAGGAAGATGACAACGCCCAGCAGGCGGCGGTTCGCAGTCTCGAAGGCCGCGTCGCTGAAGCAAAGCTCCAGCTCGGGGACAGCACATTGCGCGCTCCGTACGACGGCGTCGTCGCCCAGCGGCTGGTCGATGAGGGCCAGAACATCGTGGCCAACAGTGCGGTAATCCGGTTTCAGAACATCAACGATATCGACATCGTCGTGGACGTGCCGGAGGGATTCATAGCCGCCGACGTTCGCCCGTCCGACATTCAGCAGAGCGTCGCCGAGCTCAGCACAGCGCCTGGGCGGCAGTTCCCCGTACACATTAAGGAAGTCTCGCAGATAGCGGACCCGAAGACGCAGATCTTCGAGGTCCGCTTCTCCGTGAAGACCCCGCCCGGAATTAAGGCGCTTCCCGGCATGACGGCCACTGTTACCGTCACTACCCGAGGGGCCAGAGGACCGGGCAATCTCCTACTGGTGCCGATCGCGGCCGTTTCGAAGCAGGACACGGGTGAGCAGGTGGTGTGGATTCTGGGGCCGGATCAGACTGTCCATCGCCGGCCAGTGAAGATGGGATCACCAACCGGCGACAGGATCGAAATCGTTGACGGGTTGCAGCCGGGCGATCACATCGTAGTGGCGGGAGCGCCGTTCCTACGTGAAGGGATGAAGGTTCGCGATCTGGGCGACGCGCTTGGAGGCGGCCAATAATGAATCCCGGCGTATTCTCCGTCAACCACAGCAGGATTATTTTGGCGTTGACTTTTATCATGCTTGTGGGCGGTCTCTATGCGTATCAAAATCTCGGACGCCTGGAGGACCCGGAGTTCACGATCAAGCAAGCCCTGATCGTCACACCCTACCCGGGAGCCAGTCCCGAGGACGTGGCCAGGGAAGTCACGAACCCCATCGAAATCGCCTGTCAGCAGATGGGCCAGGTTGACCGTATCGAATCGGAGTCGACGCGTGGGCGGTCGCTGGTCAGGGTCCACATCAAAGATAGATACCACAAGGACACCATCCCTCAGGTATGGGACGAACTTCGCCGCAAGGTCAACGATGTCCAACCTCGGCTGCCGCCCTCGGTGCGCGGTACATCGCAGGTAGTCGACGACTTCGGCGACGTTTACGGCATCTTTCTGGCGATCACCGGCAAAGGCTTCTCGCAGCCCGAGCTTCGCCGCTACGCGGATACCGTCCGCCGCGAGCTGCAGTTGGTGCCCGGCATCGCCAAAGTCGATCTCTTCAGCGAACAACAGGAGGTCGTCTTCCTGGAAATGTCGCGATCGCGGCTGGCCCGGCTGGGCATGAACGAGAACCAGATCTACGCCCAGCTGCAGGCAAGAAACGTAGTCGCGGATGGCGGTCGGGTGCGGGTCGGAGGCCAATATATTGCGATCGATCCGACGGGCGGTTTCCGCTCGGCTGAGGACATGCTCAATCTGGTGATCGGATCGAGCAGCACGGGCCGCCAGCTCTTACTTCGAGATGTCGCGACGATCGAGCGTGGCTATGAAGATCCGCCGCGCCGCATACTCCGGTACGATAGTCAGCAGGCTATCGGCTTGGGCGTCTCCACGGCGCCGGGCGGAAACGTAGTGAAGGTGGGTAAGGGCGTCCTCGAGAAACTCGAGGAGATGAAACGCGACCAGCCGGTCGGCATCGAGATTCACCACATCAACTTTCAACCTATTCAGGTCGCCGAAGCCACCAGAGCCTTCACCTTCAATCTGATCAAGGCAGTGACGATTGTCTTCGTGGTGCTTTTGTTTGCGATGGGCCGCAAGGCCGGTTTCATGATTGGCTTCGTGCTGTTTCTTACCATCATAGGGACCTTTCTGGTGATGTATTTGAAGGGGGGCCTCCTGCTGGAACGCATCTCTCTCGGCGCTCTCATCATCGCGCTGTGCATGCTCACCGACAATGCGATCGTCGTCACCGAAGGGTTCAAGATAGGCATCGAAGCGGGCGAGGACAAGCTCAAAACGATTCGCGATGTGATCGCGCACAATCAGTGGCCATTGTTCGGAGCGACAGCCATCGCAGTCTTGGCTTTTGCGGCCATCGGACTATCGGAGGATTCAGCCGGCGAGCTGCTCAATTCGCTGTTTTGGGTCATATGCATCTCCCTGGCCCTGAGCTGGGTGGCGGCGATCACGGTCACTCCGCTCCTGGCATACCGATTTTTTAAGCCGGCTGCCAAGGTAGTCTCCGAAGAGGATGCGCATGCCGGCTGGTTCTTTCAGACTTACCGTGGTTTCCTGGTTCTCGCACTCCGTTTTCGCTGGGGCGTGTTGATCGCGACGATACTGCTCTTCGTCGCGGCGTTGTTGAGCTTCGGCAAAATCGATCAAAGTTTCTTCCCGCCCGCGACCCGACCACAGTTCCTGGTCGATACCTTTCTGCCCGCCGGTACCCACATCCGCGCCTCGGAGCAGTATGCCGCCGAGGTCGAGCGGTTCCTCTTGGCCCAGCCCGGCGTCACCCACGTTTCGTCGTTCGTCGGCGGCGGCGCTCTGCGCTTTCTGCTGGTGTACTCCGCGGAACAGCCGAACACCGCCTATGTTCAGTTTCTGGTCGAAGTCGACGATTGGAGAAAAATCGACGGACTGGTTCCCAAGGTCCAGCAATATCTGGAGCAGAATTATCCGAACGCCAACGTAAACGCCAAGAAGTTCATGCTCGGCCCGGGCAGCAGCGGACGCGTCCAGGTGCGGTTCAGCGGCCCCGATCCCACCACGCTGCGCGCCCTTGCCGACCAGGCGCAAAGCATCATCCAGGACAGCGGCGAGTCTGTCGGAGTGCGCAGCGACTGGCGTCAACGTGAAAAGGTGGTTCGCCCGAAGGTGCTCGAGCTGCAGGCGAACCGCAACGGTCTCACCCGCGTCGACGTGGCCCAGGCCTTGGAATCCGGCTTTGACGGACGTGTAGTCGGGTTTTTCCGGGAGCCGGGCGGCAGCGGCACAGGAGTCTTCCCGCAAGAAGCAAGGCTGCTGCCGATCATTGCTCGTCCTCCTTTGACTGAGCGGAGCGATGTCGATGAGATCAACAATATGCAGATCTGGAGCCCGGTCGCGGGCAGGATGATTCCCATGAGCCAGGTGGTTTCCGGCGTCGAGGTCGCATGGGAAGACCCGATTGTGATGCGCCGCGATCGCATGCCGACCATTACCGTGCTTGCCGATGCGCGCGGCGTTCTGCCCAGCCATTTGATGAACTCAGTGCGGAAAAAGATAGAAGAGATCAAGTTGCCTCCCGGTTATACGCGCGAATGGGGCGGCGAGTACGAGGATTCCAACAATGCCCGGGCCTCTCTTGCCGAACAGCTCCCAGGGGCCCTGATGGCCATGGTGTTTATCGTCGTGTGCTTATTCAATTCCATGCGCGCCACGGCGGTGATCTGCCTGGCCGTGCCTATGGCGATTATCGGCGCGACGTTTGGACTTCTGATAACGAACAATCCGTTCGGCTTCATGTCTCTGTTGGGGCTGCTAGCCCTGGGCGGCGAACAGATTAAGAACTCGATTGTCCTGCTCGAGGAGATTTACATTCAGATGCACTTGGGGAAGGAGGTGTATCCAGCGATTCTGCAGGCGGGCGTAAACCGCCTGCGGCCGGTCCTTCTGGTCGTCGTGACCACCGTGTTGGGAATGATTCCTCTCCTGCTGGACCCTTTTTTCGCGGGGATGGCCGCGGTCATCATGTTTGGACTGGCCTTTGCCGCTGTCCTGACCATGATCGTCGTACCGGTGCTATACGCCATCTTCTTTCGCGTTCCCGTTCCCGACCCCGAGCTTGCCGGAACGCCGTGATCAGCCCAGAGGAAGGAGCCGCCACGTGAACGACCGAGGATCAAACCCGAGCGCAGGAAGACAGCACAACGTTAGCCCGCCGAAGTTTACTTCCGTCTGGGCGGCGAAACGAGGCGGCTGGAGGCGTCCGCGCCCCGCACTCGTTATTTTTTCCCTGTTCCTGCTTCTGCCGGGTTGCGCAGTCGGTCCCAACTACAAGCGCCCGAACGTAGCCACACCAGCGGCTTTTCGGGGTTCTTCCGAAACAGCTCAGCAAGCCTCCTTTGCCGACCTGCCCTGGTGGGAGATCTTCCACGACGAGACCCTGACGGAGCTCATCAAGACTTCGCTGGCCAACAATTACGACCTGGCCGCTGCCGTTGCCCGCGTCGAACAGGCAAACCAGGTCGCCGCGCTGGCCAGGTCGCAATACTTCCCCACGCTTGGTTATTCGACCTATACCAGCCTCGGCCATAATCAATTCATCTACAGTCCCATTAACCCTCCGAATGGAGCTCAGGGGTTTCTTCTGGCTATCGCCCGCGCATCCTGGGAGCCGGACCTCTGGGGTCGTATCCGGCGCACCAACGAAAGCGCGCAGGCCCAGTTTCTTGCCTCCGAGGAGGCTCGCCGGGGAGTCATGCTCATGCTGGTCGGCAATGTCTCCCAGGCCTACTACGAACTCTTGGGACTGCGGCTTCAACTTGACATCGCCAAAGAGTCCGCGGAGTCGTTCACCGCAACCCTCAAACTTGTTACCCAGCGGCAGCAGGAAGGCATCGGCAATGAGCTGCAGACGTCGCGCGCCACAAACGACCTAGCCAACGCTTCCGGCAGCATACCGGAGCTCGAACGGCAAATTGCGCTGAAGGAAAACCAGATCAGCGTGTTGATGGGCAGGAATCCCGGCCCAATTGACACCAAGACCAAGGTCCTGGGCGAGGTTCCGCCCGAGGTCCCTGCGGGATTGCCCTCCACTTTGCTGGAGCGCCGGCCCGATGTGCTAGCAGCCGAGCAAGCAATGAGGAGTGCAAACGCCCAGATCGGCGTCGCACAGGCGGCATACTTTCCGACGATTGGCCTCACCACATTCTTCGGTAAAATAAGCTCGCCACTCGAGAATCTTTCCCTCGGCAAGACGAATGCCTGGAGCATCGGTGCGAGTATCGCAGGCCCCATCTTCACTGCCGGCGCAATCACAGCTCAGAAACGGCAAGCAATCGCATCCTGGGAACAAACCAAGGCACAGTATATGCAGACTGCGCTGGGCGCCTTTCGGGATGTTTCCGACGCTCTTATTTCGCGCGATAAAATCGACGCGATCCGCGTCGAGCAGGCCCGGGCTGTGCAATCGAACGAAGATGCGCTGCGGCTTATGCAGCTGCGTTTCACGAATGCAAGGCCCAACAATCTCCAAGTTCTCGAGGATAAACAACGACTCTATTCATCTCAGCTCGCTCTTGACCAGGCGGAGGTTAACCGGCGTCTGATTCTTGTCCAGCTCTACAAGGCACTGGGCGGAGGATGGAATCTGACAGATGCGCAATGGATGGCCGCCAACTCCCAACCCGATGCGCAGAGTCCTCCCCCAAGCACGAAGCCCTAGGGTGGCAATTCCAGTCTGCTGGTGGTCGACCCAAACGACTGGCCAGACCGGACACCTCAGACCCCTAACTTCTCCAGATGCCGGAATCCGCTGGTCTGTACTAGCACGGCCACAAACAGCGTGAAGTTATACGCGGCATGGACTACTACTCCGGCCGCCACAGAGTTGGTGCTCAATCGCACAATGCACAACACCACGCTCACCATGCCAATCAGTACCAGGGGCCCCCACGCGTGCGAAAGCTGTGGGGAGTGCATCAACGCAAAGCCGATGCTGGTCAAAAGAATCGAGACAGGAACCCCTGCCCACTGGGCCGCGGCCTCGGAAATGCTGCCCCTCCGTGCCAGCCAGCGAAAACAGTTCACCAGCCCCGGCAGCAGAAATCCCCTGAAGGCCAACTCCTCAAGCATTGGCGCCACCGTTATGCCAAAGACCAGCATCATCCACGCGCCCAGCGGAGACTTCATCATATCCTGCATGATCGGCGGGTCCTTAGGCATGGGCAGAAAGTTCCCAAACAGGTTAATGCCGAAACCTGCAGCCAGCCCCAACAAAGCAAGAGCTAGAAATCTCCGTTTTGCAGTCTCGCTCTTCCAGTGCACGCCTTCCGCGAATGGTTCGTTCCACAACAGCGAAAAAACGGGAACCGTCACCAGCGCGATCAAGCCATAGGACAAAGCCTGCACCGGGATACTCAACCGTGCATCATCCGCCGAAAGCCGCATGAGCGAGTTGAACCCTCGATGACCGAAAAGGTGCAAGTGTTCGATGAGGAAAACTCCCAGCACCTGCCCCACCCCCAGCAAAAAAACCGAGAGCACAAAGAACAGCATCACGTGTCCCAGGTTTGGAATCAGAAGGGGGGCCATTTGCGGAAATGCAGGCTCATAGGCGCAGTAGAGTTCTGGTGGTGTCGAGCCCTCTACGGAAGCTTCTGCCATCGACTCATTCCGCGGCTGAACAGAAAAATCCGTTCTGGCGCCAGCCTCAGCTTGCACGGGATTGTCTTCGCGGGAAAAATTTCTTTCTGCTTCAAACGTTTCTAACGAATTTGCGTCTTTGGGTTCCAGCTCAGGCGTCATTGCACCCAGTCTTTCTTCGCGCCTTTGCGCCGCTTCGGCCCGCTTCCGTTTCCTGTCAGTGAAAACTTCTCAACAGGAGACACACTCGCCCGGCCCTGAGCCGTCTCATAAAACCGCTGCAAAAACTCTCCCGTATACGAGCTCTTCACGCCCGCAATCTGCTCCGGAGTCCCTTCCGCCACAATCTGCCCACCGTCCTCGCCGCCTTCGGGACCAAGGTCGATTATCCAGTCCGCATTTCGGACTACATCCAGGTTGTGCTCAATGATAATCACCGTATTCCCCAAGTCCGTTAGCCGATGAAGCACTTCCAGCAGTTTGCGTACATCGTCGAAGTGCAGCCCAGTCGTCGGCTCGTCCAGCAGATACAGCGTCCGTCCCGTCTGACGCTTGCTCAGCTCGCGCGCCAGCTTCATCCGCTGCGCCTCGCCGCCCGAGAGTGTCGTAGCCGCCTGGCCCAGATGAATATAGCCCAGTCCAACATCCACCAGTGTCTCCAGCCGCTGCCGCACTTGCGGAATATCGGCCAGCACCGGCAGCGCATCCTCAATCGCAAGGTCCAGTACGTCGGCAATCGAGTATCCGTTGAACTTCACCGCGAGGGTTTCCTGATTGTAACGGCGACCGTTACATACTTCACACTGCACATATACATCCGGCAGAAAATTCATCTCGATGCGCCGCTGCCCATCGCCCTGGCACGCCTCGCATCGCCCGCCCGCCACATTGAATGAAAAGCGCCCCGCTTTATATCCGCGTTCACGCGATTCCGGCAGCATTGCAAACAGATCGCGAATTGCGGTGAACACTCCCGTATACGTAGCCGGATTCGACCTTGGAGTCCTCCCGATCGGCGACTGATCGATACGAATTGCCTTGTCGATCTGCTCGAAGCCGCGAATCTGTTTGTACTCGCCCGGCTCTTCGCGCGAACCGTATAATTCCTTGGCCAGAGCGCGATAAAGAATATCGTTCACCAGCGTGCTCTTGCCCGAGCCCGAAACGCCTGTCACCACGGTCATCACGCCCAGCGGAAACCGCACAGTCACATCGCACAGGTTGTGGCTCTTCGCGCCTTCAACCGTAATCCATTTGCTCGTCAACGCTCGCGGAACCATCCGATGCAGAATCGCCGCCTCGCCCGAAAGATACCGCCCGGTCAGCGATCCAGGAGCCTGCATAATCTCCGTGGGCGTCCCCTCTGCCACTACGTGCCCGCCGAGCTTGCCCGCGCCCGGCCCCAGGTCCAGCACATAATCCGCATGCCGAATCGTCTCCTCGTCATGCTCCACCACTAGCACAGTGTTCCCCAGGTTGCGCAGCGACTCAAGCGCCGTCAGTAGCCGCTGGTTGTCTCGCTGATGCAGCCCGATCGACGGCTCATCCAACACATACAGCACCCCGCGCAACCTTGAACCGATCTGCGTCGCCAGCCGAATCCGCTGTCCTTCGCCGCCCGACAGTGTCGCCGCATTGCGATCCAGCGACAAATACCCCAGTCCCACGGCGGTCAAAAACTCCAGCCGCTCGACAATCTCCCGCCGCAGTCGCTCCGCAATCAGCGCCTCGCGCGCCGAGAAGGGAATCGCCGCCGCAGCCGTCAGCGCCCGCCCCAGCGGAAGTGCTGTGAAGTCCGCAATTGACATCCCGCCCACCTTCACCGCGAGCGACTCCGGCCTGAGCCTTCGTCCTTTGCACTCAGGGCATGTCGAAGCAGACATGTAGTTCATCATCCACTCGCGATATGCGTCCGACCGCGACTCCTCCAGCGCATCACGCAGATATGCCAGAATTCCATGGAATCCCGTCCTCGGTGCCTCAGCTTTGGGTGGCCCATATAACAACAACTCCTGCTGCTTCTGCGGCAGCTTCTCAAACGGCTTCTTCAGGTCGATCTTGTACCGCTCTGCCGCAAGCTTGATCAGCTTCAGCAGATACTGCGACGCCGAACCCGGCCCCAGCCCGCCCTCTAGGAGTGGTTTCGACCAGTCGCTGATGACCTTCGCTGGATCGTAGTCATAGATGCTCCCCAGCCCATGGCACTCAGGGCAAGCCCCATAAGTGCTGTTGAAGGAGAAGCTCCGCGGCTCGAGCTTGGGCACGTCCAGCCCGCAATCGGGGCACGACATCGACGAGGAATAAAGCTGTTCTTCGTTCGCCGTCGCCACCAGCACCAGCCCATTGGCCATCTGCAGCGCCTTCTGTACCGACGACTCCAGCGCCTTCTCGATTCCCGGCTTCAGCACTGCGCGATACACCACTGCCTCAATGGTGTGGTTCTTGCGCTTCTCCAGATCAATGGGTTCCGCGAGGTCACGCAGCTCGCCGTCAACGCGCGCGCGAAATCCCTGCTGGTCGAGTTTGTCCAGTAGATCCTTGAATTCACCCTTGCGTCCGCGCACCACCGGCGCGTAAATGGTCACACGTTCACCCTGCCCGAGCGACAAGATGCGCTCCACGATCTGCTCCGCGCTCTGCCGCGAAATCTGCCGCCCGCAATTGGGACAATGCGGCACGCCCACCGACGCATACAGCAGCCGCAGGTAGTCGTAGATCTCGGTGATCGTGCCCACCGTCGAACGCGGGCTGCGGCTCGTCGTTTTCTGCTCGATCGAAATCGCCGGACTCAGCCCCTCGATCGAATCCACATCCGGCCGTTCGATCTGGTCTAAGAATTGGCGTGCGTATGCCGATAAGGTCTCCACATAGCGCCGCTGTCCTTCGGCATAGATCGTGTCGAAGGCCAGCGAAGACTTGCCCGAACCCGAAAGGCCGGTGACCACAGTCAGAGTGTTCCGCGGAATCTGCACGTTGATGTCGCGCAGATTGTGCTGTCGCGCACCCCGCACCGAGATGTGTGTGATGGACATTAGAATTTTTGTGAAGAATGCGCGACCGGTGGCATTCCGCTTGGGATCGCGCAATAGACCGGGGACGCTAGGCTCGCACCATTCCCCTCATTGGTATCTTATTCGTCAACAGAAACGATGGTCAATGTGCGGCTTTTTTCTGTAACAATGGCATCGTACAATTCAAGCGCCTTCTCAACATCCGCGCAAAGACGAAACGCAGCATCATACATGTGACGGCCAGAACCAGAAAAGGACCAGAAACGATATCTGAATGCAGGACGCAATCAACCTACTGATGTTAGTTTGTGCCAGCCTCGCGGCGCTGGCCTTTGGTGTTCTCCTGGCCTACGGCATCTGCCGCATTGCCTTCGCCATCATCCGCCTCCACGCACGCTCCATTGCTGCCCGAACCTCCCAGCCAGAAACGCCCCCACATACACAGACCGAACCCCAGACCGCCAGCCTTTAATTACACCGTTCTATTAAAACCGTTCTGCTTCGCTGCTATAAATTGCTGATTCTAAAAGTGACGAAAGTGCCAAATGCCAGAATCCAGAATGCCGGATCGATCGTATGGTCGGCATGTGGGGGTTCAATTATTACGCCTACTCGAATAAACCTCGATCGCGAGGGCCAGGGCTCCATCGCGGCCGACTTATCAGCTCGATCCCACGTCCCACCTCACCTTGGCCGCACCGAACGCCCGGCTCGCGCGTCCCGCTTATCGACTCTCGAGGAAATAATTTCGTCACAGAGACGACAGATTGCTTCAGGGGGTGAGTTACGATCTCTGAATCAGGGCTGTCTCAGATGGCGCGGCTGCTATAGGCGCTTGGGCTGATATTAGTCCCTTGTTTTTGACTTCAACCAATCGGAAGAGTGTTTCTCAATCGCAATTCTCACCAGTTGGCTCCGCGTCCTCACGCCCGCTTTGTGGAACAACTCCTGAATGGCCGCCTTGACGGAGCTCTCGGAGACCTTAAGATTCCATGCGATCTCCTTGTTCGTAAGCCCGTCGAGAATGCCCCTCAGCACTTCACTTTGGCGAGATGTGAGAGGCTGCATACGTTCAAAGCGATCTCTCCGGGTACTTCGCTCCCCAAAAAGCGAGTGAGCGACTCCGGTGTCCAACCATATCTCCCCTTTGACAACCTGACGGATGGCAGTTACCAGCTGGTCGAGACTGCTGTGCTTCAGGAAAACTCCTGAGGCCCCGGCTTCCATCGCTTGGAGTGCAATCGTATCCGACATGCCCGCCGTCACCATGAGAACTCTCGCCTCCCCAAGGTGACTTTTCAACTCTGGAAGCAAGCGAGTTCCCTGTTCCTCGCCAAGATCGTAGTCGAGCAAGATTACATCGGTTGGAGTCTCAGAATATGCTGCGATGGCCTCGCTTGCAGTCCCACACTGACCCACCACCAGAAAGGCGGGATCGGCTTCAAGAAACCTGCTCAGACTTTCTCTGAACAGACTATGGTCGTCCACCA
Organism: Silvibacterium sp.; assembly: GCA_049588475.1. GTDB lineage: Bacteria > Acidobacteriota > Terriglobia > Terriglobales > Acidobacteriaceae > Silvibacterium. The sequence continues at coordinate 7,858 of JBAVYX010000034.1, read as the reverse complement.
TAAGTATGCGAATTGCGGGCATGCTATTCATGATCAGATAAGGCCGGCGTCAGGCAAACAACAAAGCAGGCACCGTCGGGAATTGGCAGGTAATGTAATTCCCCACCGAAGGAGCGCATGAATGCGCGTGACAGGTAGAGCCCGAGACCAGTTGCTACCGCCCCTGCCTGGAATGGACGGAACAAATGTTCGGGATGGGCCACTCCACCCCCGTTGTCGGCAAATTCTATGAGGACCTGGTTGCCGTCATTTTTCGCAGTGATAGAAAGAACTCGATCACCGTTTTTAGATAGGGCTCGGACGCTGTTGGTAATCAGATTCAGAAACACTTGCATGAGGCTTGGCCGGTCAGCCCACACGAGAGGCAAGCCGGCTTCTATAGTCCACTGTGCCTCGATATTTTCCTCTTGCAGCGATGGGGTAACCACTATTTTCAATTCATCGAGCAGAGCTGCAAGATCGACTTCAGTAGCCTGATCGCCGGACTGTCGAAGATTGACGCTTGCGATACGTTCGAGCGCGACGATGAGATTGCCGAGAGCTTCGAAGTCCTTGTTTCCGGCAAGCAATCCACCGTTTGCGAGATTCTGATAAATGGCGGCAATAGCTGCGGACACATTGCGAATCTCGTGGGAAACGGCGCCGATTGCAATCCGCGACCCAGCAAGCAACTGATGCAGACCAGATACCTCCTGTGTTCTGAATTCCTCAGAAGCGTCCAACACCATAGCGGTGAGGCGCGATCCGGCATTGGTGCGATAGGTAGAGAAACAGATGTCAGCGAGGAAACCTTCTCCGTCATCACGTTGGCCGCGGGCCTGCATGACTGTGCGAAAAAGTTGCTGGGAGACGTCCTTCCTCAAGACATTCGTCAAGGAGGGTAGATAACGATGAATTATTCTTCCAGGCAGATATCCTTGTGGAATACCCAGCATGCGGTGCGCAGCCTCATTCGCCATCAATACGTGGCCTTCGGCATCCGCCGTTACGATGGCTGCAGGACTACTTTCAATCAAGATTCTCAATTGCTCTTCTGCTTCGAGACGCGCCTCGCTCTGGTGCTCGATTTCATGGAGGTGCTCCAGCGCAATCCTGCGGTTGCGATTCACCTCGCGAACGAAGAATCCCACACCCATAAAGGCAGCAAAGTAGAGCACATCTCGGGATAATCCTGTTCGCAGGTTCCATGCGAGGTCATCGAAGATCTCTGCCAGAAAGGTGCACAGAACTGCAAATGCACCGATCTGCCACGGGTCCAGGACACCCCCGACGGTCAGCATAGGAGCCAGGTAGAGGAAGCCGAGCGGAATCTCGCCAACCACCCGCCAGTCCACAAGCGCGATGCTCGCGATCATGATTCCTGCCTTGAGCAGAGCTGACCGCTTGTTTCCCTTGAAGATCGTCGCGTACATATTCAATTGCGATGCCGAGCGAATGTGCACGGCAAACGTATCTCCATTGTAGATACCGGAGAGGCCTCTTTTCACGGCGATTTCATCATTGATGACGATTGGCCAGAAGATAGGGCAGCCGCAGTCCGAAGATGGGAAAGCCACGGCTGAAAGATAGAGCTGCCGCAGTCAGTCTGCACTCTATGCTGAAGCTGTCTCACTCGACCACGTATCGGCAGTTGAAACGCAGGGGCCGAATCGTTTTCGCCAGCAGACCAGAGTTTCTCGAGATGCAAATTCTTAAATTGCTATTTAGAACCACTGGCGTCACTGCCGCAGTGGGCGTACTACTGGCTTCGGCCCTTCCAGCCGCCGCACAGCAGGGTCTTACCTGGGAGGAGATCAAGGTCAAGTTCGAAGCAGCAAATCCCACGCTGAAAGCCGACGCGCTCAATGTAGACGAGATGAAGGCCGAGGAAATCACGGCCTTCCTGCGCCCGAATCCGCAGTTGAGCGTGGCCGCGGATGGCACGCAGATCGCTCCGAATAAGGGAATCTGGACCCCGCTCACGGGCACATTTGTCGTGCCTACGCTGAGTTATTTGCATGAGCGCGACCACAAGCGGGAGCTTCGTCTTCAGAGTGCCCAGGAGGGCACGCAGATTTCCCGTTCACAGCACGAGGACCTCGAACGCAATCTAATTTTCAATCTTCGGGCCGCGTTTGTTCAGACCCTTCAGGCCCAGGCGATCGTGGATCTGTCCCGCCAGGAACTTGACTATTACGACCACATCATCGACATCAGCCGAGCGCGCTTCAAGAGCGGTGACCTGGCACAGATAGACCTGGACAGGATCGAACTGCAGCGGGTGCAATACGAGTCCGATCTGCAGACCGCCGAAGTGAATCTTCGAACCTCGAAGATTCAATTGCTACAGTTGTTGAACGACAGAACCCCCATCGATCAGTTCGAGATTCAGGGCCCTTTTGATTTTTCCAATCAGTTGCAGCCGCTGGAAACCTTTCGCCAGATAGCTCTTGATAACCGGCCCGATCTGAGAGCGGCGCTGCAATCGTTGCAGCAGGCGGACACCAACCACAAGCTAGCGATTGCCAACGGATCGACCGATCCGACATTCAGTGGCTGGTATACGTGGAATGCATCGAACAATAACCTGAATGCGACCCAGACGCTGGGCCTTAGCGTGGGTATTCCGCTACGTATCTTCGATCGCAACCAGGGCGAGAAGCAGCGCACCCAGATTGACATCGGCCGCAATCAGCAACTGACGGACGCGACGCGAGCCCAGGTATTCAGCGATGTGGATTCCGCATATGTGCTGGTAAACAGCAATGTGTCTTTGCTGCGGCCCTACAAGGATAAGTACTTGGCGCAGGCATTGCGTGTTCGGGAGACGGTTACCTACGCCTGGCAGCACGGCGGCGCATCGCTCATGGATTTTCTGAATGCGCAAAGCGATTACCGAAACGTGCAAATGACATATCTCCAGCTAATCGGTTCCTATCTGACCGCGGCCGGCCAGTTGAATCTTGCTGCAGGGCGCGAGGTGATTCAATGATGAGCAAGTCCGTCCTGATAACCGTCTGCGGTCTGATCGCGTGCCTAGCGCTGACCGCATGTGAAAAGAAATCCAATCCCGCCGATGGCGCGCCACCGCCTGCACAGGTCATCCAGGTCGGCAATGAAGGCCTTGTAACCGTCGACAACCCAGAACAATTTCCACTTGCTGCTGCGGATCAAATAGAAGCCTTTGACCAGCTGAACGTCACAGGCAGTGTGAATCCTGATATTGCACGCGAAGTTCCTGTTATCTCGCTTGCCAGCGGCCGTGTGGTGGACATTCGCGCACGTCTCGATGACCACGTGAAGAAGGGCGATTTGCTCCTTAAGGTCCAGAGCCCGGACATCACGAATGCCTTCGATACATATCTGAAGGCCGTGAACGATGAGCAGTTTGCGCACAAGGCATTAGTCCGCGCACAGGACCTCTATGCGCATGGCGCGATCTCGCTGGGCACGCTCGAACAGGCCGAAGACACGGAAAGGGACGCCACAGCCGATCTGACCGCGGCCAAGGAGCAACTGGATACTCTCGGGGTGAACAAGGACCATCCGTCAAGCATCGTGCCCGTCTATGCTCCGATCACGGGTGTAATCGTTGCGCAGAATGTGACGAACGCCGCTGCCGCCGGCGTGACCTTCACCGGCTCCGCGACAGCCTTCACGATCGCCGATTTGTCCGTCGTCTGGGTGATCTGCGATGTCTATGAAAATGACCTTCCGAGGCTCGAGCTTGGACAGGCTGCGCAGATCAGAATCAACGCTTTTCCCGGCAAGGTGTTGACGGGACGTGTCAGCGACATCGGTCCGGTGCTTGATCCTAACATCCGTACCGCAAAGGTCCGCATCGAGGTTTCCAATCCCGGCATTTTCAGGTTGGGTATGTTCGTCACCGCAACCCTTCAGAGCAAGACGAAGTCAGTTCGCGCTGTGGTGCCGGCAGATGCGATTCTGCACCTACGCGACCGCAACTGGGTCTTTATCCCCGCGGGTGACAGGCATTTCAAGCGTGTTGAGGTGAATTCCGGCAACATGCTGCCGGGCGGCAAGCAGGAAATCCTCTCGGGTATCGAGCCAGGCCAGCAGGTGGTGGCAGGCGCTCTTCGGCTGGAAAACACGCTGGAGGCGCAATGATTCGCAAGCTTGTCGATTTTGCGCTGCAGAACCGCTTTTTGGTTTTGGCGGGCGCGATCCTGCTGTTTGCCTGGGGTGTCGTTTCATTCCACAGACTACCCGTCGAGGCATATCCAGATGTTGCGAACAACTATGTCGACATCATCGCGCAGTGGCCTGGCATCGCCGCCGAGCAGATTGAGCAACAGGTAACCATACCTATCGAAATCCAGATGAATGGCATTCCAGGAATGATCCACGTCCGCTCGTGGTCGATTTTCGGGCTCTCGACGGTGGAAATGGTTTTCGGCGAGGAAACCACGAATTTCGAGAACCGCGCGCACGTTCTGGAACGGCTTTCCCAGGTTACTTTGCCGGCGACTGTTGTTCCGCAGATGGGCACGGACTGGAGCCCGGTGGGACAGATTTATTTCTACACGCTGGAAAGCAGGAATCCTCAGTACGACGTGATGGAGCTGAAGTCACTCGAAGACTGGGTCATTGAGAAAAATCTAAAATCGGTGCCCGGCGTTGTGGACACCAACCCTTTTGGCGGCCCGACGCGTGAATATCAAGTCCGCATCGACCCGGACAAGCTGGTTTCCTATGGACTCAGCATCGCACAAGTAGAACAGCAGCTCACGAACAACAACGCAAATGGAGGCGGCAGCTTTATCGAGGCCGGTCTGCAACAGATCAACGTCCGGCAAGTGGGTCTGGTCCGAACCATCCAGGATATCGAGAACACGGTCATTACGACTAGGAACGGTACCGCCTTGCGGGTGAAAGACATTGCTGTTGTCTCACAGGGTCCGAAGATACGGCTCGGCCAGTTTGGCCGCGCTTACCACCGTGAGGATGGAAAAATCATCGACAACGACGATGTGGTTTCCGGTATCGCGCTTCTGCAGAAGGGTACCGATGCGGAGCCGGTGCTCGAAGGCATCCATAAGAAGGTACAGGAACTCAACAATCTCATACTACCGAAGGGCGTGAAACTGGTCCCCTTCATCGATCGAAGCAACCTGATGCACTTCACCACCCATACGGTCCTGCACAACTTGACCGAGGGCATCGTCCTGGTCGTCATTATTCTCTTTCTGTTCCTCGGCAATGTGCGCGGCGCCTTGATTGTGGCGCTTACTATCCCGTTTTCCCTGTTGTTCGCGTCCATTTGCTTGGATCTGAAGGGTGTTCCGGCTAATCTGCTTTCGCTGGGCGCTCTGGACTTCGGCATGGTGGTCGATGGGGCGGTGGTGATGGTGGAAAATATTGTCCGCCATCTGAATCGCAAGGGCAATGGAACGATAACACCTGCTGAGAAGATCCGGGATGCCGCCCATGAGGTGCAGCGGCCGGTTTTCTTCGCGATCCTGATCATCATCACCGCCTACTTGCCCATCTTCACTCTGCAAGCCGTGGAAGGACGCTTATTTAAGCCCATGGCCTGGACCGTGGCTTTTGCTTTGTTGGGCGCTCTGATTTTTTCCATCGTCATTGCGCCCGTGCTGGCCAGCTTCCTCTTTTACAGGGGTGCGAAGGAATGGAAGAACCCGGCCATGGAGTGGTTTACTGCGCGTTACCGCAAGAGCGTCACCTGGGCTGTCGCGCACCGATACGTGACCGTCGGCGTTGCCCTCGCGGCCCTTTGTCTCGCGAGCTATCTCGCCCTAGGAGGCGTAATAGGCTCTGAATTCCTGCCGCACCTGGATGAAGGCGCGTTGTGGGTGCGCGGCACGCTTGCTCAAAGCGCAGGGCCCAGCGAAGGCACACGGGTCGCCAACGAAGCCAGAATTCTGCTTTGCTCCTTTCCTGAAGTAACCCAGTGCACCAGTCAAACTGGACGCCCGGATGACGGGACCGACCACACCGGCTTTTTCAACACGGAGTTCTTCGTCGACTTAAAGCCCAAGGATCAGTGGCGTCCGATATTTCATGAGGACAAAGAAGAACTGATCGCCGCCATGAACGACCAGCTCTCGAAAAAACTCCCTGGAGTGATCTGGGGCTTCTCGCAGCCGATCGAGGACAACATGGAGGAAGCGGTTAGCGGCGTCAAGGGCGAACTTGCCACCAAGGTATATGGCGACGATCTGCATCAGCTCGAAGATAAAGCGGCAGAGGTCGCAGGCATTATGAGTCAAGTCAGGGGAATTACTGACCTCGGAGTCCTCCAGGTTACAGGCCAGCCTAACCTGAACTTTGTGGTGGACCGTGCTCAGGCCGCGCGGTTCCAAATCAATGTGGCCGATGTGCAAGACGCGATCCAGACTGCCGTCGGAGGTAACGCGCTCAGTCAAGTACTGATAGGCGAGGCGAGCTATGACCTCACGATGCGCTATCTCCCTCAATACCGCAACACTCAGGAAGCTATTAGGAACATTCGCTTGTTATCGCCCTCGGGCGAGCGCGTTTCGCTCGATCAGCTGTGCAAGGTCGCGGAAAAGGACGAGGGCTCGGAGATTTATCGCGAGGGAAATCAGCGCTATGTCGCGATTAAGTACAGCGTGCGCGGGCGCGATCTGGGCGGTGCTGTGGAAGAGGCTATCGAGAAGGTCAATAAACAGGTAAAGCTGCCGCGCGGGTATCGCATTAATTGGGAAGGCGAGTACGAAAGCGAAAAACGAGCGGAGGCACGAATGTTCATCATCGTACCGTTAACCTTACTCCTGATCTTCATCATCCTGTACACCATGTTCAAGTCATTCAAGTGGACGCTGCTGATTCTTGCCAGTGTAGCGATGGCGCCCATCGGTGGACTGCTGGCACTACTGGCGACAGGAACGCACTTCAGCGTCTCGTCGGCCGTGGGATTCCTCGCTCTCTTTGGCGTCTGCGTGCAGACCGGCGTCATCATGCTGGAATACATCAATCAGCTGCGCGTGCGCGGGTATTCCATTGAGGAATCCGCTGTAGAGGGCGCGGTGCTGCGGTTGCGCCCCATCATGATGACGATGCTGGTCGCGACGTTTGGACTGCTTCCGGCGGCAATGTCTCACGGCATCGGATCTGACTCGCAGCGACCATTTGCCATAGTGATCGTCGGCGGCCTGATCGCTGCACTCATCATGAGCATCTTCCTGTTGCCCACGCTCTACGTCTGGATTGCAAGGGAGAAAGACGTTCTGCCAATTCCGGAGCACGAGTTTGAGAACTAGCTCTATGTCAACGACACGAGTACACAAGGCAGCTGGCCGGTATGCCTCTGGACGAATGACAAACGGCCGCAAGAACCGCAATGAAAAACAAGATAGAAATAAATTTGTGGCTGTGGTTTTCGGCGTTGGTGTCGTACTTGTGTTTACGTTTCTGTTGGGGACAATTGCCATGGTTGTTCTCCAGGCGCTGGAACAATGACACGGGTGATTGGCGAATACTCGAACAACTTACTTGCTTTCAATTGCTTACAAAAATGCCGGAAGCCTTTTACTTGGTACAGTTTTGGTACAGTTTTCGACCTAAAAACCCGGCGGAATGCCCGCCGCCTCCACCAATAACAAAGTTCCCGCCAGCACACTCGGTGACATGAGCCGGAATCTGTTTTCCGCAGCGCTTGCACGGCGAGTGTTTGGTCGCTCCACAGCGAGAGCCCCCGCAACCTCAAATAACTTTCCTGCGATTGCCCGTCCAGCGTTCCTTTTGTGTGTCCTTGACAAAGATTTGTTACACTTCGCTAGAAGTCTTAATGTTCAAGATTTTGAGTTCCTGCAACGGGATGCTGGTCAACAAGGTACTTGCTTCCGATCTCACGCTCTAGTGGAAAGCGATAGGG
>JBAVYX010000033.1:0-5680 GCA_049588475.1 Silvibacterium sp. | reverse complement strand
GTGCGGGCGAAAGTCGACAACAAGAACGGCAACATCGTTGAGCTAATGTTCAAGGGGAATAAGCACAACCTTGTGGACACCAGCTTAGACGAGGCAGTAAATAAGTACTTATTTCTCGAAGGCAGAGACACATCTAAGGTGAGCACGAGCGGGCCTGTGCGCATCGCAGTCGAGGACCCCGGTCCCCTCGTTGCCACGATCCGTATCGAGTCTTTCGCGCCGGGATGTTTGGACCTTGTTCGTCGCGTACGATTGAAGGCTAATATTGGTTGGATTGAACTATCCAACACCGTAAATAAGAAAGGTGCACCCCTAAATCCGCACCCGGGCAAAGATGCAGCAGCCGTAGAATTTGCTCAACATGGGTCCAAAGAAAGCGTGCAATTTGCCTTTCCGTTTGCTATTGAAAACGGTCAGATTCACATCGATGTTCCTCTTGCAGTAATGCGTCCTGAGATTGATCAACTTCCGGGATCCTGCAAGAACTGGTTGCCTGTGGGCCGGTGGATCGATGTAGCAAATGCGGAATACGGCATCACCTGTGCGACACTTGACGCACCTCTGGTTGAAATCGGCTCTCTTTCGGCCACCATGCTGGGCTCGCAAACCCATCCTGAGATCTGGCGTAAGCATATTGAGCCCACGCAGAAGTTTTATTCCTGGGTCATGAACAATCATTGGTGAACGAATTACCGCGCGTATCAGGATGGACTCATCGAGTTTCGGTATGCGCTTCATCCGCATGCCGGCTACGACCCTGCAGCTGCCAGCCGATTTGCGATGGGCATGTCACAACCCCTTATTGTTTCGGCCCAAGGGCAGCGATCTCGAACGGCCCTGAAGCTTCGGATAGATCAGCAAGATGTTCTTCTGCAGGAATGCAAGCGAAGTGCAGACGGCAGTGCGTGGATTGTCCGGCTTTTCGGCGCCGCGGGAGAGAGCCGTAAAGCTAACCTGACGTGGACAGATGACACACCTATCAAGGTTTGGCGTAGCGACCTCCGCGAGCGACCGCTTGAACAACTCGGTACACAGGTGGAGGTACCCGCTTGGGAATTGCTTACCCTGCGCATTGAAGCTCTGAATACATAGGCCCGGCTGCAATCGACTTCAAGCCCGGATGACGTCAATTCCGAGTCTTTCGAAGGACGCAATTGCAGAAACAGACGCGCCCGTATCGGTAATCAACTTGTCTATTCCCTTTGTTGGACAGAGCAGATACTTGCTGACCGACCCGAGTTTGCTGTGATCAGCTACCACGACCTTCACTTTGGCATTGTGCACAAGTTTCCGCAGGACCTCGGCTTCGGAAGGATTCGTGCAGGTCAAGCCTTTCTTTGCATCGATGCCGTCGACGCCGATGAACATGATATCGGAGAAAAGCATCTCGGCCGAGGCGGTCGCGAGCGGTCCCACGAGAGTGAACCAACTTCCGCGGAGGTGCCCTCCCGTCACTATCACCTCGATGTCCTTCCTGTTACTCAATTCCATTGCCACATTTACGGTATTTGTGATGATGGAAATGTCGCTGAGCAGCTTAAGGCTCCGAACCACTTCGGTTGTTGTGGTGCCGCCGGTTAAGGCAACGGTTTGTCCCGTGCTAACAAGACCGGCTGCGGTCAGCGCAATCCGGCGCTTTTCTTCGGCAAAGCTGTTTATTTTGTCCTGGAAAGAAGTGTCATTCCGAAACGGCTCGTAGAACAGTGGTCCTATTGGTACTGCGCCGCCGCGTGTGCGCCTGAGCAAAGATCGGCTTTCGAGGTCTTCTAAATCTCGGCGAATGGTGGCGATCGATGCTCCGAGCGTCGTGCAGAGTTCTTCGATAGCAATGGTGCCTGTCGCCTGCAAGTGCTGAAGGATGTATTCATGCCGTGCAATCAGGTTGTCGGTCTTTGCGGGCATATTCCCTCGCCAAACAAGGCGATTCGTGCAGTTGTTGCACTCTACAATAACATGTCCGTGCGCGTACAGCCGTCAGACATGCTCGAAAGAGCGGAAAAGAATCACAATGAGATCAGAAAGAGGAAATGCTAAGAACGAAACGCCGCAAATTTCTGTGGTCTGTCCGGCGACGGACAGTGCGCGGGAGGCTTTTTAAAGCCGGATATCCATACTCAAGCTGCTCAAGGTGGCGCAGCCTTATAGTTGAACATAATGATGATAATAATCGCATGTTATGCGCGATATTACGGTATTCGCTTACGATAAATGATACAATTTGGTTCCAATTATCACGCGCGATGTTCGCTTTGGGGCGCGTCCTTGAAAATTTCGGCCGTTGACTTGGGCGTAATCAACAAGAAAGGTTTCACACCGGTAGCGACTAAAGGTGAGCGGAAGGAAGCAATTCATGAGCAGTACGTCGTGCGGGATCGCAACCCTCATCATTGCCGGTGTTACAAACGCCAGCTTCACGATGCCGATGAAGTACGCCCGCAAATGGGCCTGGGAGAACACCTGGCTCGTCTGGACAGTTTTCGCGCTCGTGGTTCTGCCTCTTGCCGCCGCGCTCGTAACCATCCCGAATCTGTGGATGGTTTACCGCTCGGCGTCGCCGGACATAATTCTCGAAGTCTGTGGATTCGGCGCGGGCTGGGGAGTAGCGCAGGTGTTTTTCGGTCTTGCCGTGGATATGATCGGGATTACACTCGCATTTTCTATCGTCTTAGGAACATCTGCGGCGATAGGCAGCCTGATCCCGATGGTGTCTCTGCACCGAGAATCCCTCAACAGCACGGCAGGCTATGCGGTGCTTGGCTCAGTTGCTCTCATCCTGTTGGGCGTGATGCTCTGTGCCGCGGCCGGAAGGATGCGAGAGAGACCGAGCGGCCAGTCTACTTCCTCCCAAGCACGGACCTCGCGCGGACTGCTGCTTGCTATTCTGTGCGGTCTTTGCGCATCGCTCATGAATTTCGGGGTTGCTTTCGGGACACCGTTGGTTGAAGTAGCTCGCTCTTTTGGCGCAAGCGAGCTCAACGGGATCAACGCGGTTTGGCTGCCGCTGATGCTTGCCGGTGCAGTTCCGAATGTTGTGTATTGTGCCTGGCTGATGAAACGGAATCGTTCCGGATCTAAGTACCGAGTGGGGCGTTCACATTGGGCACTGGCGGCGATGATGGCCGTCCTCTGGTTTGGAAGCACCCTGCTTTATGGACTGGCAGCGAGCCAACTAGGGACCTGGGGTCCGATCCTTGGATGGCCCTTATTCATGTCGCTGATTGTGATCACTGCGACTATATTGGGCATGTTCACCGGCGAATGGAAAGATGGCGGAGCGCTCCCTATCCGCATCCAGTGGAGCGGCGTGACCGTGCTCGTGCTCGCGATTTTTATCCTAGCTGGCTCAACCCGTTACTTGCGCTGATTCCAAAGCTGGAGTTCACTTAGATGCTCGCTCTCTCCCTTGACATGGGTGGTACACATATTGGCTGTGGAGTCGTCCGGGACAATGAGTTACTTGGTTCAGCGTCGCTCGATTCGGAGCAAGCGAGATCGCTCGAATCGCTTCTGCCTTGCATCACGGAGGTGCTCAGGACGCTCTTGAAAGACAGTGGCGTAACTGCGGAGGAGTGTGACGGCATTGCAATCGGGTTTCCGGGAATAGTGGATGTGCGGAGCGGTCGCATTCTCTCCGCACTGAAGAAATATGAAGATGCCATTCATCTCGATCTTGGGAAATGGGCAATTGAGCAATTCGGACTTAGCCTTCGGATAGAGAATGATGCTCGGATGGCTTTGCTTGGCGAAGCATACGCCGGGGCAGTTCGCGGCGTGCAAGACATCGTTATGATCACGCTCGGCACCGGAATCGGCGGCGCCGCGATGATGCTGGGCAAATTGGTCCGGGGCACCCATGCCCAAGCCGCATGCCTCGGAGGCCACATGCCGGTGAACTATCGGGGGCGCAAATGCGCGTGCGGCAACGTTGGGTGCGCAGAAGCGGAAGCGTCAGGCTGGTCATTGCCCCTGATAGTGCGTGAGACACCGGGATTCGACAAATCCAGCCTTGCCAGTGCAGCGCAGATCGATTTTCAGACGCTTTTCGCCGACGCTCGAAAGGGAGATGCAGTCGCCAGCGCAGTCCAGCAGCATTGTTTGAACATTTGGGCGGTTAACGCGGTTGCGCTCATCCACGCCTACGACCCGGAGGTGGTTGTATTCGGAGGAGGCGTCATGCAAAGCGCTGATGTCATTCTGTCATTCGTCGAGGAACATGTGGGAACGCACGCATGGACGAGGTGGGGAAGACCTCGAGTGTGTGCGGCAATGCTGGGCGGAAACGCTGCGTTGCTGGGAGCAGTTCCCCTGCTATCGGAGAATCTTCCGACCATGTAAGCAGAGCGAGAGCTGGAAGGTTTATAGGCGACCGGGGAACAATCTATAATTCATTTTTTTCGTGCCGCAGAACTCCATACGCAATCGTTCTCTAAGAGGAAGAGTGCAGATCGAGTGGTTGTTATGTAGCCTACGACGATCTGAGTAGGAGGCTACATTTGGCTCCAAAGTCTGGAACCTTACGCCGTTGATGATCTCTCTGCGAGCGATTCGACGTGAGACCACCCGTTGCGAACAAATGCTTTGATCGTTGCACAGGTCTTTCTGAGCGAACGGCCGATTGGCGTAATTCGATATCTGCCAACTGCAGCCGGAATAATGAAAGTTTCTGCATAGTGAACAACGAATGGATCGAAGGCGCCCGTCGGGCTTTCGACGATAGCTTCCTCACCTTCAACGAGGTTGAGAACATTGACTGTGTCCAACGTATTGTGAGGCGTTGGACTCGTAAACCAGTGCCTGCGCGTTTCAATAAATTCCAATTCGTGGAGCCCAGTGCGCTCCTCGCGCCAACCCGGGCCCTCCTCCATCGGTTCGATCCGATTGATCAGGTTTTTCCCAACCCATTCCGTATCACGATTCCAAACGATGTTTGCCAGGCCGTGTTCCAGATGAATCGGTCTTGGCATGCCGTCCAAGCCGAGCCGGCCCCAGTCCCACAACTTGAATGTGAAAATATATGGGGTTGCGCTGATCTCAAGAACCATGGAATTTCTGCCCGAGCAATGGATGGTGCCCGCCGGGATCAGAAAATGGTCGTGCTTTCTGGCCGAGAAACGGTTTACGTATCGCTCAGAGATGAACGACACACCGCCGTCTTGAGCTGTCTTCAAGTCCCGGATCATCGCCTTCCTGTCAGTATGAGTCTTAAGACCGAGATATACGCTGGCATCGTCGCCGGCATCGAGCAAATAGTAGCTCTCATCCTGCGTGTATTGCATGCCGAAGTGTTCACGGATAAATTGGGTTTTCGGGTGAACCTGAAGCGAAAGGTTTCCACCGCCCATTGTGTCCAGGAAATCGAAACGAATCGGGAATTCGGCGCCGAATCGAGAAAACACCGCGTCGCCCAATAACTCGCGCGGATAGAGAAGAGTGAGGTTCATTGCTGGAATCTCGACGCATGTCCCTCCGAAAGAAAGCAGCAAACTGTTTTCCTCGGGCACGCAGTCGAAACACCAAGCATAATTCGGCATCCCCGTGGGAAGACCACATACCTGCTCCATCCAATGGCCCCCCCACGGCCCTGGATCGAAATAGGGAACCACCCGAAAGGGACGACGGGCAATCTGTCTAAGCCCCTCCCGCACGGCGCGGCCTGTCACGAGTTTCGGAATATCTCCGT
>JBAVYX010000032.1:0-40013 GCA_049588475.1 Silvibacterium sp. | reverse complement strand
TTGGTTAAACTTACGTTGCCCCGCTGTACCGGCAGGCTGTCTTTGATCCGTGCGTATTGTTCCTCGGTAATTTCCATCTATATCGACTTACACGAGTTAGATTGAAATAGTGTTAACACGCCCTAGTGAGGATCTATCTGCCCTAGGTGAGCGCCTAGGCGCAGATTTGTTGCTAACAATCGGCAGAAGGGGCATATAATCTCGTCTGCGTGCCTGACGGATAGGCCCGACTCTGTTTGATCGAATCATTCTTACCCGTTGGGAATCGGCCGGACCGGGGTTTGCGATCTGAGTGAATAGAATACCGCTTCATCCCCATGAACAAACAGCTCATGAGCTCACAAAATCGAGCTAGATAGGCATAGCAATGGCTGAAAGAGTGCTCGGTGACGCCAAAATCTTTCAGATCGATCCAAGTTTCGTCTACGACGCAAGCCTAAATGCTGTCTTAGGCTTCGGGGACTTCCCCCCCCTCCCCGGCCCCTCCAGCGTATCGGTCACGACGACCACAACTTACCCAGAGCCCACATTTAACAATCCGAATCCCGCTCCCACAACGACGACGACGACGACCACAACTTACCCCGAATCTGGTCAGTACTCCACCGAATCTACAATCGTTAGCGTTACGACGGATGCGGCAGGCAACGTGTTGACCGTCACGAACACCGAAATCTATTTCGGCGGGAATTCTGTCACAAGTAGCACGGATTCGGAAGGCAACACGTCCCGGGTGAGCGTCGTCAACCACGTCGGCGGTACTTCCACAACCATAACTATTACCACAACCAACTCTGATGGCGACGGCACCCAGCAAATCATTGTCATCGACGCTAATGGCAATATCATCTCCGATAGCACGACCGACATCGGGGATTCCGGTGGCGGCGGTGGCGGCGACTTTGGCAGCTTGGGCAGCTTGGGCGATTTGGGCAGCTTGGGTGATTTGGGCGACTTGGGCGATTTGGGCGATTTGGGCAGCTTGGGCGATTTGGGCAGCCTGGGTGATTTGGGCGATTCGGGCGATTCGGGCGATTCGGGCGTGTCAGGCGACGCAGGTGAGGGCGACGCGGGTGAGGGCGACGCGGGTGAGGGCAGCTCGAGCGGGAGTGGTGAGTCGCCCCCGAGTGCGTCGAGCGCGGGCGAGTCGGGTAGCGAATCTGCGAGCGAGGACTGATTGTCATTGACGCGGCCGACACGGGTAATGTATTCAACACTGCAGAGGCAGAGGAAGGGAAAGAATAATGGCTCTAAATACAAACCTACCGGGGTTCTCAACTGCGATTCGCAGTAACGCTAACCCAAGGCTCTTGAGAGCTGCGAGGGTTTGTGTGCAGGCGGCAGCAGTGAAGGAGATTGCTGTCAGCGTGGCCGATCCGTTGAAGAGTCAGCTCGCCCATCGCGCGGACCTAACCATCAAGAATGTCGTGGACGACCTCTGCAGCGCCACTTTCCCGCTTGTTCCAGCGCCGTGGCCCAGCCCCTCCGCCATCGCATTAGACCTGGCTACTCTGCTCACCGTTTACGCGAATACGACGGTCCAATCCGGCGGCTTGCGGACCGGCCTCGCAGAAATCGCCGCTACCCTGGTCACGAAGGCGTATAAAGCGGACGGCCTTTGATTCCAACATTTTTACTAAGGTGGACACTATGACACACGACATTCAGGAACTTGAGCGCGAGCTTCGGGCTCTTGGGGAATCTATCGCAAAGCTTGCCAATGCAAAGCATGCGGAGAAGTTGGATGCGATTATTCATCGCCCGGGGTTTACGACCGAGAGAGAGCACGAATTTATGCGCGCGACAGTGAATGCGCTTCACTATCAGGTCATCGGCTTCCATAATGCTTGCGACGCCCTGCATTTAATCGCGGGCAAGATCGGGGCGCTGAATCCACAACCGCTTCCACCAAGCCCGCAGCGATAGTCAGCTCATTCGGGAAATCTCATTTGAGTCCAGCGAGGTAAATCAACTCCTGACAAACCCCGCGAAAATCATTCGTGAGCTTGTCGATGTCTTCTCGACTAGCGTTATAACGTCTACTGTGTGCAGACTGGTCCCCGACGTTTTTGAGCTTCGGTAACGCTTGCTTTGTATTTCTTCCCAAGTTCCAACTCGTTTCTTGAAGAAGCCTGTCAATCAGGTCTTTGAGATAGAGAAATTCTCCCGAGCGGGGATCTTTAATCTTGTCAGCAATTCTCTCCTTTTCGAAACACTCGATTATTAGTGTTTCAATAAGACGACGCATCATCACGGCGCATCCATCAAACCATCCTGTCTCATAGCAGCCGTTTATCTGATTAACGACTCGTTCAATGTACCCGCGAGTTCCGCGAACATGCGAAAATGCGAGAACATGCTCGCTTTTAGGCCGGGTACCCTCTGAAGGTGGAAGAAAGTTGCGGGGAGCGTCCGCCGCCAACCTCTTGACCAGTTCTATGATCTCTTGGTGATTCTCGCGGATAGCATCTGGATTAGCCATGCTTATAGAGATGTTTTGACATGCTCGCAAAAATTTGGTCAATCTGATCTGCCGATGCATCGGCTGAGATGTGGATTTGAAGGTTTATGTTTACTTCTGGACCACGATCCAATGAACGTCTTCTTTGAAGCTGATCTCCCGAATTGCCTTCGGAGATTTCACCCTGATCGCTTATCTTCGCAGAATCTGCTGCGAGACTTGCTTTGAATTTCTTCGCAGATGGATGTAGGTTGCTCGCTTTCTTTACGGGAGCCGCAGCCTTCTTTTGAACGGCCTTCTTATCTACATCGGGCTGCTTGGTCGGGTCAGACTCGACAAGTACGCTATACATGGCGACCATCCGATTGGCAGCTGCTTCCCCGACGTGCGTCTGATGGGCAAACCAACGTCGAGCTTTGGCAGGTTCGACTGGAGCGGTTACAGCGTCGCGCAATTCTGAAGGGTAGACCTCTTCAAGAATTGCCTTACAAACCTCCGCGTAATGTTCGTCGTCTCTCCAAAGGGTAGCGCGCTGCGTCGGCCTTCCTTCGGAATCGATGATTCCGAGAGTCTTTAGGAAAGGCAACACGTTAGCTCGCGCAGACTTAATGCCCATGTTCAAAACAGTTGCCAGATAGCTGTCAGTGACGATGCCAGGCAGACTTTGTCTAAATTTTTTGCGGAGAGCCCACCAATGAGATGTAGGCAACATCGGGTAGCTTTTTCGAGTTTCGCTCTCAGCCATTTGGTATCGTCCTCGCGAGTTGAATAGTAATCGGAGTTCGACCACTTCGAAAGTGGCTGGTGATATGCGTCATCGGAATTTATATCCTCGTTTTCTTTTTCGGCCTGGCTGAGCCCTGTACCGAATCTTCCTTCGCGGGCTTCGAGTCGGGCTCCAAATTTGCGTACGTGGATTCGTACGGTAGCTATATAGGGTTTTAGAGGGTTAAATCGGGCTAATTACGGCGTTGCGTGTAGAGCGTATAAGCCTGATTTACTTGCACTTAACGCACAAAATGCAGGGTTTACGCCGAGCGCGCAAGCCCGCTTTGAGAGCAGAGGGTCGGGGTTCGAAAACCTACGCCTTGACCGTGAGACTCAATCGATTAGCCCATCTGTCAGCGCCGATACAAAAATCCCCGCTTGCCCACGGTCCATTACGGCCAGTTGGGAGTACCACAGACCCATATTCCCGGAGGTCCGCGGAGGATGGATCAACTGCGGTTGGAGCGGAGCAGATGCAATGGGTGTTGCGAAACGAACGGTCGTGGTTCAGAATCTCTGGCGAAGGGCGGATCTATGGCATTAGCGAGAGATATTGCGCACGCGGGCGATCGTCCTCGGACGATCGCCGATGAACAGGAGCGGGGCGAACTGCAGATTGCGTGGGGACACGCGATGTGGCGCAACAACCTAGTGGCGAAGGTGCTCTGCTATCTGAGCGTGATGCGTGCAGCCGGACTGATTGCGAAAGGGGCGCGGGTGGAAGTATCGCCAGGCTCACTGCGTGTGCCGCAAGATTTTCAGGCTATGGGCGGCAACCAGGCAGCGCACTATTTACCCGGGTTCGTCGCCATCAAGCAGGCAGGACAAGGGCTAAAGTACATGTGGGACTTGGCGAAGGATGGCGCCACACGCGAGGAGATTGCCGATCTGTTTCGGGCCACGCAGGATTTGCCGTCCGGCTATAACCGCGCCGACAGCGCCGCGGAGGGGAAAGCGCGGTACGGGCCGGAGGGATTGAAGCAGATCTTCGAGCAATGCTGCCAGACGATGGTGGACCTGGCGCCGCCACGGTCGAAGGAGACGGGCGAGGTGCTAGTGTGCATTTCGCGCCCGGAGGTGATGATGGCATACCGACAGTGGGCGCGGGCGAGCATCGCGGCGTATGAGCGAGCGTGGTTGGGGAAGGGAGAGCGCATCGCGGTTAAGCGCCCGGGTGATGTGCATTCGGCGCCGACGACAGATTTATCCCAGGGAAAATTTCGCGAGTGGACGGCAGAGGAGATCGCTGCGCGGGTGCGGGACATGGACCGCACGGTGTCGGGACGCAAGGGGTCGGTGGGCGAGTTTCAGGACCAAGGGAGTTTTCTGCGGGCGTACGCAAACGTGACTAGCCAAGAGTTTTTGCTGTCAGAAGCTGTGATCCGCCAGATTGAAGACCGCTTCTCCAAGATGCCGGACTGGTATACGAGGTATTGATCGGGTCGGGCCTTTCACCCCAAGTCGGACACAACGGTGATCTCGATACGGTCGGGGAATCGCAGGTGCGTGCGCGCACTTGTGAACGGTCGGCATTTAGTGCACTCGGAGTGCAACTCAAAAATGCATCCTAAGCCTTGCCAAACACACGCTCACGCGGACCGGTCAAAATTCAGCGCCTAGTTCGGCCAATTGAGCGAATCGTCGCCAATCCAAACGATGCCGCCCGCCAAAAGCAGATCAACATCTACCATCTGCTTTTCGAAAAGATGCTCCGAAATATGAAAAAGCTCGCTGAGGGAGGCTCCGTTCGCCCGGAGGACAAGCAGGCGCCTGTGGTTAATTAAGCACGGGAAAACTTTGATCAAATTCCCGCCGCCATCGGGCAAACTTCTGGAGATGAGCGAAGGTCGCAGGATGAAACCGATTGTGAGAATCATTCGCGACGAGCAATGCACCGGGCAGAGGTCAATGGGGCAGAGGTCAATGGGGCAGAGGTCGCAGGCACAATAAGGGCACAATAACGGTTACCATTCGTGTCCTAAAGCGCCAAAAGGAGCCATCCATTGCGCTTATTTTCTATAAGTTACCGGTTTCCTGTGCCCTGTCACGGCAGAGGCAGCTGCCAACCCACCGCTCAGCCACACGGGAAGAGTGATCTAACAACCGCAAAAGGCCGGGACGGATCCCGGCCTTAGGTGTTTTTCCAGGAATAACTTAGGCGGACTTCTTGGTCGCCGGGCCTTGACGCTCGCGTTCAGGCGGCTCTTGTAGCGGGAAGCCGTGTTGGCGTGGAGGACGCCGCCCTTCTATGATCTAGTTGAGGGCGGAGAGGGACCCGGCCTTCTCACCTTGAAATCTCGTTTGGCGACTTGCGAGTGCATATCCGCTACTATTCCTTCGACCAGTTTCCGTCTGGTTGAGGAGGTGGCCCCGTGGCAAGCGAGCCACAAACGGCGTTCATCAGCTACTCGCGCGAGGATTCCGAGTTTGCGCTGAAACTTGCAGAAGATCTGAAGGCGGCAGGAGCGGCGGCCTGGCTGGATCAACTCGATATCGCTCCGGGTGAAAACTGGGAGCACGCTGTTGAGGGCGCTCTGACTAACTGTCCTCGCGTTCTGGTCGTTCTATCTCCGTCATCCGTTGGTTCCCAGGCCGTCAGGGCTGAGGTTGGCTTTGCTCTTGATGAAGGCAAGACCGTTATTCCGGTGCTCTATCGGGACTGCAAAATTCCGTTCCGGCTACGACCTTTTCAATTCGTAGATTTCAGAGGCGATTATGGTCTGGCGCTGAAAACGCTGCTCAACGCCTCTCACATAGAACTGCTCGAGCAGTCCGCCAGTACCGTGCAGCAAGGAATATCCGACCCAAGCATTGCTTTGGGCCACAGTACATCACCTGGAACGCAGGGTAGCTGGAAAAAGCAAGTGAGCGGAACCGACGAACACCTGTTCTCCGTAGCTTTTCCGACAGAGCAATTGGGCTGGGCGGTTGGCCCAACGGGTACGATCCTGCACACCGAGGATGGGGGCGCCAATTGGTGCAAGCAAGCTAGTAACATTCGCTCAACACTTTATTGGATAACCTTCCAGGCGCCGCAACGGGGATGGGCTACGGGCGCCAACGGCATGATTCTGCACACCAGAAACGGCGGGCGGACGTGGACGCAGCAGGCCGGCGATACGAACCTGGACCTGGCATCCGTCGCTTTTGTTACGCCGTACTATGGCTGGGCGGTGGGTTTTCGAGGCACGATACGGCACACGAGTGACGCTGGAGAGAACTGGAGAAAGCAGGTCAGCAACACCGAAGAAGCTCTATTTTCCCTGGGCTTTTCAGGACCACAGTCAGGTTGCGCGGTGGGCTGCGAGGGTATCTGCCTGCAGACCAAGGATGGAGGCAGCACCTGGATACGACGGATCAGTGGCACCGATATGCATCTGCTATGCGTTACCTTCGCAACGCCATCGTCGGGTTGGGCGGTGGGGGCGGAGGGCACAATTCTGCACACGGAGGACGCGGGAGAGACGTGGAGGAAGCAGACCAGCGGCGCAGGCGCAAAGCTGACGAGCGTAACCTTTGTGTCGTCCGTCTCAGGCTGGGCAGTGGGGTATGAGGGCACGATCCTCCACACAAAAGACGCGGGAGAGACGTGGATACCGCAGACTGTCGAGACCGACGAGGATCTGATGTCTGTGTCGTTTCCGACGTCGCGGTCCGGCTGGGCTGTGGGTAAGAACGGCTCTATCGTGCACTGGGAAGAACAAGCGGCCCATTGGACTGTGGGGGATTTTGTGGGGACCCCTGAGGCAAAACGAGGCTAAATCAGGGTAAATGCTCGAAGCAGAAAAATGCCGCAACTCATTGAACAGAGTAGGCTTTTCCAAAATCGAGTAATTGGTGGGAATCGCCCGGCTGGGCCTTCTAAGCCGGAGCTTGTGGGTTCGATTCCCGGTTTGTGATCAACACAGCAACGCGGAATGGAACCCAGGCTTCCTCGGCTTTCGTGAGCCCGACATTGCCTTCGTGAAGTGTCGACCCGGATCGTTGTCGTCCCGTCGTTTCCCTGTCTGGGCGTGACAAAGGCTACAGTTCGCGATCGCCATTCCTACATCAGAACTGCAACGGCCTTGGGCGAAGGAGCTCTCATAGCGAGGCAACCCAGCCCGTAAAGACGTTTCGCTCGATCTTAATAGTCTCAATGCAATGAGATGGAGCCTATCGATATTTGCAAGCGTCCATTCCCTGAAGCTATTCGCCTGCGGTAGCATTCAGTTCCACGCGGACCGGCTCATTTCCGCGTCCGCAACACAAAGAGGATCATGCTCACATCCCAACTTCGCCGTCTGCTCGCCGTTCTGCTCTCCCCTGTACTAGCTATTGCGCAAACCGCGCCACCCGCGTCCGACAACACCCTTCATGTCACCACGCGCATCGTCTACGTCGATGTTGTGGTACACGATTCCTCCGGCCATCTTGTTCGCGGGCTCACACAGAATGACTTCAAAGTCCTCGAAGACGGCAAGCCGCAGCAGATCGACTTCTTCGC
Source organism: Silvibacterium sp. (assembly GCA_049588475.1). Taxonomy (GTDB): domain Bacteria; phylum Acidobacteriota; class Terriglobia; order Terriglobales; family Acidobacteriaceae; genus Silvibacterium. Next base: position 32,298 of record JBAVYX010000032.1, on the reverse strand, counting down.
CGCACACACCTACGAGATCGGCGCACCTCATCCAGCCGCGCCGCCCGTTGCGAAGAACGTCTTCTCGAACGTACCCGATCGTGGCCCGGTCGGCTCGGTCAACATGATGCTGTTCGATCTGGTGAATACTGCCCCAGCGGACCAGCAGTATGCGCGCAAGCAGATGCTCGCCTTTCTGAAGGCTCTGCCTCCTGGGCAACAGGTGGCCCTGTTTGTCCTTTCCGATCAGTTGCACATGTTTCAAAGCTTTACGGGAAGCTCCGATCTCCTCGTCGCTGCGGCAAAGATGATCAACCCGAAGAACATGCGGCTTTATCAGTCCGACGCCGAGCAGCAGCGCGACATTGACAACCTCGGCATCATGTGGAAAGGTCTCGGCGGCCGCGACCCCGGCCAGTCGATCCAGGCGCTGGCTAATGAGATGACCTTTGAAAACGAGCAGACAGCGGAGATTCGACAGCGAATCACCTTGATGGCATTTGCCGAGATCTCCCACGCTGCCGCCGGCTATCCCGGCCGCAAGAACCTCTTCTGGCTCTCGGGAAGCTTTCCCTTCAGCCTCAGTCAGCAGTCACAATACAACATCACCGCTCCGCTGCAGTACAGCACCTTGAACATACCGGAAACACGCACCCCAGATTTTAATGCAGTGGCGGATACAGCGAAGGTGATCGCCGACGCTCAGATCGCCGTGTATCCCATCAGCGCAATCGGGCTGGAGGTCGGTGGGGTAGGCGTCGAGGTGCAGGGAGGGGCGATGGCTGCATTGAGTGGAAGCTCTGGCATCACCAGCGGGTACGGCTCAGGCAACCCCAATCACACCCTGGGAGACACGGTGGCCCAGCAGTTCACCAACCGCTCGGCTCTGCGCGGTGCCATGGACGACATTGCCTATACGACGGGCGGGGAGGCGGTCTTCGGCTCGAATGACCTGACGGGAGCGCTCAGGCGCACCATCGAAGATGGCTCCAACTATTACACGTTGGCCTACCTCCCCCAGAATCACGACTGGAACGGCAAGTTCCGACAAATCAAGGTGGAAATGAGCCGCTCGGGCTATTCGATGAGCTATAGGCGCGGATACTTCGCCTTTCCTGACCAGATCACCAATGCGGACACGGCACAGGCACTGAACACAGCCCTGCAACCTGGCGCTCCCGAATCCACCTTGCTGTTGCTCAAGGGAAAGGTCGAACTGCCCGACGCGCAACATCCTGAAACTTATGTTGAAACAACCGTCGATCCTGCAGGGGTCAACTTCTCCACCGATGCTGCCGGTCATCACCATGCAAAGCTGCTTGTATTGCTGATTGCGCTCAACGATTCGCCGATCGGAGCTGCAACTCAACCCGACAACCCGCCGCAGACCTCCGGCGTAATCCGGCTCGACCTCGATCCCACCGCCTATGCTGGCGTCCTCAAAGACGGCATCCGCTTCCAGCAGAAACTTGTGCTCAAGCCCGGCCGTTATCGCATGCGTCTTGGTGTGAGCGATATGAACAACAACCGCCTCGGCACACTGGATATGCCGGTCGAAATAGGGCCACCGAGCGCCGGCGGCAATTGAATCCCTCGCTGTAATCAGTGCGCCTCCGGTTGAAATGATATGAAGGGCCCCAGCCGCATGCCGCGCACATAACCCGGCTCGCAAGCGGGACAGACACGCAGCCTCACCTGAGCGCCAACTGCAAAGGGTTCGGGCTTAGGCGACGGCGCGCGCGAACCGGTAACGTGACGCGACTCGTTCTCACTCCTTTGAAAACCTCGCGGGCGTATGCTCGGCAGCGGCTTCGTCGGCAAAGGTAGTCAAGTGAGCGCCGCGCTGTTCACGATCAATCCAGTAGAGGTGAGACTACTGTTTCAGATCCGCAACATTCCGGACCTCGGCGACACGTCCCTCGTTGTCGAAGCGGTAGCCCTTGCCGTCGAGAACTCGCCATTCAATGGCGAGTTGTAAGGATCAAGGTAAAGATCACTGCGATTCGCGATTAATCTAGCGAGCGGGTCATCGGCCTGCCACCCTCATCTCTCAGACCAAAGGAGATTTTCGCCTGACTGCCTGATGGCAGGCGGAACAGAACTTCAACCCGTGGCGAGGGGTCGCTGACATAACCTGCGTCTTCAATCCTCAGCGGCTGCATGGCAGGAAACTCAGGCGGCGGATATCTTCGGCTCACATCCGAACAATCGGCTAGGGTTTTCGCTTCGGGGAAGACAATCCTTTCGGCCCATTCCAGCCGACCAGCACGCGCACATGCGTAGATGGCTCGATGTCGCAAAGCATCGATTTTTGTTGCGCTGGAAAGAGCGGCGTCCCTGTTTGTACCGACGCTGTCGAAACGCCAGGAACGGATTGAATGCTAGAAAGCAACTGGCGGTAGTATGCGACAAGATTCTTTGGTGGTTTCGATTGTGGATTCGAATTACTCAGGTAGAAGGTGAGGACGTGATCGATCCTGACGCCCACGTCGACCTGCATGAGGTTGATAAAGCTATGCAGTGCCAATCCCATTCCGGAGAGCAACGCCAAGGCCAGCGATAATTCTCCAATCGCCAGCATTCGCTGCAGCCGATGCGACCCAATCCCTGATCCCGCGCTTCCTCCGCTCCTGAGGGCATCGCCCGGATCGATCCGCGAAGCACACCACGCCGGAATACAGCCAAATATCAAGGCGGCAAGTATCGTCACTCCGAGATTAAACAAAAGGACCGGAAGGCTAAGCCGTGGATCAGCCTCCCATGGAAGCGTGAAGCGGGGCACCGATGCCAGTAGCGCACGCAGAATCGTATAGCCAAGGCCAATTCCAAGCAGGCCGCCCGCTCCGGCGAGCAGAATGCTTTCTGTAAACATCTGGAGGAAGATTGCTCTTCGCGTAGCTCCCAGCGCACATCGCACAGCAATGTCCTTCTGCCGGGCCACCCCCCTGGCGAGAAGCAAATTCGCCACGTTCGCACAGGCAATCAGAAGCACTAGCCCCACTGCCCCAAGCAACAACCAAAGGGCCTGCTTCATATCGCTGGACATGGATGCCATGTAGTCTTTGAGCGGCCTGATGCTTATCCCCTTGACCGGCGTATCGCTGTGATCGTTCAGCCTGAGGTTCGCTGCGATCGCATCCATACTTTCTTGAGCCTGCCCGTCACTGAAATCCGGCCGGATCCGACCTGCGACCACAAGAGGCAGATTATCCTCATGTAATTCTTCTGCCGTGAAGACAAGTGGCACAGCCATCTGAAAGATGTCGCGATCGGCGATCCCCGGTTGGAGGATACCCACCACTGTGTAAGCCTCTCCATTAACTCGCAGCGTGTGACCGACCAGCTTTGGATCGGCGCCAAAATGCTCCCAAAGCTTGTGCGTCAGTATGGCCACATGATTCATTCCCGCATGTTCTTCATCCGGCAGGAAGTCCCGTCCTAGAAAAAACGAACTGCCAAGCGTGCGGTAGTAGTTCGAAGTGACTCGCATGCCCCACACGTTCTCTGGCTCATCGAGGCGGCCAACGTCGAATGTGCCGCCAACAAATGCACTGAGTTCCTGGAAGGCTCGACTCTGCAATCTCCATGCAATGAAATCCTTTGGCGAAGGATCGTCTCGGTGAGACTTTGCCGAAGTCCAAAGTGAGACCAATTTATCAGGATGTGGATAAGGCAACGGCGCGAACTGCGTCGCATAGACGACGGTGAAGATGGCGGTGTTGACACCGACGCCGAGGGCAATCGTGAGCAGCATGATGATCGTCACAGCGGGGTTCTTCCACAACACTCGCCACGTGAAGCCAGAAAATTGCATAGTGACCTCACCCTCGGATGCAACTTGAGAGATCCCCTTCGGTTGACAGGAAAGACGTCGGAGCTTCGGCAAGCGCTCGCGCAATGTCCCGACTCTATGAACCGCAACCTCTTTCAAATGAACCGCCAAAACCGCCAAAACCGATTTCGTCAGTTTTGTCAGTTCCAACTCCGGCTGTTTCTGAATCGACCGTACAGAGCAAGTGAACTTGAACGAACAACACGGTTTTACTGGCGAATCCCTGGAAGATGCAGAAAAGCGAACGACGTCATTCTTCAAAGAACATGCGCAGTAAGGCGTTATTCAAGATCGATCAGAATGAAAAACAGATCGCAATTCCACGTGGGAACCGGCCGCAGAGTGGAGGGCATGCAATAATCTGTCTGCGCCTGAAGGTTGCAACACTGCCGTTCTTCGCCTGAGTTGATGTTTACCGATGGGCGCGATCAGAACTAGGATTCTCTGCGAGTTCGCAGTCTATGGCCAGAGACGCTTTTACTCAACCAAGTGTAGCTTAATGGTCCTCATAAGCATGGTCAGATCACCTGCGGCATCGGCGAGAAGAGTGACATTAGAGCCATTGTGTACGCAAAAGTGCTGGAACCATCAATAAGATGTCCGAAGAACAGTGGCGACTTGAAGGGGACGAACGAATGTCAAAAGCAAATCCTGCTGTCTATGATTGCGTCGTGATCGGTGGGGGGCTTTCAGGGCTCATTGCGGCTCGCAATCTGCGTCGGTCAGGTAGAAGTATTTTGCTTGTGGAAGCACGCGATCGCATTGGTGGTCGCATGCACGGTCGCCGTCTGGCCTCAGGGCAATGGATTGATCTTGGAGGACAATGGGTCGGTCCGACTCAACACCGTATCCTGGCTCTGCTGGACGAATATGGGATACGTCGTTTTCCTTCGCACGCCGACGGACGGACGGTGCTTCTGTACAACGGGGATCGCCACGAATTCAAGGGGTTATTTCAGGGCTACCACGAATGTGAAGTGCCTGGTGTAACGGATGCTGAATGGCGCGACGTTACCGAAGGGTGGGAGCGTTTTCACGCGCTTTCGGAGACATTGCCTACGGGATATCCCACCACAGGCGACCAAAATCGACGCCTCGATAGCGACACTTTCGCGCGGTGGATCGAGGAAAATACTCAGACTGACTTCGGTCGCTGGTACTTTTCCTACATGGTTCGCGCGGTTGGTTTCATGGGACCGGCCGAGCCCAATCAAGTGTCGCTTTTGCATGTTCTCTGGGGACAGAAGTGCGCTCCGCAATCGGAGCATCCGGAGGCTGAACTCATTCACGGCGGAGCTGGACAGATTCCAGAGAAGATCGCAGCCGAGTTGGGAGAACAAATCCGGCTCAATGAACCGGTCTTATGCGTCCGCCATCAGGATTCTGGGGTTGAGATAGAAACAGTCCACAACCACTATGCCGCCCGATTCACCATTGTTGCTACGCCGCCCCATCTTGCAGGTCAAATTCGCTACGATCCGTCCCTGCCGCCGTTGCGGCAACAGCTCGCTCAGCGGATACCAATGGGAACCCTGGCAAAGATTTTGGTTTCCTACCAAACGCCGTTCTGGCGCGAAAAGGGACTAGGCGGCACAGGTATTGGTAACCAACCATGGATTGAGCTTTGTGCCGATAGTTCCGATCCGGAAACTGGTAAGGGTGTTCTCGCATCCTTCGTCGTCGGAGATCGGTACAGGAAGTGGCAAACTCTCAACGACCATAATCGCCGTTCGGCAGCGCTTTCTGACCTGGCAGCCTACTTTGGCGAGGATGCGCTATCGCCCGTCACTTACGACGAGGCCGACTGGGCGGGAGATCCCTGGGCAGGAGGTGGTTTTTCTGCCTTTATGCCGCCCGGGGTATGGACCGGCTTCGGCGACTTCCTCGCTGCACCAGTCGGACCAATTTACTGGGCAGGCTCAGAGGTCGCCGAACGCTGGGGCGGCTTCTTTGAGGGGGCGGTGTTGACGGGTGAGGCAGCGGCGAAAACCGTTCTCGCAAACCTTGAAGGCCAAGCGAGTCGCCCACTCCGCTAGTCCAGTATCGAATACCCCTCACCAGTTCTGAGCTTAGGTTTTGTTCAAGACCTGAAGCCTCGGCAAAGATGTGTGCATTCTTCGTCCTTTCGGCACAGATGTGGAGCCGCTTAGAATTCGCGCGGCAGCAGCGCACAGGGGGCCAGGGAAGCGAGACTGCGTAGGCCGGGAAGGTTACCGGTGCAGTCGCGCCGCGAAATTGAGGCTGTGCTCCGGGAGCACAAGGCCTCTCTGCATGATCTATTCGTTCACTTACCAACACAGTAACGGGATCGACGCTCGCCGATGAAATTCAGCCTCGGGGAAAGGGGGAAAATACTGTGAGACGTCGAGTGAGGATCACAGTAGTTGGTGATTCGATCCGGAGAAGGACTTATCATCCTCATCTGGATATAGTGAATCGTCCCTTCGCGCGACGGGCCGTCTCACGGCGGCTCGTCTCAAATAGGATACATAATCACCGATCGAAGCCTGAATGACTCCTGCTCATTGTGGAGCAGTGACAACACATTCCCTCAAGGGTGCTGGCGAGGGTGCTGAACGCGAATCCACAGTCTTTTTGAGTGCTTTTGAGTGCTTTCCGTAGCCATCGGTGCACATGGTTTCAATGTATTACGACCGTTGGGAATTTTGACACGGTAGAGGTCAGCAAGCGGATATGGGACGGACGTGCTGGAGATGCATGTCTGAACAAACTATGGTCGATTGGAATCCATTGGTTTTCCTAGGAGAGACGGGTCGCCCTGTAGCACACGGCCGAGTATAGTCCGCGAGCCCAAACTTTCCCGCATCTCGTCACGCCATTTGATTTGAACGCACACCTCGACAGTAAGGGATTTTCTGCGGGCGGCTCAAACCTTCTGTACCCGCACGGATTCCATCGACTCCACCGCGACAACAGCGCTGCGTGCAGGCTGCTTAATTACGGCCCGGCGGAGGCGACTTGGGATATATTGACTCGGAGCCGAAAGGCAAAATGGAAAGGGCAGTGTTGCAACCTTCAGCCAATGAAGCAGCAACTATGCGGCCTCCTGGAATGCCGGACGGGATGCGAAGTGCTGTAGTCACTCTTCAGGGGACTTCACCACCGTCCCCCCTTTCATCACCCATGTAACGTGCTCCATCACGGTAATGTCGGTAAGCGGATCTCCGGGGACAGCAACGAGATCGGCAGATTTTCCCGGCTCGATCGTACCCATATCCTTATCGAGCGACAAAAGCTGGGCGGCATTGATGGTCGCCGCTTGCAATGCCTGGAGAGGCAACATCCCACCGCGAACCAGAGCACCGAATTCTCCGGAAAGCACCTCAGGGTCGGCGTCGTCCACGCCGTATGCGATCTTCACGTGATATTTCAAGGCACGAGCAAACGCCGGTCCCTGCGCATCCACAATGGCAATGCCTTTCGCCATGCTGCGCTGGTCACGGCCTCGCGAGGTCCCGGTCTTCAAATCATGCTGGAAGCAATAAAGCGTGGGCACAAGCCAGGTGCCGCGCTCGGCCATCATCTTCGCGCCTTCCTCGTCGAGCATCGTGCCGTGCTCAATTGAGTCGACGCCGGCGCGCACCGCCGCCTTGATTCCTTCGGTGCCTTCTGCATGCGCCATCACTTTGCGCCCGGCACGATGAGCGACCTCAACTGCCCGGGCCATCTGCTCCTCACTGAGCTCCTGTACACGGTAATCGCTGATCGGATCCATCACGCCACCGGTTGCCATCAGCTTGATCCAGTCCGCGCCGTACTTGATGTCGCGCCGTACCACCCGGCTGATATCGTCCGTGGTGTCTGCGATGTTGGGCTGCTCAAGGCTCGGCTTGTCGGGAGAAAGCAGATCGGAATCGCCATGACCGCCGGTGAGGGAAATGCAGCTCCCGGCAGCCACGATGCGCGGACCTGTGATCAGCCCCTTGGCCACGCCCTCGCGCAGCGCGAACTGCGGATAGGATGGATACGCCTCACACGCATCGCGCACGCCCGTAAATCCATGGGCGAGCCATACCTGGAGGTTTGCGACACCGCGAATTGTGGCCTGCGGAGCCGACGTCATCAGATAAGCAGCGGATGATTGTGTCGTCGGGTCTTCCAGTGTGTGCCCGTGGGCGTCGATCAAACCCGGTACAACCGTGTACTTGCTCATATCGATTACCGGGAGGCCTGTCGGAGCTGTTGTGCTCACGCTGGCAATGCGATCGCCGTGGATCGCGATGTAGGCGTCCTGCATCACGTTGCCCGTGCGGACGTCGATCATGCGGCCGGCGTGAACGACGGAGTCCTTCACCTTGTTCGGAGCGGGCGCAGGTTGAGCGAGCCCGGCGACCGCAAAGGCGCAAACAGCGAAGAGAAGACAATGATCCTGGATCATGCGATGTTTCACGGACGTAATCCTTAGATGAAATAATTGAACTGCGATTTTCCATTGGATGTGTTGCAACTTCAGGGTAACCCGACCCGCGATTCTTTCACGTCACCACACAGCAACCCTGAAGTTGCAACACATCCCTTTAAGCAATTGGCAAAAGATCGAAAACAGATTGAACTGGACACGCGAAAGCCTCGACCGCGCAGAGCCATCGCGGGCGCAGGAGTCCATGCGTGATGCCAGCACCGCGCTACCGCGTACAGCAGACGGACGATGGACTCTTCATCATCGTGAACGCCAGCGACGAAGCATTGGAATTACAAGACTGAATGGCAGTAACATGCGTAGCATTATCGTCGGGCAAGTAACCACGAGCACAGGACGGCCTTCGTACGTCGTGGGTTTTGGGAGGAATCGAATGAGGGCTGCTGTCTGGCTGCTGGTAATCGGCTTCTTCCACACACTCTACGGACAGGAGGGATCTAGCTCTCCGCCTCCTGCTCCCGCGCATGTGTGCTCGATTGGTTCTCCCCCCGAGTTCGAGAAAGCGCCGCAGGAGCTTCAGCCAAAGCTCGATGCCTTGCGGCATCGAGCCGTCTACGCTTGCGCGCATTCTCGCAGGATGGGATGGGCGGAACGGATCGTTTTCCCCGAAGCGAAAACTACAGCCGACTGTGATGTTGCAAGGCACCGAGAAGAATGGCCTGAGTTACCCGCCCTATAGCCGTTGAAGATTGAAGACGCAGGGTATGTCAGCGACCCCTCGCCCCAAGTTGAGGTTCTGTTCCGCCTGCCATCAGGCAGACAGGTGAAAATCTCCTTTGGGCCGACAGAGGAGGCGTGGCAGGCCGATGACCCGCTCGCCACATTAGTCGCGAATGGCAGCGGTCTCTACCTCGATCCTTACAACTCGCCATTTACTCCCGCCGAGGTGGAGTCGATCCAGAACAAGGATTTTCCCGTGGGAACGAGATCGGAGGTTCTGCGATGCGCGGGTGCGCACGATTGGACAGAGGGGCCGCCGCACGACTGGCGGAAGCCTCATTGGCTAGTTCTCGACGGTAAGGGCTACCGCTTCGACAACGAGGGACGTGTCGCCGAGATCCGGAATGTTGCGAATCTGAAACAGTAGTCTCACCTCTACTGGATTGATCGTGAACAGGGCGGCGCTCACTTGGCCACTTTCGCTGATCAGCAATCAGTCGAACTTTATGCGGCAGAAGTTTTCAAGGAGTAAGCATGGGTGTTGCAGACGTACTTACGGGGATTGAATCATGACTCGCATGCCAACGAATCACGGTCTTAAGCTCTTTGTACCTTGAGGGAGTGACAGAGCCGGTTCCCTTGCAGTTTTTTAGCAGCCCCGCCAAGACATATATGACAATCATTCGTCTGGCGTCATAACGGCTCTTTGTCAAGGCAACCACGTAGGGTTGCAGTGGCGGGACCCTGGCTTAGAACTTCGCGGGCAAGGGCGGCAGTGCGCTCGGCAAAGTCAGCAGCGCCGGTATAAAGAACGACGTTGCGCACCCGCGTTCGCGCCGCAATGGGCTTTCTGGTGACCATCACCACTTCGCGGCATTCCGGACTTGCCAGCAGCTCCGCGACGGCTGCACCGCCGACCTGCCCGGCCCCACCGAGGATAATTGCGGCGAAATTCTGCTTCATCGTTAGCACCTTTGCTCATGCCCACATCTGGCGGTAAGGCCGCCAGATATGGGGCACCCGTCTCTTCTCCACTCATTGCGAGATGTACGTTTCTGTGGAACGGACTTGCTCGGGATGAGGATTACCGCGCCTCTTTTGGACGGCGGCGGCGAGTTCGCGCAGGAGGGTGTGGGTCTCAGGCCAGTCGATGCAGGCGTCGGTGATGCTCTGTCCGTAGACAAGCGCCTTGCCGTTTCCAAGAGTCTGACATCCGGCAACTAGATTGCCCTCAAGCATGGCACCCATGATGCAGCGTTCGCCCTTCGAGATCTGTTCTGAAACGGCACGGCACACTGAGCCTTGCCTGCGATGGTCTTTACGGCTGTTTGCATGGCTGCAATCAATCATGATGCGGGGTCTGACACCTGTCTTCTCCATCTGCTCGATGGTCGAAGCGACGGAGGCTGCATCGTAGTTGGTGATTTCCCGACCCCCGCGGAGGATGAGGTGGCAGTCCGAGTTGCCGGAGGTGAGAAGGATGGCGGACTGTCCAGTTTCTGAAGTGCCCAGGAAGGTATGCGGATGGCTTGCCGAGAGGATGGCTTCAATCGCGATCTGTACGTTGCCGGAGGTGCCGTTCTTGAAGCCGACCGGGCATGAGAGTCCGGAGGCGAGCTGGCGGTGGACCTGACTCTCGGTTGTGCGCGCGCCGATGGCTCGCCAGCTTATGAGTCCGGAGAGGTATTGGGGCGAAATCATGTCGAGGAATTCGGTGCCGGCGGGCACGCCCATCTCGGCAAGATCGAGGAGAAGGCGGCGCGCAATCCGCAATCCGTCATTTATGCGGAAGGATTCATCGAAGTAAGGATCGTTGATCAATCCCTTCCAGCCGAGCGTGGTGCGCGGCTTCTCAAAATACACCCGCATGACGATGAGCAGATTGCTGGAAAGTTCGGCGATGGCCTCCTTCAGAAGACCCGCGTATTCCCTGGCAGCGGCCGGATCGTGGATCGAGCAGGGGCCGACGACGACGAGGAGGCGGTCGTCTGCGCCATTCAGGATGTCGATGATCTGGCGGCGCGCCTCGAAGACGGTGCGGGAAGCGCTCTCTGTGACGGGCATTTCCTCTTCGAGAAAGATGGGAGGAAGGACGACCCTGGTGGATTTGATTCTGAGGTTATTTGTGGGATACGCCATGGCTACTCGACCAGAATACTAGGTATGGCGCCACGGCCCACACCTGGCGATGAAGCTGCCAGATATGGAGCACCCAAGCATCCGGCGTCTATGAACAAAGAACTGGGAGAAAATTCAGAAAAGTAAAGGATCAGGCAGACAATTAGGCGTATCGCTCGCATCGTTACTCTGACTTTAAGGGCCAATCAAGCTGCCACTGCCAACAGAATTACCAGTCATCCTAAATGCGAATTCACTTGCCATCCGAGTCGCCTGTGGATAAGGTACGATCAACAAAAAAAGCCCGCGTCAGCCAATTATTATCTCGGGCAAATCTCGGCTGCACAGTCGCCTTTCCCAAATTGCCTCTCAGGCGAACGAGGAGATCAGCATGCCACCAGTAGTGGGTGATTCCAGCACACCAAGTGATCCGGGTGTGAAGGGTACAGGGTTCATAGGAATGCAAGGGATCGGATTACCGGGTGGAATTGGTGTCAGTGGCGGTCCTCCTTCCGACCAGCCTATCCCGGTAAATTTTATTGGGGTTAAGGGCGATGGTGGCGCAGGTATGGTCGCTGCGGGCTTTCCCATAGGTCTTCCGCATATCGGAGTCTTGGGCACAGCCTCCGACCCTGCCGGCTCTGGCGTGCAGGGCGTCAACGCACTGAACAATGGGGTGGAGGGAAATGGCAACGTGGGAGTTGTTGGAACCGGGGCGACAATTGGAATTCTCGGTCTCACCAATACCGCCGGGCAGGGTCTGGCGGGTAGTTTTCACGGCAACGTGGAAGTCACCGCTAATCTGCAGGTAGACGGTGGCGCTCAGGTTTCCGGTAATTTGGGTGTCGGCGCTACTCTAACCGTGACCGAGGATATCGTCCTTGCTGGAAGAGCGGGTGATTGTGCAGAAGACTTTGACGTGGATGAGGTCCAGGCAGTTGAGCCAGGCACGGTCATGATCCTCAATGAGAGCGGGTTACTGCGCCCCAGTGAGCAGGCCTATGACAGGAAAGTTGTCGGCGTGATCTCTGGTGCTGGCGGGTACAGGCCGGGCATGATTCTCGACCGGCGCGATTCGACCAGCCCCCGCGCCCCGATTGCGCTTTTGGGGAGAGTCTATTGCAAGGCTGATGCGGAATACGGACCCATATCGGTCGGCGACCTGCTCACAACATCACCAACATTGGGCCATGCAATGAAGGCCAGCGACCCGCTTAAGGCGTTTGGCACTGTAATCGGAAAGGCGCTGGGGAATCTGAGCGGTGGCAAGGGTTTGGTGCCGGTCCTCGTAGCGCTGCAGTGAAGGCCCCGGCCCTATTCAACACTGTGGGCGACCCGAGTCGCATGCTTATCAACAGCGGGGTATGCCAATGGCCGATGTACAGGGAGAGCAGAATCTACAAAGCAATCTCGCAAATAGTCTGAATGACTTCGGCGTGACAAACGCGAAGAGCTTTCAGGTGCTCGGTGATTTGCTCGGTGCGATCGCCGACGTTGCTGGTGCGGTTACCGGAGTGGCCGGATTCGTTAGCCTTGTAGTTTCTCTTTTCAACGATGGGCCGGATGAACTGCAGCAGGTTGAAGCGGCATTAGAAAACTTAATTCAGAAGTTTGGGCAAGCAGAGGCAGCAAAGGCTGTTGCCGACAGGCTCACCAACATCCAGAATCAGGCAGCCAACGCTCTCAGAAGCGCGCAGTCGTTACCATCTCTGGCCAATCAGGTGCCGCTTCTCCCCGCCGAAATTACCAGCAATCTTCAGGCACCTCTGCAAGCAATGGACTCTCTGGCTCCTCCGGATCTTTCAACCCTGGGCTGTGGCGGTGCGGGTGCGGGTGGGCCCTGGTTGATGCCGTTCAACTTCCAGGTCTTTTGGTCCGATGACGATGCAACTGACATTGGGTTTCCAGTTGGATTACCACCGACCAATGGCTACGGCACGCAAGCGCCAACCCCGAATGCGGACGGTACAGTTTTCAACTATGCCTATATCTTGCCTGCATATCTTTACGCCGTGTCAGTTTTCCTTTCAGTAGCTGCAGTGATCGACCCGAAATTCAAGCAGAACTGGGGCCAAACCGTGGTAAAGCCCATAGCGTGTCTATTGCAGTCGATTCATGACTTTATCCTCATCAATGGCATCGTTATGCTGTCGCCGGGTCCTTTTGCTCCAATAGATCTGGTGAATTGGACCGTAGTAGACCCGGAGGGACAACCACTCGAGACGCTGAACGACCCGCACCCTGGCGTAACACCAGCGCTCAACGACTTCAATGAGGTTATCGGGGCAAAAATCGAGTATGGCGCGGTTGAGAAGTTCTCGGGATTTAGTTCGATGGGTATCTATACCCTGTTGGAACCGTTCGACCCCAACTCCAATGCCAAATTCCTGATTCGTCTGCTGAAGCGGTCAAAGGACGTGTACGTGGGGGTTGGCCTTGTGGGAGTTCTGAAAACAATCAATACGCTCAGAAACCTAGTCGATCAGGCTCCTCTTCCAGGACCCAGGATCAATGATTGGTCATTTCGTCGTGACATTTCCCCCCACGTTTCAAAGCGTTCCGATGGATCGATTGACCTGCGGGACGTAGTCACTTTTCTCGAATCAACGCCGCCCACCGACGTACCTGACAATCTCCTTAAATCGTTTAGAGATTTGCTTGCCGTCTAAAGGAGAATTGATCGTGGAGGAACCTTCTACCAGTATCTTTATCTTTAAGCGCAGCAAAGTCGTCTACAAAGTAACAAGACGGCGGCAGGGATTGGTGTTGTACATATTGCCTTTCTCGCCGGAGCTCCGCCATACGCTCCCTTCCACTCCGGAGGTCTTTACGGCCGGACCGAACCAGATGCCTGTTCAACAATTTAAGCGCATTTGCCCAGAGTTCATCTCGTTGTTATTTTCTCGCCATAACGAACGCTGCCAAATCGCGAGCTGCTGCATATAGTCGGTTCGGCCGCCTTTCACTTTTTCCGACAGCACGTGAGACAAGATTATTGTTGCTTTAGCCTCTCGTATTGGTCGTCGGTTAGCAGGAGCCAGATACCCCCTCGCCCATTTTCAATGCCGTGCTCCAATGCCTGGCGCCCTTCGAGATTCATGGCGTAGCCGCCCCGTTCCGCGAGCTCGATGATCTTTTGCGGGCTGGGAAAACTGAGCGTCCTGGGAAGAGGTGTTTTCAGATCCGCTTCGAGAAACTGGCAGTGCCAGCCGTTCCGAAGCATGAAGTACATGTAGACGGTGACTCGCTCAAAACGTCAGATTGGCGCTGTTCCGTGACGCTTCCTTAATTTGCCTTGACGGACTAAGGTTGACCGAATCGTTGCAGGAGTTTACTCCGCCCGAATCACCCTGTTCACGAATGTCAGGGTCGTGTCGCCCACTTTGCCTGTGATTTCCCAGCAGCCTTCGGTTGGGAAGATCAGACCAGTGGCTTGGAAGCCTGTATCCAGATAGCCGTTCGGAATGACGGCTTTCAACGGTGGAGCTGCCGCGTCGAGTCTCCTGCCGGTGATGGCTAGCTTGCCTTCTAATCCCGCCGCTCGAAACCACGGAAATTTCATATCTAACGAGCCATCTGGATGTATCGAACCATCGCCGAGCGGGCCAACCCTCACAGTAGCGTCAGGCCAGAAATCGCCAACGTAGAGATTACCATTCCAGTAAGCATTCCTCATGCCGACGGCGCTAAGGACAGAGTCTGGAGTTGCGCGGGGGATCGTTACCGGACAATCCGCAAATTTGGTTTTCCGGTTTTGACTCTTCCCAGATGGCACAAGTGCAAGTGAAACGAGAGCTGTCAAGGTGAGTGTTTGCCAATTCATCCTTATACCCCTTCCGCTTTGCTTTGCGTTAGAGTAGCCGAAATTTCTCCTTTAGATCCTGACTCGGCTGCGTTATATCGCTCCGCGAGGGCTGCCTGAGCCACAAACGTCGAAAGCATGTCGCTGATTGGAACGCGAAGCACAAAACTGATCATCCGCGCCCACCCCGAAAAAGGTTCCTCCCGAGTCGTCGCTAGCCTACATCGGAATCGCCTCGGCCACAGAGTTTGGGGTAAGCCTCAGAGTTGATCCGAGGCGGTTTCGATTAGGAGGCAAGAAGGAAGCCGCAGGCGTTTGCCGCGGTCGCGGTGAGTCTATGGAGATTCAATCGCAGCCTACTGATAATTCAGTAGTTATGGCTTGGTGATGCAAAACCGATATGCGATCTTTCCCGGCCCATACATCCTGAGTATGGCACAATGCAGCGGCCGTGGCGCCTGCGGCTTCGTTCTTGTCGCCAACTCGTCCGTTAGAGTGAGTTGGACCACCGCAGCGCGCTCTAGCGCTTCGAACCGCATCACCCTGGAGCATTCGACCCGGAGCACGCGACTGTAGATAGACGCTCAGCTGTAGCGGAGTTTGTCAATGCCTGGCTCAAGGAAAAGCTCGGGCTCCGGAGGTTTCGTGTCCGCGGACTCGCCAAGTTCGAGCCGAAGCGATGTGGGCCGCCTTGACTTACAACGTGCAGCAGTGGATAAGGCTACGCTGGCGACCTGCCCGGCTTTTACCTCCTGCGGCATCACGATAAGAGCTGCTCCATAAGCAATCCAGCCCTCCCAACCCCTTCTCCACTCCTGCATATCGTCGCCGCCATCATCCAACACACATCTCCTTCCCTCGGAATTCAATCGCGAAACGATTCAGAGCGAACAGCGACACTAATGGATTTCTTCACAGCTTCCAGACCGTTGTGTGATCGACGTTGAGGCCACGCTCCTCCAGCAGTTCCTCAACATCGCGCAGCGAAAGTGAATAGGGAAGATACCAGCGGACCGCACAAAGTATGAACCCGGGTTCGGTTTGTCGCCATTTGAAAATCGCGGGTCGGGTCACCATTTCGCGATTCTTTCACGTCACCAGACAGCAACCCTGAAGTTGCAACACATCCTTCCGGAGTATCGTCGACCAGCAAAACAACTTTCTTCTTTTCTTCCGTGCTCATGAAGTGGTCTGCCCCTCGGTGAGGTGGGTTTGGGCTGCTATTTCGTCAAGTTTTGCGAGCGCTCCGTCGAAGTCGAAATCGCGAATGGAGGCGGCAAGGGCGTTTAGTTTTTCGGGCTTAGCCTCGCTGCCGAGCGCCTCGCGGAGCTCCTTGAAGACATCTTCGGATTCCCCATCGCTTTCTTTGAGCAGGTTGCGGAGGCGCGTGGCCGCGGCTACGGCCGCTTCGGGATTGAATTTAGGGGGAGGGCCAGCGCAGTCCTGTGCAGGCTCAGTCTTTTGGAGTGTCTTTGGGAAGGGATATCGATTTCTGGCAGAAACGACTGTCCTGCCGGATCCCAACGGCACTCCGCCTGCCGCCGTGGCATTGATGGAGACCTCAATCGAATTGGAGTCCATGATCCGTACAGGGATCCCTACATCCCAGGATGTTGCTAATGAGACACCGATTTCCGAGCCGCCTTCATCTGACGATGCCGACGGCCGATCGCAGTTGCAAGAAGAAACCAAGGAAGCTGGAACGGAGCAGCCAAGAATTGTTCGGGCTATCTTGTCCGCGCAGCTGGCTCCGATTGCTGCCAGCGAACGGCGGCACTCGGTTTGGCTGCTCATCGCCTTATTGGTCTTTAGCGGACTCATATTTATCAGCTTACGGCTCGTGAAGAAGCGGAACTCATCAGCTACGCAAGGGACGGTCCTGGATACAGTTGAGGGTTCTTACGACCTAGAGCAGATAGAATCAGCCGACTATTTCGTTTTTGTCCTGGAGGCCTTATTAGGGCACGCAATCTACATCTGATCGGAAGCCCAGTTAGTCGGACGAGATTTGTTGTGCCAGGCAATTTGAATGAGTGCAAATCACCGATGTACGCATTGAAGTGCCCAGAGTAGGGAAACTCTATTGGTTGTGAAGGTCAAAGCGGACGCACCGAGGTCTCACGCTACGACATGGTCACAGGCCAGGCGTTGATTCTTGGCCAGGAGAGAGCGCACACGGACATGCTGCGGATTGCCCTACGCATCGAACTTACTGAACATAGTTTTAAGAATGGCTGGTCTATGGTCAGTGCTGATCGAAAACTTCTAAACAATCGCAACATCTAGTGATTTCTATTTCCAGAACGTGCCATGCCTATAATCCCTCCACTCCGAAAGCTGCAATATGTTCTTGCGGTTGCTCGTGAGCTGCACTTTCGAAGAGCGGCAGAGAAGCTGCACGTCTCTCAGCCCGCGGTAAGCCGCCAAGTACGCCAGTGCGAAGAAGAGTTTGGCTTTGAGATCCTGCGGCGGGACGCCCATCTAGCGACGTGACGACGCCAGATCGGCTCCTCAATCGTCTGTTTTTCTGTTGTACAACTGCTGTACAAATGGCTCCCGAGATGCCCGAAAACACCCCGGAACGCCCCAAAACGAGCTTCATTACACAACAACTTACGCAAGGCTGGATCGGTTCGTAATTGGCAGCGCGCCAGTAGGCATTTATTTTGCGAAGCAGCTCTGGAGTGAGCGTGTGGGTCTTCTTGATGGACTGTTCTTCGTTCAGGGCTTCGGGCGTTTCGTGGAGCAGTTCCTCGGTGGTGAGCATGTCGGTCGGCATCGTTCGATTCTCCCTTTGTTTCCATGAGCGTGAAAAAGTAGGGTTGAACTGGTGCTATGGCTGGGCTTGTTGCTGCGTCTGGAGTCCGAAAGAAGCCAGCTTGGCGCGGGTGGACTCGTAATCGACATCATGAACGCTTCCCATGCCCAGGCCCACCTCGATCTGGACGAACATCGGCGTGTTGTCGATGAAGACGGTCTGCAACGAATCTCGCGAGGTGAATGCGTATCGCATTCGCACCTTTCAGGCTCAACTTGAACGACCGCCTTCGAGCAACATACTGGAGACACCCGATGAGTGCCTTCAATCAGACATAATCTGAGCCGGAACCCGCTTTTCTGGTCCGTTCCAGAACGAGATGAGGCGCGGCTGATATCGTTCTGGGCGAAATTCGCTGCCTTAACAGCTGAATCCTAAACAACAAAAGATTTGGGTGTCTGTGCACAATTGACCAGCTTCGTCTTCCTATCTGGCCGATAGATAGGAAAATCCGGGATGCAGGATCCGTCCTGCGCCATTCTCGGGCATTGCCAGCGGCGGTTGAGCATGGCGCTACGTCACGACAGCATCGCAGCAGAGCAAACAAGAATCAGTTCCATTTCTTTATCACGATCGTGGAACCATCTAACCGGTAGAGTCTATAGCTTACTTTGGCTGTAATCACTTGCATATAAGTACACCGCGAACGTTTCCTCGGGACTTTTTGCATGCAGGCGTCGCAGACTTCCCAATGGATGGCCGCCTTGCCGTCCGTGAGCAATATTGCACAGCGTCGGTCAACGTCACGAGCGGATACTTCATACAAAGTACTTGGGGCCCACTTCCAAGGAACATCTCAACGGTTGTGAACCACTCACTCGCGACCGCGAGACGCACACCGGGTCGCATTGAGCAGGATCGCATTCCCCGGCAACGAAGGTGTGACTAACCAATCAATGGAATCGAAGTCCGAGGCAAGTAGACGAGGAGGGATTCATCGTGAGCGTAGATCTCGAGACCCCGCAGTCTAAGCAGGATTCACAGCCTGAAGTGAAGATCCCATCGAAGGCTCCGGCAAAGGACGGGACGAAATCCGATTCAAAGGTTCAGGCTAAAGAAGACTTGAAGCCTGGCGCAGAGCCCACATCCAGGGACGACCTTAAATCCATTCCGATGCCGGATCTGCAGAAAAAGCTGGGGTCAACTCCGGAGGGCCTCAGCCAGGCCGAAGTTCAGAAGCGACTGACACAATATGGGCCCAATGAAATTGCGGAAAAGAAAACCAATGAGTTTCTGAAGTTCCTCACCTATTTCTGGGGCCCGATTCCGTGGATGATCGAAGCGGCAGTGATTCTGTCGGGAGTTGTCCGGCACTGGCTGGATTTTTTCATCATCCTTCTTCTGCTTTGTTCGAACGCAATAGTCGGATTCTGGGAAGAACACCAGGCCGGCAACGCCATCGCGGCGCTGAAGGCCAAGCTGGCGATCAATGCCCGGGCCAAACGAGATGGGAAGTGGACGACTCCGAAGGCAAGTGAACTGGTGCCCGGCGACGTGATACGTCTGCGGCTGGGGGACATTGTCCCGGCGGATGCGCGCCTCCTGGCGGGCGATCCGGTGGAGGTTGACCAGTCGGCATTGACAGGAGAATCTTTGCCTGTCACGTGCAAACCCGGCGGCGCGGTGTTTTCGGGATCCATCCTCCGTCAGGGGGAAATCGACGCGATGGTATACGCCACTGGCGCGAACACTTACTTTGGCAAAACGGCGCAACTGGTGCAGGAAGCTCACACCGTCAGCCATTTTCAGCGTGCCGTGCTAAAGATTGGCGACTACCTGATCATCCTCGCAGTGGCGCTGGTCGGGTTGATTCTGGTTGTAGCGCTCTTCCGTGGCGACAAGGTTCTCACCACGCTGGAATTCTGCCTGGTGCTGCTGGTGGCCGCGATTCCCGTGGCCATGCCCACGGTGTTGTCGGTGACCATGGCCGTCGGCGCGCGCCTGCTGGCGAAAAAAGAAGCGATTGTGACCCGGTTATCAGCGATCGAAGAACTGGCTGGAGTGGACGTGCTGTGCTCGGACAAGACCGGCACCTTGACCCAGAACAAGCTCACGTTGGGAGATCCATTCAGCGTAAATAACATTCCTACCGACCAGGTCGTTCTCTGGGCGGCACTCGCGTCTCGTGCGGAAGACAAAGACACCATCGACCTGGCCGTGATCGGAGGCGTGAAGGACCAAAAGGTATTAGACGGCTATCAGGTAGTTCATTTCGAGCCATTCGACCCGGTGCATAAGCGTACCGAAGCCACCGTGAAAGGCGGGGACGGAAAACAGTTTTTTGTGGCGAAAGGAGCACCGCAGGTCATTCTGGAAATGTCGACGAACAAGGATGAGGTAAAGGCCACCGTCGAGAAAGCTGTCAATGAATTTGCGGGACGGGGCTTCCGTTCACTCGGTGTGGCGCGCGCCGCTGAAGAAGGCAAGTGGCAGTTCGCCGGGGTGTTACCGTTGTTCGATCCACCGCGCGAGCAGGCCAAAGCAACCATCGCGAGCGCCCGGCAGATGGGCGTCGACGTCAAGATGGTTACGGGCGATCAAATCGCCATCGCTCGGGAGACTTCCCGGCAACTGGGGCTGGGCACGAACATCCTCGATGCCAGTGGATTGGGCGACACCAAACAGCAAGCGAGTACACAGGCCGCGGAGTCCATCGAAAAGGCGGATGGCTTTGCCCAGGTCTTCCCGGAACATAAGTTCTTCATCGTGGATGTGCTGCAGAAGCGCGACCACATTGTAGGGATGACTGGAGACGGAGTAAACGACGCGCCGGCACTCAAGAAGGCAGACTGCGGCATCGCCGTCTCCGGGGCGACAGACGCGGCGCGCGCGGCGGCCTCGATCGTCCTGCTCGCTTCCGGGCTCTCAGTGATCATCGACGCGATCAAGGAGAGCCGCCGGATCTTCCAGCGGATGAACAGCTATGCCATGTACCGCATCGCCGAAACGCTGCGTGTGTTGCTGTTCATGACGCTCGCGATCCTGGTATTCAATTTCTATCCGGTGACCGCGGTGATGATCGTGATGCTGGCGTTGCTCAACGACGGAGCTATCCTGTCCATTGCATATGACAACGTTCATTACAAGGACAAGCCCGAGGCCTGGAACATGCGCCTGGTGTTGGGAATCTCCACCGTGCTGGGCGTTATCGGCGTCGTGGCCGCATTCGGCCTCTTCTATCTTGGTGAGCGCGTCTTTCACCTCGACCGCGGACACATCCAGACGCTGATGTACCTGAAGCTGTCCGTGGCTGGGCATCTGACGATTTTCCTGACGCGCACGCGCGGCCCGTTCTGGTCAATCCGTCCGGCAAAGATTCTATGGATCGCAGTGCTCGGGACTCAGACCATCGCGACTCTGATCGCGGTATATGGGTTGTTCATGACGCCTCTCGGTTGGAAGTGGGCAGCGTTCGTCTGGGGCTATGCTCTGGTGTGGCTCCTTGTGAATGACCGAGTGAAACTGCTCGCCTATCGGATTTTCGATCCTACAAAAGTTCCTCTGTTAGTCAAGAAGCCGCCAGTCGACCTTACCTCGCAGATCGCTGCACGTGCCTATGAACTCTACCAGGAGCGCGTCCGAGGCGAAAGCCAGCAGGATCAGGACTGGCTGGAGGCGGAACGCGAGACTCGCAGCGATCCGTCAGTGCATCCGAAGGTTGCGTAAGCGCGCTTGCCGCGTGCAGCCAATGACACGGAAGGGGAGAAGATGAAAATCGATGCGAAGGACTTCCGTGTCCCGTTCAGGAAAAAGGTCAAGCTCTCAAAGTGGCCGACGGTTGTGAAGCCCGCGTACACCTCGAAGGAGGAGTATCAGGAACTTCTGGAAGAACACGTTCAAGAGTTGAGTTCGCTGCAACACCTTCATTACGCCTCGAACCGCTATGCACTGCTGCTGATCTTCCAGGGGATGGACGGTGCCGGCAAGGATGGCGCCATTCGCCATGTCATGTCCGGGGTCAATCCAGAAGGCTGCGAAGTGTTCAGCTTCAAGCAGCCGAGTGCCGAAGAACTGCAACATGATTTTCTCTGGCGCTCGACTTGCCGGCTTCCCGAACGGGGGCGGATCGGCATTTTTAATCGTTCCTATTACGAAGAAGTGCTGGTGGTTCGGGTGCACCCCGAGATTCTCCGCAACCAGGGACTTCCCGAAGAGTTGCGCGAGGAGAAAACCGTCTGGGAGGATCGCTACCGCTCCATCGTGGATATGGAGAAGCATCTTTATCGCAATGGAACGCGCATCGTCAAAATGTTTCTCCACCTTTCCGAAGAAGAGCAGCGAAAGCGGTTTCTGGCCCGCATCGATGAGCCGGACAAGAACTGGAAGTTCAGCCTCGCCGACATTCACGAGAGGACATACTGGAAGCATTACGTGAAGGCTTACGAGAATTGCCTTCATGCGACCAGCACCCATCATGCGCCCTGGTACGTGGTGCCTGCCGACGATAAGGACAATGCCCGCCTGATCGTTTCGCGAATCGTTCTTGACGCGCTCGAAGGCCTCGAAATGGCCTATCCCAAAACCACTACGAAGCGCCGGACGGAATTGCAGTCAATCCGCAAACAGCTGGAGAAGAAATAAGGTTTGACTGCCGCTGCCGGGTTCTCAAGGCTGCGCAACGTAGAGAGGATCACTCGGTATGTCTACCGCAGAGAAGATTCCTACCGCCGAAGAGGATAGCAGCCCGGTATCGCTCTGCCGGTGCTATGAAAAAGTATTCACGTCCTACACTTTTGTCTTCGATGGCAGGTTGGAGACGAATTGAGCGATCAGAAATGTCCATTGCAAAAGAGGACAGGATGCTCAAAACTTTTAATCCTATCATCACGAAGACCAAGCAGCCGTTTGACTCCGCGATCCCCTAGCTGGATACTCAAGCCGAAGTCAGTCCTGAACAACTCCCCAGAAGTCCATGCGGGCATCGATCGAGAATAGATTCCGCTCTATACCTTTGCTTCCGGCGGGTCGGCTGCTGCTCCCACCGGCAGGCAATCCGGCACGTCCAGGCGCGCCACGCCAATTCGGTTGTCGGCCATTCCGTAATAGACGTCGAAGCGGTCCGGTGAGCCCAGATCGTCACGGCGATCGATGCCGGTAGGGAACACCACGTTGGCGATGGTCCCGTGGCACTCCTGTTGCAGCTCCGGCTTCAACACCGGTTCCACCGAGCGATAGCGGATAACTTGTGGATGCGTTTTCGAGAGGACCATCACGCCGGCCGAGTAGCATAGCTGGTGCGCATGGCTGTCAGGCTTCGCCAGATCACTAACTCCGTGGTAAACGATCAACCAGCCATGGCGGGTCAGGATGAGCGGAGTGCCGCTACCGATCTTAAGTCGCTCCCACGGCGACACCGGGGTCGCCAGTCGGTGATGAGAAGTAAACCTCCCGAGCCGATCAGGTCCAGCACACTCCGGGTCCATAGAGCAGTAGGAAATCCAGATACTTTCCCTGTCGAGGTCCAGATCGCGGGATGCGGGATGGCAGGCAGTTTGCTCGGGGCGAGTGCCGGGAAAGAGCGGGCGATGGATGATTGCGAATTCCGGGTGTCCGGATGCATTGGGGATAGCGACGGGAAAAAGGCTGGCATCTTTGTCATCCACATCATCCAAAGCGATGCCGTGAAATGGAGCGAATGTCGCAAGTCCCAGGCGCTGCCAGTGGATGAGGTCCCTCGAGTGAGCGAGGGCGATGCGCGGACCCTGGGACGAATATGCTGTGTAGGTCATGATGTAGCACCGGAGCGGTTCTACAAAGGTGACGCGAGGGTCCTCGCAACCACCACCGCCGTCGGGCCTTCGCTCATAATCGGCGTCGGGCTCGAGGGCGATGCCAAGCCTCTCGACGCCTGCCGGATCTCCGGCTTCATTGAACCGAACTCTTGCAATACCGATGCGCGAGTAATTTCCTTTCGCTACTAGTCTCGGAAAAAGGTAGAGGTGACCATCTGGGCTACGAACGGCAGCCGGGTTCAGAACACCTTCGACTTCCTGTGGGTTGCCCGGCTCTGGTTCCATCAACATGCCGATGCGCTGTAGCTTAAACACGTTCATTCAAACCCGCACAAAAATCAGCCTGTTGATCGCCTCCTAAACAAGCGATGATTGCTTCGACAACTCGCTTCGTGTCTTCGGGACCCCGAACTGGGATCGAAATCACTCCTGCTAGTTCAGCCGGATAGTCGTTCCCTCCCGCAAATAAGGCGTCGCCAATAAAGATCATCTCTCTCAATGAAATGCCAAGGATGTCCCTCAGCTTTCTAACCCCATAGGCCTTGTCGATGCCCGGTTTGGTGACATCGATCGATGTCGCGCCGCCCATCCGGACAGAGAACTCGGGAAGAAACGTATCAAGGATGGTCTTGATCTTCTTCCGCCTGGCGTAATCGGGGTCCCATTTGTCCTTCTCTTCCAGCGGGGCCTGCTGACCCAGAGCGGAATAGGTGATCTGGCTTCCCCGGTCTTCGATGGTCTCTCCCCATACCTTCTCGACCTTGAAGCCTGCGGCTGCGATGGCTTTCTTGAAAGAACTGATGATCTTTTCTTTTTCATCCACGGTGAAGTCTTCCGAGTAGATCTTCTTCCAATCTCCGGAGTATCGAAAGAACTTGGTTCCACAGGTGGGAAGAAGAGCCAGATCGGCCAGATGTTCGTCATGGGGAAGATGGGAGAGCACCTGCATCTCAAACT
This sequence comes from Silvibacterium sp., assembly GCA_049588475.1. GTDB lineage: Bacteria > Acidobacteriota > Terriglobia > Terriglobales > Acidobacteriaceae > Silvibacterium. Next base: position 7,959 of record JBAVYX010000032.1, on the reverse strand, counting down.
GCGGCCAATCGCCTCCGGAGATCACGGCCACTTTGACGACACCAAGAAGATCATGCAGCAATGTCGACATTTCGTCATCGAGCGCCGCTTTACTTTGGGCAAGTGTACCGTCGAGATCAAAAACAATGAGCTTCTTCATTCGGTGTCCATCCCTGAACTCTTGCGACGTTAAACAGAAGATTCGACCTGCGAACCAACTCGCTTCTGTCCACTTGCAGAATCCTCTGGAATTGCGACTTCCAACAGGTTCACTTCACTGCTCGGACGAAAAGTGCACGCGCCTACTCCTGCCGGCAGGAGCCATACCTCGCCTTTGCGGACTGCATACGTATCGCCGCCGTGCTCGATCTGTCCCGTGCCCTCAGCGCATAACAGCACGCGTGGAATGCTCTCGGCGCCGACGATGAATGGCGATCTTCCGCGCAAGCGCCACAGCCGGAAAGCGCCACAATCAAAGAGGCTCTCGCGCTTCACCGGCGTCTCCGTCTCCACTACAGGAGCCACCAGCCCGGCTGCGCCATCTACGAAATCGATGCACGCAAGTGCCTGATCGACTTCGAGTTCCCTCGACTGGCCTGTCTTCGCATCAACATGGCCCCAGTCGTACAGGCGAAACGTCGTGTCACTGTTTTGCTGGATCTCGAACACAACAACGTCGCCGCCCAGAGAGTGAACCGTCCCAGCCGGGATAAAGACGCCGTCGCCGGGCTTTGGGGTGATGGATACAAGTTGGTTTGCTAGAGTTCCATTGGTGACCGCCTGCCGAAGAATGTCCGCAGTCGTTCCTGGCCTCAGGCCTGCATAGATGTGGCTTTCTTTTCCCGCCTCGAGCACAACCCACGCTTCGGTCTTCGCGGTGCCCTCTGCTGGCGGAGAGTCCGCGTGCGCATACCCGGGATGCACCTGGACGGAGAGCATCTCATGCGCGTCAAGGAACTTCAGCAGCAAAGGGAATCGTTGGAAACGCCCAGCCAGCTTTCCCATCAATTGTTCCTGCGACTGCTCCATCAAGTGACCGATTACCTGTCCTTGGAGCGGCCCATTGGCTATGCGGCTCGGATGGTCGTCGCGGTCGCTGAGGATCCACGCTTCGCCTATCGGGCCGTCGGTCGGGAGCGGCGCGGTGAGCAGGCCGGCTAAACGCCGGCCGCCCCAGAGCCGGTACTGATAAATCGGTTCGAATCGCAGGGGATACAGAAGCATCTGATTCGTTGAACGTTCCATCACTGCCATCGTCGCCAGCGCACCTTTGTCTCGAGCATTACCGGCCGAGTCGCTTGTTGGATCTCCCACCGCTACTGCGATAGCTCCTTGACGAGTAAGAGTAAGGGCAGCACCGCTATTGACTGATGGGAACTGAATGCGGGTGCGTGCGAGGCACCATCGACAGGTCGACAGTCGTCACATAAATGAAGAGGGCCACGGCGATGAAGAAGACGGCTATCCAGAAACGCCAATCACGATGCGCGCGTTTCCAGTACGGACGATGGTCATGGTGAGCGTCGTTCTCGTGCGGCCCCTCTTGGTGATGCGTGTGTGTGCTCTCACTCATTGGTTCCCAGCATTCTCGATCCAGTCTTCCATTGAACTCAGTGCGCCCACTTCACACCGCAACTGGTAACGACCCATCTACTGGAACCGGCTTCGAGCCATTGCTGCGTGCAAGTTCGCCTTCTTTTTCTTTGATCGTGCGCTCCTGCCCCAGGCCCATGGTCAGCGCTGTCAGGCCGGCAAGACCACCCAATTGCATGGTTTCGACGGCGGAACTGGGAACGATGACGATCGTGGAGTTTTGCTTTAAGCCTTCATAAAGCATGTTCATGGCTCTCAGATGTAATGCGATGGGATCATTAGCATAGGTCTTGGCTGCTTCACCAAATTTCTCCGCAACCTGTCGCTCCGAATCTCCTAGGATCACGCGGGCTTGACGCTCTCTCTCGGCCTGGGCTTGCATCGACATGGCATTCTCCAGGGCTGGTGGAATCAACACATCCTTGACTTCGACGGAAATAACATTGATGCCCCATGGCTCGGTGCGCTCATCGATGATCGTTCGCAGCACACTGCTGATCTTGTCCCTTCCTTCAAGCATGTCGGAAAGCATGGTCTTGCCAATGACATCGCGAAGAGCGGTTTGCGAAGCCCACCCGATTGCGCTTTGGTAGTCAGCTACATCGAGCGCCGCCTTTTTGGGATCCACGATCTTCCAAAACAACACCGCGTCCACGTCTACAGGCACGGTGTCCTTCGTGAGAGTCTTTTCCGCTTTGAAAGAACTGGTGAGGACGCGGGTGTCGATCCAGTACGGGATGGTGTCGATGAGCGGAATGATCAGAAAGAGTCCCGGTCCTCGAAGGGCATGGAACTTACCAAGCCGCAGGACAACGGCCCTGCTCCATTGATCTGCAACTTGAATGGCTGAAGAGACAATGTAGGCAACGACAATGGCGCAAGCAGCGATCCACATGCTTGCGAAGTTGGCTGAGATCCTATAGCTGGCATATGCGAGCGCAGCGCCAATGCCGAGAATTACGATGAAGATCAATCCTTGAAATGACCTGTTCCTCGTCATTGCTCTTACCTCATTTCGATTTCTCGAGCCGTTAGTCCCCGTGGACTTCAATTTGGACATCCGTGCAATTGCACTTTGGCATGTGACAAGACTTAGCTAGTTTCGGACTCCCGAGACTAGCTTCTTGAGGATGCTGCTTGCGCCTAGACGATTCGGCTCGGTTGGTTCTGTGGCAACTGGCGGAAGCCTGTTGAAAGATAGACGTTTCGATTCGCTTCGAGATTGCGAACTATACGAACAAACTGTCTTCGGCAAATCTCACACGACAAGCACAAGCCGTCAAGAGTCGGGACAGCAACATTCAATGCCACACTTCATCGTCTATGGTGAGGAAATCTCATTGAGCATAATGCACCTCTCCAAGTCGCTACTTCATAGCGTGTAAGAAGTATTCCACTTCACCCATCTTCGGACTGGTCAATTTTGACCGTGCAGGCCTCTGGTCTCGTAAAAGGGTACGCAGTTATTTTCCGGAGAAGAGTTGAGAAGGATGCCTGAAGTTGGCTCGTGCAAGAGCAGGAGGGAGCAGTTGCAGATTGCCTGAACTATTGTTCGGATCGAGCCATCCGATCCACATGCATGGCGATCGTTAGATCCTCCTGGGCAGGAATGACAAAGACCGCCGTTTTCGATTCCGAAGCGCTGATCCGGCGCGCACCACTTAAGTTTGCCTCATTCAATGGAGAACTAATGGAGATTCCGAGGTTCTGGAGATTACCCACGATCTCGGCACGCGCCGGTGCATCGTGTTCCCCAACCCCACCCGCAAAGACAATCGTATCCAGTCCGCCCAGAAGCCAGCAGAACCCTCCGATAGCCTTCGTCACACTTCGCGTGAATATCTTCAGTGCCAGCACAGCTTGGCCGTCGCCCTTGGCCGCCGCCTGTTGCAGTACCTTCATATCGCCCGCCATTCCCGCCAGCGCGACCATCCCCGATCCGTGATTCAAGATCGTCTCTACGGCCGACAATGCTTCGTCGCTGTTACCCTTCTGCTGCCGCACGAGATACAGGATCAGGCCGGGATCGAGGTCGCCCGGACGCGTTTCCATCACGACTCCCCCGGTCGGGGTCAAACCCATGGTCGTGTCCACAGAGCAACCTTCGAACAGCGCCGTGACACTGCAGCCGCTCCCGAGATGGGCGATCACCATGCGCTTTGGAAATTCCGCCTCTTCTGCACGCATTTGCCGCACAATCGATTCGCAGCTTAGTCCATGAAATCCGTAGCGTCGGGCTCCTTTCTCGCGATAAATCTGCGGCACAGGATAGGTCGTCGCCTCCGCCGGCATCGTCTGGTGAACACCGTATCGAAGCATGCGTAGTGGACGACATCGGGAAACCGTTCCATCCCGCTGCGGATGACTGCGATCGCCGTTGGATCATGCAGTGGGGCGAACACCACCGCTTCCTCAAGATCGCTCAGAACCTGCGCCGTGATCCTCTGATGCTCGTGCAGCTTTGCACCGGGATGAACAACGCGATATCCGACGGCCTGCACCGCAGGCATCCCCGGCTCGCACACTGCGTCGAGGACCAGCCTCATTGCATCTGCCGGCGTCGCTGCCTTCACAACCGATTTTCGGTTGCTCAGGTTCACTGCCGGCCCTTTGTGAAGTTCGAGCATTGCGTCTGACTCACCAACGTTGCTCACTTGCCCGTCAAAAAGGCGGCTTCGTTCAGAGAAAGTCTCTCGCGCAACCGAGTCGAACATCGAGAACTTGATCGAGGAGGATCCGCTATTCACGACCAGTATGTGCATAACCCCGCCCTGCGGGAGCCTTCTCCATCGAGGTTACAAAGGCGCCCCGGGATACTCCCTTAACTCCCTCTTCTGCTGCAGATCTCAGGCTGGCGGTCTTGACCTGGCTCGCAAGACCGAAGCTTTCAAGAAGACGGATGCCGTAGTAATTGACGTCAACCTCGTACCAGGGAAGCCCGTGACGGGCCGAAACCGGGTAAGCATGATGGTTGTTGTGCCATCCCTCTCCACCAGTCAGCAGAGCAACCCACAGATTGTTGCGTGAATCGTCGCTGGTGGAAAATCGCCGGGTGCCCCACAGATGCGTAACCGAATTGACCATCCAGGTGACGTGAAAGCCGATCGTTACAGGTAGAAACGCACCCCATAGGAGCCATGACCAACCTCCGAGGGCAAACAACGAAAGGCCGACCACCGTCAACGGAATCCAGTGATATCGATTCAGCCAACGATAGTAACTGTTTCGAGCGAGGTCCGGGGCATACTGCCGGAGCGCCTCTGTTTCATTGCGGAGCGAACCATTGAGAATCCACCCCATGTGGGACCACCACTTACCATCGTGCGGTGAGTGCGGATCTCCAGGCTTATAGGTGTATCTATGATGCATGCGATGGACAGCAACCCAGTAGATGGGTCCTCCCTGAAGCGCAAGTGTGCCGCAGGTGGAGATCAAATATTCGAGCCATTTCGGAGTCGCGTATCCGCGGTGAGTCAACAGGCGGTGGTACCCCATTGCTATTCCGACATTCTGCACAAAAATCCACACAACGAAAAAGACAACAAGTGCCGACCAGCGAAAGTAAAACATCGCAGCCAGCGCGCAGAGATGAAAGCTCAGAACAACAAGTGCAAAGACCCAATTTATCCCACGACTCACTGTCTGGGAGTGAAGATCAGCTTTCTCATAAGTTTCACGCGCGGGCCGCGAAGCGTCAGGCACAGCGTGGTCATGGCTGCCTCCTCTCAATGATTAGCTGGCGCTGACGGCAACGACTGTCGCCCCCTGCAGTGTTGATGAGGCGCTGATTTTCGGAATCCTAACCTTATGACTAGCCATTGCTGCACCGCAGTTCGCCACGTCACTCGCAAGTAGTGTCGGTCAGCGAAGATTCGAAAGCTGTGCAGTATTGCTCACGATGCTTACACCAACAAACAGATGTGGGGAATCTTCATAGGCCAGAGCCGTCTCCGAAATCACATTCTGGAATACTCGGTCTCCATGCCTGATGAAGGCCCTTCACTGTCTCTATGGCCGCGAGAAGAGCAGCGCTCTGGTGATGCAGAGGGCTTAGGCGCTGACAAGATCGCAGAAAAGCTTAGGGCGCCGTCCCGTAGCGTTGCACCGCAATGCCCTTGGCAGCGGGTTTCCGGAAGTGAGCCATTTTGCACAGTATTTCGAGAGGCAATAAGCGAATCTATTTAATGCCTACAGAGAGCCGGTTGGGCCGTCAAACCAGGCGGCCTACCGACGTCTTGAGGCGGGGACCTTGCCCAGACGAAGTGGTTCGCAGGTTATTGCGGGAGTGTCATTAGTCGGAAACTCCGCAATCGAGGGGGCCTTCCACTGGGAGGGCACCTCGCGTCAGGACCGGCACTCGAAGGCACGCCTCCGCGAGGAGGGGGAATGAAATGTGTCCGGAAAGTCTAATGAAGCCAAAATTGTGCTGGGCGGTAGCGGCGGCCCAATATTTGCTTCACTCCTGCTGATGGTAACGGCTGCGCTCAGGTGACCTCGCTTTCATGAGACATCGCGCTCGGAAGGTGGCGCTATGAAGCTGTGCCAAACAAATATTCGAACTTGGTCTTCGATAAGGGCACGAGTGTCGTTCCCTTCTGGTGTGTTGATCCTGGTCCTCTTCTGCATGGAGCTTCAGCAGTCTGCAAGTGCACAACAACCAGGTGCCTCTGTCCCGGTTGCGAATGCTCCGCTGAACGTAGAGCAAGTGGTAGCAAACCTGGTTGGGATGAATCTTGAGCGGAGCGAAGCGCTGCATGCTTACCGGGGAACCCGAATTTACCGGGCGGAATACCGCGGTTTTCCAGGCACTCGTAGTGCAGAGATGATCGTGGACGTAAAGTACCAATCACCCGGTACAAAGGAATTCACTATTCAGTCTGCGACTGGTTCCAAGATGATCATCGATAAAGTATTCAAGAAGCTCTTGCAGGCGGAAAAGGAAACGGTCACGGCGGAGGCCCAAAGGCACATCGCTCTGAACGACGATAATTATGACTTCACGCTGGTCGGATGCGAATGCACGCCCTTCGGTTCGATGTACGTGCTTCGCGTGGAGCCTAGAAGGAAGGATACATTACTTTACCACGGCCGAATCTGGGTAGATGCGGAGGATTTTGCTGTAGCCCGGTTAGAGGTAGAGCCGGCGAAGAGCCCTTCCATCTGGATCAAGAATAGTGAGGTCGAACAGGTGTACATGAAAGTGAATGATTTCTGGCTTCCCGCGCGCAACTATAGCGTCACCGCGATACGGCTTGGGGGACGCGCCGAATTGACAATTCAGTACAAGAACTACCAGATCACAGGTGCGGATCCGGTCGGCAGCTTGCCGACGCGGGAACCGACTCAATCGGCAGACACTCGTTGTCCACGGCACTTAGCACAGGCTGCAAAGGAGTAGTTGGTTTGAACACGCGCGCACCCACGAGGAGAATCACACAGTCTCGAGTGCTCACGATGAGGAGAGATGGGAGCTACACGATGACACTCGCTGTCAAGACTCATGGAGCCAGGATGACTTTGCTCGACAAGAGGCAGGACATAATGGAGACAAAATATACGCCCAACCGTACGCCGAATGATCCACTGTTCAGTTTCGACAGGGAGCGTTCTCGGCAATCACTGAATTATGAAATCGTGGCCCAAAGCGCGAAAGAAGTGCAGGACACCCAAAATGCTCCTGCCGTCAGCAAGGGACCCTACCTGATCGAAACTGGGCAAACGCCGCTTCTAACCTCAATCAGCATCTACAGCGAGCGCGGAGAAAGCCGAGAGCAGGTACGGTTGCTCTATATGAATGCTGTTGCACTTCGAATATGGAAAGCCATGGGCAAGCGACCAAACTTGATCGGCGCACAGCATCGCCCATCACGAAGCTCCGTATTAGCGTTTGGTGTCCCATTCAGTGAATAACCAGCTTTGTACTCGTTTCGCTATTCCGTTAGATAGGCAAAGATGAGCGCGATTGTGTTTCCTGATCTCTCCTTTGCTACAAGCGCTCCCAATGGCCCTGGGACCTCCGCAGCCCCTATAAAAGGACAAACGCGGTCAGCGTAATCCCGTTTGACGAAGCATTGCTACAATTCCGCCTCTATTCGGTTAGATGAGCTATTCTGACCAGCTTTCGAAAACCTGCTCGATCCATACTGGCGACGTGTGATGCTCCGCCGCAGGCGAGAAGCTCCCAAAACTAAACCCTGCCATCGCGGACATTCAATGCGTGGAGGGTAAATGCATCTTAATCTGACAGATCCCAGACTGATTGCTGGCGTAGTCGTGATCGTTCTGATCATCGTTGTTGGCGTTGCACTTTTTGTGCGAAATCGCAAAAAAACTACGGCGGGTTTCCGCAAGCGCTTTGGGCCGGAGTACGACCGGGCTGTCCTCGAG
>JBAVYX010000031.1:0-7824 GCA_049588475.1 Silvibacterium sp. | reverse complement strand
GTCTGCCCGGTCGAATCCACAGCCCGGTACAGATACTTGTCTTGCCCCTTAACCTTTATATAGGTCTCGTCGACGCGGTAGCTCTTATTGGTGCGCTTGAGATGGGCTTGGCAACGCTTGTTCAATTCCGGCGAGTAGACTTGCACCCAACGCCAAACACAACTGGCATCCACTTCCAGGCCCCGCTCTGCCAATAGCTCGGCAACATGCTCATAGGCCAACGGATATCGCAGATACCACGGTACGGCTTGCAGAATTACATCGCCGGGATACTGGCGGCCCTTGAACGGATTTGTCACTGTGAATTCTGCCCAAAGTTGATAAAAAGCAGGCTGCCATCGTGGAAAGTGACCCGTATAGCTTCTGATGTTTGCAACTGAGGCGGGACAGTACCGCCTCCAATTTATTTGCCCTTTCTTCCGTGCCATGAGGCACCTCCTGGCGGGAATCAGCACACAATTCGCACACGGGGTGGGAACAATCAGGTTTTATTGGGTTTCAAAAGGGGAGAAGTTCGGTTCGATAGCTTGGAGCCAGCGCCTCGACCTTCGCCCTGAATTCTGCTTCTGCAGCTTTATCGAGCCTGGGTGGAGGCGTTGTGCGAGTCGCGACGGGAATGCCAACCTTCATAAAGAACTCTTCCTGGCCGGCAGGAGAGCAGGTGCAAAGTAATCTCGCGGGCGCTGCTGAAGAGTTTTGAAACAGATGTGGAGCGTTCGACGGAATGTTGATTGTCTCACCGGACCGGACAGTCTGCTTGACGCCGCGAAAGGTGAACTCCAGCTCGCCCTCAAGAATGGTGAATGTCTCTTCGAAGTCATGGCGATGAGGAGGTGGGCCTCCTCCTGGAGGGATGTGCATATCGATGAGGCAGAAACGCCCCGCAGTGTCTCTGCCGGTAAGAAGGATAGTGTACGTATCTCCAACTATCCCGATGTGAGGAAGTTTTCCGTCAGTGTCTGGCTGAGCAATAGCAAGGGTTCGGTTCAGGTCGTCTGCAGGGATCGGCATCCTGGGATGCGCGTACTGATTTGATTCACGAGGCATGGCAAAACTCCTTGTGGCTACCTAGTCATTCGTGCGATCGAGAAAGAGGGCTGATGCGTGCCTCCATCACGCTCTCCATATTACGGCTGCTTCGTTCGCAAAGTTCTGGTAGCGCACGGCGGATGGCCGAGCAGCTATTTGTGTCCAGCCCTTTCGTCTGCCGGTGCCTCATTAGCGGGGGGCCGGCCAATGGTTTCTGAGTATCGAGATGCCGGAGATCCTCGAGAACGCGGCGAACTGTATCTGAGCATTTCTCTCGAATCATGCTGCCTAACTTTTCCCTCACCTTCACAACTCAGCAGCGCCTCAGCTTCGTGGACAGCAAACTTCGCAATGAAACCGGCGCAACCACAGCCAAAAAGTTGTAATGGCACTCCTCCCGGGGCCAAAGAAGTGTTGTCCCGGTTATTTGACTGGAGGTTCGGGCGCTGTTGCATGGCAATACGAACATCCGCGATTAGGTACGGCCAAGGGCGGATCGTTCGACGGATCACTATCGGCATAAAGTGCTGCGCGCGCCTGCAGATCTGAGTTTGCAACTGACTCCAGATACTGCCGATAGGGCCATTCCGCATAGTGATCGGCATAGCGGGCGTTTGCGAACATCACCTTCGCCGCTTCAATCTGCCCTGCCTTCACCAACCCATTTCCTAAGTTGAGCATGAAGCCCTCGAAGCTGTGAGGTGCAAGCGTGCCTTCGGACCAGCAGGCTTTCTTTCTCCCCACAGCGGTCTGAAGATAGAGATATGGCTTTAGATCAGGATTAGCGCGATCAAGATGCGCTTCGGCACAGGCATCCAGCGCCCGCCACAAGGAGTCGAGGGCTTCTTTATAGGAGTTGCTGTCTTTCGGATCAGTATTGTGTGCAGCCCACCGATTGAAGTTGTTGAACTCCGGGAACTGATATGCCGCAAAGTCGAGAATCTGATCCCCCTTCTGAATCGTCTCCGAGTCTGAGTTCTGCTGCCCGAGATGCACGGTTGTAATTCCCAGATAGCCGGGTAGATGGTCGTCATTGACATAACCAATCAGGTGTTTTCCATAGTAGTCGATGTTGAGAGCCTTTCCGAAAAGGTCAACAGCATCAGGAAGATCCTGCTGCAACACCGCAGGGTTCGGATTGGGATCACGTGTGTATTCGCCGATATGCCAGAAATGAGTGGCTCCGAGCAAGGCATACAGCGTGGAGTTACCACGATCGCGATCGAGTGCATTTTGCAACTGCTGTTGTACCTGCGGTATCTGACTGTATTGATTCCCGTGGTAGACCTTCCAGAATTGCCCAATGGCGGCATCGCTTTCAGCCCGCGCACCACGCGTATCGTCTTCCTGGGAGCTCGTCGAGAATCCAGCAATCATGACGAGGCCCGCAGTAAGGAGAAGAATTAGCGCGAGCCGGCGGGGAAAGAGAGCGTTGCCGGCAATCCAATGGAACAGGTGCGGTTTTGTCACGGGTGTACCTCATTTCCGATTGCGAGATTGGAGTTAATGTTGACATGCGCAACATGCGCAATGCCTGAATTGTGCTCCACAATGTTGCTACTGTCAACATTCGATATAAGTTTGTTTTATAAGCACATGTTGCTCGTGCCAACACCGCGGGGTACCTTTACAACAGAATGAAAAAACCACGGCCTTACCATCACGGCAATCTGCAGGAAGCACTGCTTGAGGCCGCTATCTCCCTGATTTCCAAAGTGGGACCGGCAGGATTCACCCTGCGTGAGGTTGCCCGGCTGGCTGGTGTTTCGCACAATGCGCCATATCGTCATTTTCGGGACAAGGACGCGCTGCTGGCAGAGGTTGCGGCTCAAGGGTACATAGAGCTTGCGAAGACAATGGAACAAGCTGCCGACCGGCAGAAGGATGCGCTGGAAGGTTTGAAGCAGGCGGGTTTGGCGTATGTCTCGTTCGCGTTGCGCAGGCCGGAACACTTTACGGTAATGTTCGATGCTACTTATTCAAAGGACTCGCATCCTACGGCCGCGAAAGCCGCGGAAGATGCCTTCTCCACACTGCTGCGCATTGTGAAGAATTGCCAGCTGAAAGGGCTGCTCCCAGACAGAGATGATCTGGATTTTGCGCTGCTTGCGTGGACGATGGTGCATGGTATCGCGAAGTTGGCCATCACGCAGCGGTTACCGTATGGTTCCCGTCCCAGGATTCTGAAATTTGCCCGCTTCGTGATTGACGAATCTCTTCCATGAAGAACCGGCCGCCGATCTTTATTTCGGTGGCAAACCGCTCGGCGCCGCCATCATTGATGACAGAGGTGTGAGAACAGAGATCATCGGAGTTGTTCAGTCACGGGTGTTTGGGATATTCCAGCAACACGCAGATCCCACAATTTACTTTCCCATGTACCAAGATTGTCCCCCTCGTATGACACTGATTATGGGTCACTTAAAGTCAGACCCCCATATAGCAGCCGATTTACGTCGAAGAATTCAGTCTGTACCAGGCTACGAAACGACCCCCATCGCTATCAGCACCTTTGATGCCCATCTCGCTCAATCTGCCTTTGCGCCTTTGCGGATAGCGACCCTACTCATGCCACGTCAGCGTTGACCGCATCGATTCTCAGTATTTTCGGGCTATACAGTGTGCAGCGCGATGCTCAACTCCAGCGTTCTAGACGAGGACGATGACTGGTATGCGGAACGCCGATTGCCAGATTCGTTCCCGTGCTCAAACTCCATGTATGACACTGGAAGAGTTGTGAGGAGAATCTGTGAAGAGTACGGCTGAAGCCGCCCAGGCGCCAACAAAAGTCCGCTGGATTGTTCTCATGATCGCGATGGCGATCATGGCGGTGACCACGCTGAACCGACTGAACCTGAGCGTCGCCGGTAAAGCTATTGAGGACCAGTTCCACTTCAGTACGATGGAGATGGGCTTGATCTTCAGCGCCTTTCTCTGGGGGTACGGCCTCTTCCAGATTCCCTGGGGATACGTCTGCGACCGCATCGGCCCGCGGCGGACTCTTACCGCTTCCATGCTCTGCTTTGCGGTCGGCGCAGGCGCGATGGTGCTCGCTCCAAAAATAGCGTCCGTTACTGGTATCAGCGCGCTGGTTGCCTTCCGCCTCATCCGATTCTTCACCGGCATCGGCGAAGCGGCCGTCTCTTCCAACGTCACCCGCGTCATCGCCTCGTGGACTTCGGTGCGTGAGCGCGGCTTCGCCAGCGGGCTGCAGGTTTGCGGCCTGGGCCTGGGCGGTACTCTCACTCCTGTCTTTATCGCCTGGACCATGCTGCACCTCGGCTGGCAGGTCTCGTTCCTGAGTTGCGCCGTCCTCGCGTTTCTTGTGGTTGCGGTCTGGAACTGGTATGCCACCGACTGGCCAGAGCAACACCGAGGAGTCAACCCGGCCGAATTCCAACGCATCCGTCCCAGCTCGCTCCTCGGCGAAGTGCCGCTCGCGTTCCTGCCTCCCAAAGGTCGCGTCCTCTGGTGGAAAATGTTGACCAGCATCTCCGTCTGGGGGCTCATCCTCGGTTACGGCTTCCAGGGCTATGCTTTTTACGTTTATTACAACTGGTTTTATTTCTACGCGGTGAAGTCCCGCGGGCTGCCGCTTATGCAAGCCGCTGCCTGGACCTCCGCGCCGTTCATTGCGATGGCTCTGCTGTCACCCGTCGGCGGCTGGATATCTGATCGTGTGTCGCACCGTATTGGCCGTCGCTATGGACGTATTGTCACTGTCTGGATTGGCATGGGGACCGCGGGGCTGCTGCTTTTTTCCGGCAGCCACGTAAAGATCACCGCCATGGCATTGCCGATGATCGCCCTCGCTGCCGGCTTCACCATGTTCGCGGCAGCAAGTTTCTGGGCCGCATGCATCGATCTCGCGCCAGGATTCTCCGCCTCGCTCTCCGCTCTGATGAACACCGTCGGCAGCATCGGCGGCGCCATCTCCTCAACCGTCACGGCGTCCATCGTGGTCCACCAAGGGTGGAGCAAGGCCCTCGATACCGCCGCATGGATCACCGTCGCCTCCGCAATGTGGTTTTCAGCGGTAAATGCAGAGCGCGCTATTGAGGAGCGCTCAAACTAAACCAATTCCCCGATTGTGCTTGTCCCTTAGCGAAGTGAGTCAGAACCAAGCAACACCTCATTCGGATTTCTCTTGTGTAGCAGCTCGCCCCTTCAAGATCGGTCGTCGGCAAGTTTGACTCAGTAATGCAACCGGGGCATTTCATTCATTGAGTGCAACGGTGATTACGACAAAATGACCACCTCGCCTCTTTGTTACTGAAAACCCCGGCGGCCTCAACCGGTCGGTGCAACACCATCTGATATGAATTCATTTTCTAAGGGTGGTGTTTATGGCACGAGGAAAACAGAACAGGCTTTCCACTGAGCAGCGGATCGACATGTGACGCCGTTGGAAGTCGGGCGAGTCGTTGCATGAGATTGGGCGCGCCTTTAAGGAAGGGCCATGGTTCTATTCGGTTCCTGTTGACGCAGCGCGGAGGTATAGTTCCTGCTGCTCGTCGGCGTTCACCGCGAACGCTGACGCTGGCCGAGCGGGAAGACATCTCACGAGGAATGGCTTCCGGTTCGTCGATTCGGGAGATAGCCAACGGGTTGCAACGGGCTGTGTCGACAGTGAGCCGAGAGGTGTCGCGTCACGGTGGCCGGCCACTCTATCGAGCCAGCGAAGCCGACCGTCAGGCATGGAACTCAGCTCTGCGACCCAAGGTGTGCCTTCTTGCCATCGAAGAGAAGTTGCGGACGATCGTGGCCAGTAAACTGATCCTGGACTGGTCGCCGGAACAGATTTCGAAATGGCTGAAAGTCCACTATTCCAACAACGAGAGCATGCGCGTGTCCCACGAAACCATCTACCGCAGCTTATTCATCCAGGCCCGCGGAGTGCTGAAAAAAGAGCTGCTTCAGCACCTCAGGTCCAAGCGGCTTATCCGTCGCTCACGGGCACTCGCGCGCTGCGGGACAGTATCGAGGTCAGATCGTCGATGCCCTCTCTATTAGCGAAAGACCTGCGGAGGTTGAAGACCGCGCTATTCCCGGTCATTGGGAGGGGGATCTGCTCGCAGGCAGCAAAAACAGTCATATCGCAACCCGGGTGGAACGACACTCGCGTTTTACCATGCTCATCAAAGTGCCCGGCAAAGACACTACGACGGTCGTCGCCGCGCTGAGCAAGCACGTGCTTAAACTCCCTGCGACGCTGCGGCGCTCGTTGACCTGGGACCGAGGCCACGAAATGGCCAAACACAAGAGCTTCACGGTAGACACGAATGTAAAGGTCTACTTCTGTGATCCGCAGAGCCCTTGGCAGCGCGGCACCCATGAAAATACCAACGGCCTATTAAGACAGTACTTCCCCAAGAAGACCGACTTGTCCGTCCACTCTCAAGCCGATCTCAACAAGGTAGCTCTGCGACTCAATCAACGCCCGCGAAAGACCTTGGGCTTTGAAACTCCGGCCAGTAAACTGCAAGCCAGTGTTGCATCGACCGGTTGAGCCCGCCCCGTTTTTAAAGCACAACGGCTCCAAAGTTGAAACTGCTGCTGGGAGTATGTCCGAGTGTCCGACTTACGGGGTGGCTATTGAGGCGTTGTGCCAAGTGCCATGCGGGCTCTCAGCTTCTGCTCTTTGGTTGCTGTCGGAGAATCTACGACTCCCTGAATAACGGAAGCCACCGTAGCATGATCCTTACCAGTCGCGGCCACGGCGTTGATTGCTTCAGTCTGGACGTCAGTATCGGGATCCAACAGGTACTTCTGCACATCCTCGAACAGAGTGTCCGAGCGCACTCGGGCTCCGGTGATGGCGTAGAGAATGTTAAGTCGCCTCTTTGTGTCGGGCGCGCTGTCCAGCGTCTGCAGCACCAGTTTCTGATTGGCTTCCTGATTCGTGCTTTCCTTGAGCAACCCGGCAGCGCCGGTTTCCTGCGTGCGGTAGTTGGACGACTGAAGAGAAGCGACGAAGACGTCATGGGCAGCGGGAGGCGGCCCAGCCGGATTCATTGCCAGCACAAACAGCGAGTTATTGCGCGTCTGCTGCGGCGGAAAGAGTGAGAGTAGTTTGCCTCTGTCTGGATCCACTGGATCGCTGGCAGCCTTGATCAGGTTGGGAAAACAGGCCTGGACCACGGTATTGTGCTGAGGTGCGGCGATAACGATAGTCGTCAGAATCGCAGAAGCTCGAAGCCGTATGTCAGGATTCGGGTCTGCAAGCGCACCGCAGATGGTGGCGGTGTCTTTTTCGATCGTCGGCAGTTCCTTCTCAACTAGCAGCACCAACTGGTCGCCGTTATTCCATTTGCCAATAAGTTTGGGATCTCCGCTCCTGAGATCAGCGAATGCCTGAGCCAGGGGAGTCTCCGCAGGAGCCTGGACCTTCGTCTGAGCCATCCCCGCCAGACTGGGAACATTAACCAGCAGCAGGATGACGGCGCGTTTTAATGCAGTCACCATCTTCTTGCGTTCTCTCATTTTATCTGCCCCAACGGTGCCACAAGGGTAATGTCCTGACTGATCGGCTGATTAACGTTGTCAATCCCCGAAAGACATTGCCAGGAAAAAAATAGGAACCGCCTGCAAAGTCTCGATCTCGGTAACTTGCCCGAACTCGCTCCGCAGTCACGTTTTCGGTAGGAAGTGTCGCCACCTGTCCGACTCGGCTATCTGCTTGAGGATCTCATTGCGGCGGCTGAGAAGGCGGTCCATGTAGCGCCTCAGAAACAATCGTTCTGCGATAAACCCGAAAGCCGGTAGAGGTGCCTCAAAGGTGAAGCGATCTCTCAT
>JBAVYX010000030.1:0-6429 GCA_049588475.1 Silvibacterium sp. | reverse complement strand
TCTGTAATCAGCGCGGTATTAACCTGATCCGGTCGCGCGATCCCCGTGATGCTCGCCGTTGCAGGCAACCATACCCCTACCGACTGGAATGCACGGTTATGCGCAGCAAAAGTGAGATACATCGAGGGCGAAAGGCGCAACTCGTCCCGAAACTCGGCCAGCCCGGGCGCGCCCGGCGCAACCAGGCGTACCGCAACCAGCTCTTGCGGCTCCGGGTAGGGCAGCGGCCGGATCAGCACGCTGTTGAGCACGCTGAACACTGCGGTATTCGCTCCGATGCCGATAGCCAGCGTGAGCACCACCGTGATCGCGAAGACAAGCGATCTTCCCATCCGGCGGCACACATGCTTCAAATCCACCAGCAACGATTCGAGACTTTGCCACTGCCACACTTCACGGCTCCGCTCCTGGAGAAGTGACACATTGCCGAATTCGCGGCGAGCTGCTCGTTCCGCCTCATCGCGAGACATGCCATCATCCACCAATTCGTCAATCCGCTCGTCGATGTGTTCCTGGATGGAGACAGAGATGTCGTCATATCGGCGATGCCTGAAGAAGAAGCGACTGAACAGTGACACACAACCCTCCTATGTCTTGGCGGCGGCAAGCACCCGGTTAAAACCTGCAAACATCCTCTCGAAGCTGACAACTTCTCTTTCGAGATGGCGAATGCCTGCATCCGTGAGCCGATAAATCCGCGTTGGCCGGCCCTTGGCTGAGGTCCCAGTCTCAGCTTCGAGCCAGCCCTCCTTCAGCATTCGCTGCAGCGCCGGATAGAGCGAGCCTTCTTCCACCTGGAGCAGGTCGTCGGAAACTTGCTTGATGTGCTTCACCAGCGCATAGCCATGCATGGGCTTCAGCCGCAGCGATTGGAGGATCATGGTCTCCAGTGCGCCGGGAAATAGGTCGCGATGTTCGGGATTTTTAGCCATCCCAGGAATATTATTACAAAATACCTATTGTTAACATAGGTATTTTAGAACTATTGCTTGCGAGAAATTTTGTTCGAAAAACAGTCAGAAATCCGTCATTCGAAAAACAGTCAGAAATCCGTCAATAGTCCCGCCAGACGCCGTAGCATTGAGAAATCCTTTCGGCGGCGATGCATATTAAGATTCCTGCCGCCATGCCGACTATCGAGAAGAATCAAATCAGTTCCTGATGAGTGCGTCGGCGGAGATGCGTAAATCGCTATTCTTTATGGACGACTTCGTTATCCCTTGACCTTTGTTTTCCCGAGATCAGCAACAACTTCACGCGCATCCCCAAAGTGGGCGCCAACTGAATCTCGAAGTAAGACCTTGGCTTTCGCTTCGTCAATCAGCCCCGCACCGGTCAGTTGAGCTACGGCTAACAACTGTTCGGCGTCCGCTGTTTGCACCGCGAGACTCAGCACCATGCCTCGCAGCTTATTTATGATCATGATTGCCAGAGGTTCTTGATGTATAGCGGGCGCAAAGACGACAAGCGGCGGAAAGACGCCCCGTCCGCCACCGGCTTGCGCGACTGCCTGCTGCAAAGCGGGGATGATCTGATCACGAGTTTCGATTGGAAAGGTGATAACTAGTATCTTGGGTTTCTCGATTTTGCAATTGCAATGATCCGCGTCCGTGACGAAATACGACGATGCAAAACCTGCCGGCAGAAGCACCTCTTCCGGGCTTCGTTCGAATGTGACGCGTTCAATGGCCCGGCGAGAAGCAGTTGCGTCAATGCCGAATCGACGAAGTCGATCGTTCAGTCCCTCGAATTCAGCGTCTGACCTCGCGTAATGGCTGGCTCTGCGTTTTAGATACTTTATCCCGAAATCAGCGTCAGGTCTCGGATGCTGGGCTTCGAATCTTGTACTGTACCCATCTGTCGAAACGGTGCGCGCGTGGCCTAGATCGTGCTTGGACATCTGCGGAAAGCTGCAAAGCACGCCATCAGAAATCTCCTCCTCGGAGTCTTCTCGCGCTGCCAATCCGAATCCGATTTCTCGCAGCATGGCCGCCGCACATTGACGCTGTAGAACGCCATGCGCCGCACCCGCAACTGATCCATTCTGAAGGACCAATCCAAAAGCTGCTCGCCACTCACCTTCGCATGCCCGGCACGCAGCAGCACAACACCATCACCCGCATACGCCGGAGCCAGCAGTACCTCACGTGAAGGTGTAACATCCAACGTGGTCACAATCAACACTAGCAGCAGAGCTGACATTCCCCGCAGCGACATCACATCGCTCCACGTCAGCCGCAGTCCGATCAGCTCGCGCTGCGCGAAAACATCCGCCCACGCCCCGCGCAGGAAGTTCCAGCATGCGAGCCAGCCAACTTCCTGGCGCACCGCATACAGCTCCGCATGCCATTCCCTTCGCCAGGCATACCGCGTCTTCGCAGGTAGCAACAGCGAGAGCATTCGCAGCCAGAGGATCATCGCACTCGCTCCTTCTCATCTACGGGAGCATTCAATGCGGCCAGCAACGGATACCGCGACCGCGAAGCCTCCAGCACTCCCCGCGCCGCCGCCGTCACTTTGTAATACTTCCTCGGCGGCCTTTGCTCCTTGTCTGCGATCGCCTGCGACTCCCACTGGCTCTTGATCAGCCCATCCGCCTCCAGCCGACGCAGCGCCGGATACACGGTCCCCGATGGCAACCCCGTACTCTCCATCACCGAAAACCCATACCGATAGCCCACGGCAATCGCATGCAGGATCAGCGCGGCAGTATGAGAAAGCTTCGATACCTCGGCCATGCGAGAGAGCATATCTATGTAGATCGCTACTTGACAAGTAGCACTGTGATATATAAAGTAGTTTTCTACATAGGGGATGAGATCATGCTAGACGCCATCTCACTGAGTCAGCGCGCACACGTCATGGCAAGAGAACGGGGAAGTAGCAACCATGAATGAGCAGTTCTTTCCTCGCCTGCTGAGAAGTGTGCGTTGCGGAATCCTTCTTCTTTTACTTGCATCGATTTCACTGATGCCGCAGCCTTGCAGGACTCAGGTCTCAGCGGGCCATCCTGTCAATGACACTCAGGAGACGACCCCTGAACCGGCAATCCCTGCAATCCTGAAAGCTTTTGAGACCTTCGAAGTCGTAGCGATGCCAGCGGCCCATGGAGAAAAAGATATCGACGACTTCATTCTGTCCCTCATCCGGGACCCACGGTTTTCGGCGACGGTAAACGACATTGTCGTTGAATGTGGGAATGTAAGGTACCAGTCGATTCTTGATCAGTACATCGCCGGTGAGAACGTTCCGTTCACCGAAGTCCAGCATGTCTGGCGAGACACAACTGTCCAACAAATGTGCGGGGCATCCGGTTTCTACGAGCAGCTGTATCCGCTCGTCCGCTCGCTCAACCAACACCTTCCCGCCACAAGCCGCCTGAGAATCGTTGCTGCAGATCCGCCGATCGATTGGAGCAAGATTCGCTCCTACGAAGATCTCACGCCGTTCTTCGATCGAGATGGAAGCATCGCTTCTGTGATGGAAAGAGAGGTGCTTTCCAGGCATCGCAAGGCGCTGATGCTCTTCGGCATCTTTCATCTGCTGCATGGAGGTGGCCCGGGCGAAGGGGATGCCGTCACGAGGTATGAGCGCCAGTACCCCGGCAGGACCTTTGTTGTCATCGGCGAGTTTGGATACTACGGCACCGGCGACGAAACGTTTGGCGATATGAACGCTCCGGGCGGGGTTTGGCCATCGCTCTTGAGAACGAAGAACAGCAGACTTGGCTCGTTGGACCTTGACTCATTCTTTCAATCGCCAATCACAACAGACCAGGACTGCAACGTGGTCGATGCATTTGCGGGCAATTCTTCAAGGACGGTCGCACATCAGATAGATGCTTTTCTCTATTTAGGTCCTCAGAAATCACTACTGGCCGAACCCCTTCCAGCGGATATCGCTCTTGATCGGGCCTACAGATCCGAATGGCTGCGCCGGATGAAGCTTGTTGGCCTGCCTGGCCCTTCGACGCTGGAAGAGATCGATGCTCAGATCGTCGCGAGTGCGGCAGACCCCATGTTGACTCCTGCTCCCAGACGATCGATTTCACAAGAGATGAAGTTGAGGATAAGGCAAGACTGTCTGAGCAGAAAGCACCCTGCCACAAACACAGCAAAGTGAAAGTGAAGAACTCCTTATCGTGCGGTGGTTCGAAACGGCGTTGTTTACATGAGCAAATTAGTAACGGTAAACGCTCTAGCATGCCGCGATATACCGCTTTCAGATTGCTGAAGGCTGGCCGACTTCCCGTTACTAACCTGCCTCTTGATGAGCAACTCTCGATGTATCGGGATTAGGAAATTACCCAGGAGGATTCTGTTTCTCCTGTGCGCTATCTGGAGCGTGATGGGACCCTTGCAATCGTGCTGCGAGGGTCAGGGACAAGTCGGGAGTTTACAATGGCCCGCATGATGACGCCTTGCAGGCAAGCACTTCTCCTGTTGACGGTATTTTGTTCCCCCCATCTGCTTGTCGCTCAGGCGATCCCTGCCCGACCCGCCATTGACGCCAAGGTCGGCGACCTCATGACAAAGACCGGCGCCAAAGGCATGGCCATCGCGGTCATCGATCGCGGAACCGTTGTCTATGTGCATGCCTACGGAATCCGTAACGCCAAGGGAGATCCGCTGACAACCGACACCGTCATGTACGGCGCGTCACTCACCAAGACCGTTTTTGCATACACAGTCATGCGACTGGTCGATGAAGGCAAGCTTAACCTCGACACACCCATTGCGTCTTATCTCGACAAACCGCTGCCTTCCTACCCCCTCGATCCAGTGTTTCCCGATAAGTACGGGCCATACGACGCCCTCGCCGACGATCCCCGATGGAAGACGATCACACCGCGCATGTGTCTCACCCACTCCACCGGCTTAACGAATTACGCGCCTCTCGAACCGGACCAGAAGATTCACATCCACTTCGATCCCGGCACTCACTTCAGCTATTCGGGAGAGGGCTTCATCCTGTTGCAGTTCGTCATCGAACATGGCCGAAAAGAGCAGGGTCTGGGGCTCAATGTCGGCGATTTGACTCAGGCGAACTTCGCCCGCTTGGGGATGTCTCGAACCAACCTGGTCTGGCGTGAAGGCCAGGATCTTAACTTCGCCGATGGCTGGAACGACCAGGGACAACCAGGACCACATTCCAAGCGCAGCAAGGTGCGCGTCGCCGGCTCCATGAACACCACCATCTCTGACATGGCGAAGTTCACCGCTGCTCTGGTACGCGGCGACGGACTCACTCCCACATCGCGCGCCGAAATCACTAAACCTTCGCTGTACATCACCACCCGCAACGAGTTTCCCTTGTTTCAGCCAGACCTGCCGGTGAGCGAGCAGCGAAAAGATCTGTACGCCGGCCTTGGAGTCGTTGTTTTCGACGGCCCGCAAGGCCACGGTTACTACAAAGGCGGACACGATAGCCAAACCGCAAACACCATGGTCTGCATTGAGAAAAGTCAGCGCTGCGCGCTCATTCTCTCCAACGATGTTCGCTCTGAAGCGGGCTTCGCCGATCTGGTCAAATTCATCCTCGGCGATACCGGTGTGCCCTATGACTGGGAGTACGGAGACCAGGCGGGAAAATCGTGAGCATTTCTATAGCTCAGCGAGATTGCTTGTGAAGGGCGAACGGGATGCCGAGCGTCCTATTTTGTCAACAGCCAAATGCGCTCATTGCATACGGCAGAATTTGATGATCCACATAGATGCGTATTTCGGTAGTGATCGGTTGCTGACAAGAAGCCGACTAGTCAGGACTAATCTGCCGTCGATGAGCGACTCGGCGATTTGGCGTAAAACGAGAACTCTCCCGGCGACGTGCGCATTAGCAGGAAATGCCGTGTTCCGCGCTGGGTTAGACCCGCCCAAAGTCTCTAGCTTTACTGGTCTCTCGTGCCACCAGAAAGGCTACGGCCTTGGAAAAGTGGTTGAGCCCCTGGTATTCCACGGCATACCTCCAACGACTCCTAAATAGACAGAAGCTGTTATTGCTTTGAGGCACGGAATCGGCCGGATCGCTTAGAGACTGCGCTCTTCGGCAATCGCCGAACAGCCTGGACGCCCGCCCAAAGCGTGGCGATCGTTTGCTCGACCACGAGAGTCTGGTTAGGCAAGTCAGGCACAACCCCATGGATAACCATGAGCGTGGCGAGGCCGAAGATCGTGTACCACCAGGTGTGGGCTACCACTATGTCATCCTTACTTGGCAATCCTTCATCCTTGGCAACATCGAAAAAGAGCTGTACGAAACGTTGGAACAAAGGCCTGCCAATATCGTCGATATATTGTCCAGCGCGGATGCCGTTGCGGTTCTCCGGCCCGAAGAAGACGTTGCGGAACTGCTGTGGATGGGCAGTGCAGAACTGAATCAAGCCACGTGAAGTCGCAAAAAGACGCTCTTTCGGTGCAGGATGTTTAGCGG
>JBAVYX010000029.1:0-2854 GCA_049588475.1 Silvibacterium sp. | reverse complement strand
ATCCAGCACATGGGGACGAAACGCGTTCTTGAGGGACCCCGAGGCCTCAGCCTGGATGGAAGCTGATTCCGGTCCCCTCCGGATGATGCGTGCTACGAAAATGAGAAATGCAGTCATAAAGAACGCGTAGATACAAACAAAAGCGATTAGCGTCGCGAGCAGCGTCTGCGCTGGTACCGGCGAAACCGCATCGATGGTTCTCAACATGCCAAATATCACCCAAGGCTGGCGGCCAGTCTCGGCCAGGTACCATCCGCCAAGGGTGGCAACGATACCGGAAGGCGTCATCGTCACCAAGCAGCGAAGAAACCACCTCGTTGTAAAGAGCCGGCGTTTCCATCTGAGCCACAGAGAGGCCGTTGCGACGGCGAACATCAGGATGGCAATGCCATACATAATGCGGAATCCGTAAAAGACCATGCCCATGATCGGTTGCGCGTCCCGTGGGGTGTTCTTCAGGCCCTCCACTCGGCCATGAAGACTGTGCGTAAGCCAGATGCTGCCTAAATATGGAATGCCGAGGTCGAAGCGATTGCGCTGTTCTTTCTGGTCCGGCAGAATTACCCAGTAGTACGGAGCCGGCGATGCTGACTCCTTCTCCCAAAATCCCTCGGCTGCCTGCATTTTCGAGGGCTGGTGCCTAAGCATCGTGCCATAGAGAATGTCGCCAATGAATACCTGTCCCGCGATCAGTACGCTTGCGAACGCAGTGCCAAGCGCTACGCTCTTTTTCGCAAACGCAAGATGTTTGCCACACAGGAGGTACCATGCGCCAACGCCTGCCACAAGAAACGAGGTGGTCAGGTATGCCGCGCTAAGCATGTGCGGCAAGCGGACAAGCCAGGAGGGGTTGTTCAGGACACGCCACCAGTTGACTACAACCAAGCGGCCATTGCGGACAGCCACGCCATCTGGCGTCTGCATCCAGCTGTTCGCTGAGAGGATCCATGATGCTGACAGTAGTGTGCCAAGCGCCACCATGCATGTAGCAAAAAAGTGGAGCTTGGGCCCCACTCGATGCATTCCAAAGAGCATGATCCCGAGGAAACCCGCTTCAAGAAAAAAAGAAGTGAGCACTTCGAGGGCAATCATCGGCCCGATCGCCGGCCCGGCAAGCTGTGCAAACTTCGCAAAGCCTAGACCAAACTCGAACGAGAGGACGATGCCCGTCACCACCCCAACTCCAAAACCCATTGCAAAAATGCTCAGCCAGAAGCGATAGATTTCGAGGTAGAGTGCATCCCTAGTCCTGAGCCAGAGACCTTCTATTACAGCAAGGAACATGGCAAGCCCAATGGACATAGTTGGGAAAATGATGTGAAAGCTCACGGTGAAGGCGAACTGCACGCGGGCTAACGTAGCCGGATTCAGACTCATCTTGCGCCTCCTTCTGTCTGAACAAAGGCCACTGTCGTCACGGCAAAGGCGATCGCTAGAATCAGCCCTGCAATCGCAATCCATATTCCGAACACGCCGATGATTGCGAAAAAGAACGCTGAGCCCACGACTGTTGGAATCAAGAAGCCCGAGATCCTTGCGGCAATTATCCAAAGAGACTTCAACATAGCTGTTTCTCCAGTTCCATCGCGACGACGCCTAGGTTTTCGTCTGCCTCATTTTCCTAAAACTTATAACCTGGCCCCACAACGGCCAGTAATTGAGATTGCGGCCGGGCTGTGTCTCCTACAGGAACTTGCCGGCGTAGAAAACTCCATAGTCAGCCTGAAACCATACATGCGGGTCGACTTGCCAGCGAACATCCGTGCCCGGCCTGTGTCCGACAAATCGTGCCTGACTCCCATTCCCCGCTCTAATCAAGAAACCAGGTACCGCGTAGACGCCATCCGCAAGGCTCTCTAGCCACTGAACTGTCCAATCGACGGACAGAGACACATCATGCGATCCCTTTCGCAGTTGAAGTTCCGATAGTGCCGCACAGCCGATGCGTAAGCACCCTGCGTTGGCACTGGATCTTCCGTCGCAGCCATGTCGCAAAGGCTGCGCCGAACATTGGGGCAAGCAAGTAAACCCACAAAAACCGCGTTTGCCCAGAAGCAACGGCTGGCCCGAACTGGCGAGCCGGGTTGAGGCTCCCACCCATGGCAGTTCCTGGTAACGCAATTCCCATCCCCACTAAACCGCCGACAATCCAAGGCACGAACGGCGTGAGTCGCTGAACCGCGAGACAGAGCCCGACAACGAAGGCAATGACAGTCATCCCAAGAGCTTCGACTAATCGATGCTGGTAATTCCGAACAGCATCTGTGGTTGGTGATTGATAAGCGCCACGACGCAATTGTCTGGCGTGAGCAACCCCTTTTCGCTTCGTTTTGCGAGTGACATAGCTTCATCTCCCTTTATTCGCGTTGTCAGCGCGGTTGGCTTAGGAACATTACGCTGCGGAACGGTCCGCGCTTTTACCCAAGCATGCCGACTGCCAGGAAGCAACGTCGCAGTATCGCCTGAATTCAAAAGGTTCTTGTGAAATGGCGAAACTCGCCGGTATTCGTCACGTGGCGAATCTCTGACTCAAGGCGGAAAGCAGATTGACGCGGCGTACGAGCACAATTCCATCACGCATTCAACTGAGAGGGTGAGACAAACGGGGAATTGCTCAAATCGCGAAGGCACTGCTCTTGTACCCCAGGTTCAAAACTCGGTCAAATGGCACACGAGGGAAAGGGCGGAACGACTCCGGAGGGGAGTTCCTCGATGCAGCTAGAGCGCTCGCTGAGTGGTTTGGCGGAGATAAGCGGCCAATAAGCTGAGCCATGCCATCGAGGCTGGCAGTAGGAAGCTATATTCTCTTTCAGTTGGAATTTCTTCAGGAGGCGGGGCCCCGCTTTCTGCCAGC